>CAYJOA010000090.1:773-17663 GCA_964371495.1 uncultured Rubrivivax sp.
TTGAGCGGCGCCACGCTCGGCATCTGCCTGGCGCTGGCCGGCGGCGCGGCTGGCGCCGACGCCGCCGCGACCTTCGTGGCTGCACGACGTTTCACGCTGGCGTGGACACATTCGATCGAACTCGTGCGCTGGGAGGAAGACTACCAAGTGCACGCCGCCACGCCGGCACCGCCGGTGCTTTGGGCCGTGCAAGCGCGCGTTCGAGGCTCGGCGGCCGGCATGGAGCCGGGTGCAGGCGCCGTGCTGCGCGACGGCTGGTACCACTACCGGCCGGCCCGGCTCGAACACGCCGAGCTGTGGCTGACACGGTCGGGCTACACCGCCGACTACGAACTGTGCGTCGACGGCGCCGCGTGCCGGCCGCTGTCGCACTGGCTGCCCAGCGACGGCTGGCGAACGCGCTTGTGGCCGTGCCGGCGCGGGCAGTAGCATGGCGCGATGAGCGACGACATCCCCACGCTGCGCCGCATCCTGCGCACCTGCAAGACGGTGGCCATCGTCGGCCTGTCGGCCGAATGGCACCGGCCCAGCAACTTCGTCGCCAAATATCTGCAATCGCACGGCTACCGCGTGATCCCGGTCAACCCGCGTTACGACCACATCCTGGGCGAACGCTGCCACGCGCGGCTGGAGGACATCGCCGAACCCGTGGACATGGTCGACGTCTTCCGCAAGCCCGCCGACGTGCCGCCGATCGCCGCCAGCGCCGTGGCCATCGGTGCCAAGTGCTTGTGGCAACAACTCGGCGTGGCCAACCTCGAAGCCGACGCCATGGCGCGTGCGGCGGGGCTGGATTCGGTGATGGACCGCTGCGTGAAGATCGAACACGCGCGGCTGTTCGGCGGCCTGCACTGGGTCGGTGTCGACACGAAGGTGATCAGTGCGCGGAGGCCCGTTTGAGCGACCACCGCTACCGCGCCGAGACGCTGGCCATCCACGCCGGGCAGATTCCCGATGCCGCCACCGGCGCACGCGCCTTGCCGATCTACCAGACGACGAGCTTCGTCTTCGACAGCGCCGACCATGCGGCGTCGCTGTTCAACCTGCAGACCTTCGGCAACGTCTATACGCGCCTGAGCAACCCCACCGTGGCGGCGCTGGAAGAGCGCGTGGCGGCGCTCGAAGGCGGCCGCGCCGCCGTCGCCAGCGCGTCGGGCATGGCCGCCGAGGCGATAGCGCTGATGACGATCCTGCAGGCCGGCGACCACGTCGTGGCGGCAGGTGCGCTGTACGGCGGCAGCGTCACGATGCTGGCGGTGAACCTGCGCAAGTTCGGCATCGAGACGAGCTTCGTCGACGCCACCGACGCCGCCGCCTTCGCTGCCGCGATGCGGCCGAACACCCGCGCTGTGTTTGCCGAAAGCCTGGGCAACCCGAGCCTGGTGGTGCTCGACATCGCCGCCGTGGCCGCGGTCGCGCACGAACACGGCGTGCCGCTGGTCATCGACAACACGGTGCCTTCGCCCTTCCTGTGCAACCCCATCGAACACGGCGCCGACATCGTCGTGCACAGCGCCACCAAGTACCTGGCCGGCCACGGCACCACGCTCGGCGGCGTCGTCGTCGAGAGCGGCCGCTTCCCCTGGGACAACGGCAAGTTCCCCGGCATGACCGAACCCAGCCCCGGCTATCACGGCGTGAAGTTCTACGAGACCTTCGGCAACTTCGGCTTCTCGATGCGCTGCCGCATGGAGAGCCTGCGTGTCTTCGGTGCCGCGCTGTCGCCGCTGAGCGCCTGGCAGATCCTGCAGGGCGTGGAGACGCTGCCGCTGCGCATGGAGCGGCACTGCAGCAATGCCCTCAAGGTGGCCGAGTTCCTGCGCCGGCACCCTGCCGTGGGCTGGGTCAACTACCCCGGCCTGCCCGAGCACCCGCAGCACGCCCTGCTGCAGCGCCAGATGCGTGGCGCTTCGGGACTGCTGGCCTTCGGCGTCGAGGGCGGCGTGGACAAAGGCGTGAAGTTCATCGAGAGCGCGCAGTTCATGAGCCACCTCGTCAACATCGGCGACACGCGAACGCTGATCAGCCACCCGGCGGGCACGACCCACCGCCAGCTCGACGCCGAGCAGCAGCTGGCGGCCGGCGTGCGGCCCGACATGGTGCGCATCTCGGTCGGGCTGGAGCACATCGACGACATCCTGTGGGACATCGACCAGGCGCTGGCCGCGGCGAGCGCCTGAGCGCCGGCCCGCGGCCACGTTCGACACGGCGCCATCGATGAAGGTCTTCGACGCCGCCGCCACCCGCGAGGCCTTGCCCTTCGGCCGCCTGATCGCGGCACTCGAACGCCTGTTCGTCGGCGGCTGCGAGGTGCCGGCGCGCCACGTGCACACGCTCACCGCCGCCGACGGCAGCCAGGGCACGGTGCTGATCATGCCGGCGTGGCTGGCCGACCGTTACCTCGGCATCAAGACCGTCAGCGTCTATCCCGGCAACGCGGCGCGCGGCCTGCCCGGTCTGTTTTCGACCTACACGCTCTACGACGCACGCACCGGCCAGCCGCTGGCGCAGATCGACGGCGACGAGATCACCTCGCGCCGCACCGCCGCGGCGTCGGCGTTGGCGGCGTCGAGACTGGCGCGGCGCGACGCCCGCCGGCTGCTGGTGGTCGGCGGCGGCCGCGTCGCGGCGCTGCTGCCGCAGGCCTACCGCGAAGTCTTAACCATCGAGGAGGTGATGGTCTGGGCGCGCCGGCCGGCGCAGGCCGCAGCGCGGGCGGAGGCCTGGTCTGCCGCGGGGCTGAACGCGAGGGTGGCCGCCGACCTGGCCGCTGCCGTTGCACAGGCCGACATGGTGAGCTGCGCCACGCTGGCGACCGTGCCCCTGGTGCACGGCGAATGGCTGCGACCCGGCAGCCACCTCGACCTCATCGGCAGCTTCACGCCGCAGATGCGCGAGGCCGACGACGCCTGCTTCGCCGGCGCCAGCGTCTTCGTGGACACCGACGAGGCGGCCAGGAAGAGCGGTGACCTGCTCGGGCCGCTGTCGCGCGGCGTGCTGTCGGCGGCGGACATCCGCGGCACGCTGGCCGACCTGTGCAGCGGCCGCGTGGCGGGCCGGCAGTCGGCCGCCGAACGCACGGTGTTCAAGTCGGTGGGCACCGCGCTGGAGGACCTGGCCGCGGCGATGCTGGTCTACGAGGGCCGAGTCTGATCGCGGCGACCCGGTGCTCGCATGCGTGGTCGCGGCTAACATGCGGCAACGAAGTCGCGACGGGGGCCCCATGAGCATCTACGACCAGGATCTGGACCGCAACGCCGCCAACTTCGTGGCGCTGTCGCCGGTGAGCTTCGTCGAGCGCAGCGCCGAGGTCTACGGCGACCTGCCGGCCGTCATCCACGGCGCGCGGCGGCTGAACTGGGCGCAGCTGCGCGACCGTTCGGCGCGGCTGGCGGTGGCCTTGCGCGCCCTGGGCGTCGGCCGCGGCAGCACGGTCAGCGTGATGCTTCCCAACACACCCGAGATGGTCGAGGCGCACTACGCGGTGCCGGCGCTGAACGCCGTGCTCAACACGCTGAACACGCGGCTCGATGCAGCGCTGCTGGCCTGGCAGATGAACCACTGCGAGGTGCAGGTGCTGATCACCGACCGCGAGTTCGCCCCGGTGATGGCCGAGGCGCTGCGGCTGCTGCGCACGCAGCACGGCCGCGACCCCGTCGTCATCGACGTCGCCGACAGCGAATACACCGGCCCCGGCGAACGCATCGGCAGCCACGACTACGAGACCCTGCTCGCCGCGCACGAGCCGCTGGCGCGCCTGGAAGGGCCGGCCGACGAGTGGGACGCCATCGCGGTGAGCTACACCAGCGGCACCACCGGCGACCCCAAGGGCGTCGTCACCCACCACCGCGGCGCCTACCTCAACGCCGTGTGCAACGCCAGCACCTGGACCCTGCCGCACTTCCCGCGCTACCTGTGGACGCTGCCGATGTTCCACTGCAACGGCTGGTGTTTCCCGTGGACGGTGGCGCTGCTCGGCGGCGTGCACGTCTGCCTGCGCCGCGTCGACGCGCAGGCCATCCTGGGCGCGATGCGCGATCACGGCGTCGACCACTATTGCGCCGCGCCGATCGTGCACAACCTGCTCATCAGCGCGCCTGCCGAGTGGCGTGCCGGCATCACGCAGAAGGTGCGCGGCATGGTCGCCGGCGCGGCGCCGCCGGCGGCGATGATCGAAGGCATGGCCAGGCTGGGTTTCGACATCACGCATGTCTACGGCCTGACCGAGGTCTACGGCCCCGCCGCCGTGGCCGTCAAGCGCAGCGCGTGGTCGGCGGCCAGCCTGTCCGAGCAGACGCGGCTGAACGCACGCCAGGGCGTGCGCTACGAACTGCAGGAAGGCATGACGGTGTTCGACCCCGACACGCAGTCCGAAGTGCCCGCCGACGGCCAGACCATGGGCGAGATCATGTTCCGCGGCAACATCGTGATGAAGGGTTACCTGAAGAACCCGGAGGCAAGCCAGAAGGCCTTTGCCGGCGGCTGGTTCCACACCGGCGACCTGGCGGTGATCGAGCCCGACCGCTACGTCAAGATCAAGGACCGCAGCAAGGACATCATCATCAGCGGCGGCGAGAACATCAGCTCGATCGAGGTCGAGGACGCGCTCTACCGCCACCCGGCCGTGCTGGCCTGCGCCGTCGTCGCGCGGCCCGACCCGAAGTGGGGCGAAACGCCGCTGGCCTTCGTCGAGACCCAGGCCGGCACCACGGTGACCGCGCAAGACCTGATCAGCCACTGCAAGGGCCTGCTGGCCGGCTACAAGGTGCCGCGCGAGATCCGCTTCGAGGCGATCCCGAAGACCAGCACCGGCAAGATCCAGAAGTTCCAGTTGCGCGAACGCGCCAAGAGTTCTTCGGCCATCGAATAGGAGACCCCCTCATGTCCACCCTCGAACCCCTGGTCGTCTACGAAGCCGACGCCCGCGGCATCGTCACGCTGACGCTGAACCGGCCGCAGGCCTTCAATTCATTGTCCGAGGCCATGCTCGATGCGCTGCAGGCGGCGCTGGATCGCGTGGCCGCCGACGAGACGGCGCGCGTGGTGGTCATCGCGGCCGAGGGCAAGGCCTTCTGCGCCGGCCACGACCTGAAGGAAATGCGCGCCGAGCCTTCGCTGGGCTATTACGAGCGGCTGTTCGCGCAGTGCGCGCGCATGATGCTGACGATCCAGCAACTGCCGCTGCCGGTGATCGCGCGTGTGCACGGCATCGCCACCGCCGCCGGCTGCCAGCTCGTCGCCACCTGCGACCTGGCGGTGGCCGCGCGCGAGGCGAAGTTCGCGGTCAGCGGCGTCAACCTGGGCCTGTTCTGCGCCACGCCCAGCGTCGCGCTGAGCCGCAACCTCGGGCGCAAGGCGGCTTTCGAGATGCTCGTCACGGGCGACTTCATCAGCGCCGAGCAGGCGCGCGAAAGAGGGCTGGTGAACCGCGTCGTCGACGCCGCGCAGCTCGACGCCGAAGTCGACGCCCTGGCCACGCGCATCGCGGCCAAGCCGCGCGTCGCGCTGGCCTTGGGCAAGGCGCTGTTCTACCGCCAGCTCGAGGCCGGCATCGACGCCGCCTACGGCGACGCCGGCCGCACGATGGCCTGCAACATGATGGACGCCGCGGCGCTGGAAGGCGTGCAGGCCTTCATCGAGAAGCGGCCGCCGGACTGGCGCTGAGACGCGGCCGCGGGGCCGGCGCGTGGCGCACCGCCTTACGATGCGGGCATGAACTCCCCCCAGCGCATCCCCGGCCGCCGCTTCCTGCACTCACCCGGCCCGACGCCGGTGCCCGACGAGGTGTTGCACGCCATGAGCCGGCAGCCCATGGACATGGGCGATCCGCGTGTCGACGCCGTCATCGCGGCCTGCGAGCAGGGCCTCAAGCGGCTGTTGCGCACCGAGGCGTCCGACGTCTACTTCTACGCCGCCAACGGCCACGGCGTGTGGGAAGCGGCGGTGCAGAACCTGATTCCACCGGGGGGCGCGGCGCTGGTGCCGGGCACCGGACACTTCTCCGAATCGTGGGCCGTGTTGACCGAGGCGCTGGGCCGGCGTGTCGTGCGCACGCCATGGCACGAAGGGCTGCCGATCGACCCGCTGGCGGTGACGCAGGCGCTGCGCGAAGACCGCCGGCACGAGATCGCGGCTGTCTTCGTCGTCCACACCGACACCTCCAGCGGCATCACCAGCGACCTGGCGGCGCTGCGTGCCGCCATCGACGCCGCCGACCATCCGGCGCTCTTCGTCGTCGACGTCGTGGCGTCGCTGGCGGCCGAGCCCTTCGACATGGACGCGCTGCGCGCCGACGTCGCGGTGGGTGCGTCGCAGAAGGGACTCATGTGCCCGCCGGGCGTGGGTTTCGTCGCCGTCAACGCCGCGGCCTACACGGCGGCCGAGCGCAACCCGGCGCCTCGCTTCTACTGGGATTTCGTGCCGCGCAGGAGCGCGCTGTCGTACCGCAAGTTCTGCGGCACGCCGCCGCAGAACCTGATGGCCGGGCTGCAGGCGGCGCTGGCGCTGCTGCACCGCGAGGGCCTGGACGGCGTGCTGGCGCGTCATCGGCAACTGGCCGCGCTGGTGCACGCGGCGGTGGACGGCTGGCGCGAGGGTGGGGCGCTGGATTTCTTCGCCCGCGAACGGGTCAGCCGGTCGGCCGCGGTGACCACGGTCACGGTGCCGCCGGGCACCGACGTCGACGCCCTGCGTGCCGTCGCCCGCGAGCATTTCCAGGTCGCCTTCGCCGGCGCACTGGGTCCGCTGCATGGGCGTGGTTTCCGCATCGGCCACCTCGGCGACCAGAACGTGGCCGGTGTGCTGGGCTGCCTGGCGGTGGTCGAGGCGGCGCTGCGCGTGCAGGGCATCCCGGTGGGCGGCGGTGGCGTGCAGCACGCGGTGGCGACGCTGGCGCAGATGGAACGTGCCGCTTAGTTCGCAGGCGTGTCCGGCACCGGCGCGGCCTGCACGCGGATGCGCACGCCGGCCAGCGCGACGACCTGGCCCGCGCGGATCTTGCAGGTCTTGCGCAGTTCCGTCTGGCCGTTCACCTGCACGCGGCCGGCGGCCACCAGGGCCTTGGCGAGGCCGCCGCTGGACGCCACGCCGGTGGCCTTGAGCAGGGCGTCGAGCGTGATGTGCTCGCCGCGCAAGGTGAAGTCGATCTGCTGCATGGACGGTGTCCTCGGGGTGGCGGGCGATGCGCCGCCACACGCACGCTGGCGGACGGGTGAGAGTCTGCGGCCAGAATGACGGCATGTCGGTGCCGCCCGCCATCCCCGCACAGCCGCGCAACCCGCTGCACGGCCTGACGCTGGAGGCCATCGTGACGGCGCTCGTCGACCACTACGGGTGGCCGGGGCTGGGCGAACGCATCCCCTTGCGCTGTTTCACCAGCGACCCGAGCGTGGTTTCGAGCCTGAAGTTCCTGCGCAAGACGCCGTGGGCGCGCGAGAAGGTCGAGGCGCTGTATCTGTTCATGCAGCGCGACGCGGCCCGGGCGCAGCGCAAGGGTATTCCTCCCTCTCCCGCTCGCGGGAGAGGGCAGGGGTGAGGGTGTTGGCGCGCCGCCTTGCCGCCCTCACCCCGACCCTCTCCCGCCCTGGCGGGAGAGGGAGCAAGAGTGCGCTCCTGTTCGCTGCGTTCACATCCCCGCGTAATTCGGCCCGCCGCCGCCCTCGGGCGTGACCCAGACGATATTCTGCGTCGGGTCCTTGATGTCGCAGGTCTTGCAGTGCACGCAGTTCTGGGCGTTGATCTGCAGTTGCGGGCTGCCGTCGGCGGCGGCGACGAACTCGTAGACGCCGGCCGGGCAGTAGCGGCTTTCGGGGCCGGCGTAGCGGTCCAGGTTGACCGCCACCGGCACCGACGCGTCCTTCAGCGTCAGGTGCGCGGGCTGGTTCTCCTCGTGGTTGGTGTTGCTCATGAACACCGAGGACAGGCGGTCGAAGGTCAGCACGCCGTCGGGCTTGGGGTAGCGGATCGGCTCGACCTGTGCCGCGGCGTGCAGCCGGGCGTGGTCAGGCGTGCGGTTGCGTATCGTCCACGGCGGGCTCTTCACGCCCAGCTTGGGCAGCAGCCAATGCTCGACGCCGGCCATCATCGAGCCGATGGTGTTGCCCTTCTTGTACCAGGCCTTGAAGTTGCGCGCGGCCTGCAACTCGTCGTGCAGCCAGCTTTTCTCGAAGGCCTCTGTGTAGGCCGTCAGTTCGTCGCCCGCGCGGCCCGCCTGCAGTGCCGCGGCGACGGCTTCGGCGGCCAGCTTGCCGCTCTTGATCGCCGCGTGGCTGCCCTTGATGCGCGCCGCATTCAACGTGCCGGCGTCGCAACCGACCAGCGCACCGCCCGGGAACACCAGCTTGGGCAGCGCGTTCAGCCCGCCGGCGGCGATGGCGCGGGCACCGTAGCCGACGCGTTTGCCGCCTTCGAGGTGGGCGCGGATGGCCGGGTGTGTCTTCCAGCGCTGCATCTCCTCGAAGGGGCTGATCCAGGGGTTCTGGTAGTCCAGTCCGGTGACCAGGCCCAGCGTCGCCAGGTTGCCCTCCAGGTGATACAGGAAGCCGCCGCCGTAGCTGTGGTCGTCCATCGGCCAGCCGGCGGTGTGCACCACCAGGCCCGGCCGCGCCCTGGCGGGGGCGATCTCCCACAGTTCCTTGATGCCGATGGCGTAGGTCTGCGGGTCGCGCCCGGCGGCCAGGTCGAAACCGGCGATGAGCTGCTTGCCGAGGTGGCCGCGTGCGCCTTCGGCGAACACGGTGTACTTGGCCGTGAGTTCCATGCCGAGCTGGAAACCTTCGTGCGGCTGGCCGTCCTTGCCGACGCCGAGGTTGCCGGTGGCCACGCCGCGCACCGCACCGTGTTCGTCGTACAGCACCTCGGCGGCGGCGAAGCCGGGGAAGATCTCCACACCCAGGGCCTCGGCCTGCGCGGCCATCCAGCGCACCACCGCGCCCAGGCTGACGACGTAGTTGCCGTGGTTGTTCAGCGCCTCGGGGACCAGCCACGGCGGCACCCGCGTGGCGCCGCCGGCGTTCAGGAACAGCACCTCGTCGGCGGTCACCGGCTGCAGCAGCGGCGCCCCCTGGGCCTGCCAGTCGGGCAGCAGCTCGGTGATGGCGCGCGGGTCCATCACGGCGCCGCTGATGATGTGGGCGCCGGGCTCGGAGCCCTTCTCCAGCACCACCACCGACAGGCCGGCGTCGATCTGCTTGAGGCGGATCGCGGTGGCCAGCCCGGCCGGGCCGGCGCCGACGACGACCACGTCGTAGGCCATGGCTTCGCGCGGGCCGTGTTGGGCCAGGATTTCTGCAGGGGACATCGGGACTCTCCGTAGGGAGAGAAGATTCTAGGAGGCGTTGCCCGGGCCTCGACCGGGGTCTAGACCTCAGCCTCTAAGGAACTCGGCGCTGGCGATGCCGGCCAGCGTCAGGGCCAGCGAACCCAGCACGTGCGTGGCCACGGTGGCCATGGCCCAGCCGGCGCGGCCCTGCTGCATCAGCGTCACGACCTCGGCCGAGAAGCTGGAGAAAGTGGTCAGGCCACCCAGGAACCCGGTGACGATGAACAGCCGCCATTCCGGCGGCAGCGTGCCGGACTGCGCGAACACGCTCATCGCGATGCCGATCAGGTAAGCACCCACCAGGTTGGCCACCAGCGTGCCCGGCGGCAGCGCCGGGAACAGGTGGTTGAGGCCGACACCCAGGCCCCAGCGCAGCAGGGCGCCGATGGCGGCGCCCAGACTGATGGCGAGTACGGCGAAGAACATGGGGCGATGGCGGCCAGCGGGACGGACCGCCGATTATCCCCAGCGCCGGCGGGCGCAGCGATGGCACTTGGGTACGATCGCGCCCGGCGTGTGCGGCAATGGAGGCGGGCGATGGCCATGGACGTGGTGGACTACGAGATCAAGGGCGCCGAGATGCAGTTCGTCGAGGTCGAGCTCGACCCCGGCGAAGCCGCGGTCGGCGAGGCCGGCAGCCTGTTCTTCATGGACGCCGGCGTCGCCATGGACACCGTCTTCGGCGACGGCAGCGGCGCCAGCGGTGGCCTGCTGGGCAAGCTGCTCGGTGCCGGCAAACGCCTGATCACCGGCGAATCGCTGTTCATCACCGTCTACACCAACCAGACCCAGGGCAAGCAGCGCATCGCCTTCGCCGCCCCCTACCCGGGCAAGATCCTGGCCATGGACCTGCGCCAGCTCGGCGGCATGCTGATCTGCCAGAAGGACGCCTTCCTGTGCGCGGCGCGCGGCGTCTCGCTCGGTATCGCCTTGCAGCGCAAGCTGTCGGCGGGCTTCTTCGGCGGCGAAGGCTTCATCATGCAGAAGCTCGAAGGCGACGGCCTGGCCTTCGTGCACGCCGGCGGCAGCGTCGTCAAGCGTGAACTGCAGCCGGGGCAGACGCTGATGGTCGACACCGGCTGCGTCGTCGCCTACACGCCCAGCGTCAACTTCGAGATCCAGTTCGTCGGCAAGATCAAGACCGCGCTGTTCGGCGGTGAGGGCCTGTTCCTGGCCAGGCTCGTCGGCCCCGGCACGGTGTGGCTGCAGAGCCTGCCGTTCTCGCGCCTGGCCTCGCGGGTCTTCGCGGCGGCGCCACAGACCGGCGGCGGCCGCCGTGAAGAGGCCACGCTGGGCGGACTGGTGGCCGGCGGCGGTCTGTTGGGCGGCATCCTTGGCGGCGACGACGAGTAGATGCGCCGTCTCTGCCTCGGCATGCTGCAGCCCCGCCGGCCACGACCGGCCTCGCGGGCCAAGCCCGGCGCCGAGCCGCAGCGCCTGACGCTGTCGCCGCCGCCGGGCCGCCAGTCCCCGCGTCACGCCGGCAACCCGTGCTGATCCCGCCCGCCGCGTGAACGCCGTCCTCGACGCCTTCTGGCGCGCTGCCGCCTACTGCCTGCATCCGCGGCTGGTGCTGTGGTCGCTGCTGCCGCTGCTGGTGGCCGGTGGCGCGGTGGCAGGGCTGGGCTGGGCCTATTGGGAGCCGGCAGTGGCGGCGGTGCGTGCGACGCTGGAGCGCTGGGCGCTGACGGTGGCCATGCTCGAGTGGCTGGAGTCGGTCGGCGCGAACCAGCTGCGCACGCTGGTCGGGCCGATGGTCGTGGTCGCGCTGGCCGTGCCGGTGCTGGTGCTGGTGTCGCTGCTGCTGGTGGCCACGCTGATGACGCCGGCCATCGTCGGCCTGGTCGCGCAGCGGCGCTTCCCGGGCCTGGAGCAGCGCCGCTGTGCGAGCTGGTGGCAGGGGCTGCTGTGGGCCCTGGCTTGCACCGCGGCGGCCCTGCTGGCACTGCTGCTGAGCGTGCCGCTGTGGCTGGTGCCGCCGCTGGTGCTGGTGCTGCCGCCGCTGATCTGGGGCTGGCTCACCTGCCGCGTGCTCGGCCACGACGTGCTGGCGCTGCACGCCAGCGCGGTCGAGCGGCACTACATCCTGCGTCGCCAGCGCTGGGCGCTGCTGGCCATGGGCATCTTCTGCGGCTATCTCGGTGCGCTGCCGTCGATGATGTGGGCGCTGAGCGCGGCGACGCTGATCTTCGCGCCGCTGCTGGTGCTGGCCTCGGTGTGGCTGTACACGCTGGTCTTCATCTTCGCCGCGCTGTGGTTCGCGCATTTCGCGCTGGCCGAACTGCAGCGCCTGCGCAGCGCCGAGTCGCCCCCGGGCACACCCCTCATCGAAGCGAGCGAGAACGCATGAACATCGGCCTCATCATCGTCGGCGACGAGATCCTGTCGGGCAAGCGCCAGGACAAGCACCTGGCCAAGGTCATCGAGCTGCTGAACGCGCGCGGGCTGATGTTGTCGTGGGCGCGTTACGTCGGCGACGACCGGCCGCGCATCACGGCGGCGCTGCGTGAGGCTTTTGCCGGCGGCGACCTGGTGCTGTGCACCGGCGGCATCGGCGCCACGCCCGACGACCACACGCGCCAGTGCGCTGCCGCGGCGCTGGACGTGCCGCTGCAACTGCACGCCGAGGCCCGGGCCTTGATCCTGGAACGCATGCGCGATATCGCGGCCGAGCAGGGCCTGCCCTACGAGCCCGATCGCGCCGACAACGTGCACCGGCTGAACATGGGCGTGTTTCCGCAGGGCGCGGTGATCCTCCCCAATCCGTACAACAAGATCCCCGGCTTCAGCGTCGGCGACGTGCACTTCGTACCCGGCTTCCCGGTCATGGCCTGGCCGATGATCGAATGGCTGCTGGACCAGCGCTACGCCCACCTGCACGGCGGCGCGCGCACGCGGGAGCGTTCGGTCGTCGTCTTCGGCGCCATGGAGGCCAGGCTGACGCCGCTGATGGAGGACATCGAGACCCGCTACCCCGGCGTCAGGGTGTTCAGCCTGCCCAGCGTCGACCATCCGCAGTGGGGCCGCCACATCGAACTCGGCGTCAAGGGCGCCGTCGACCCGACCGACGCCTACGCCGCGCTGCGCACCGGGCTGGAGCAGTTGGGCGCGTCGCTGGGCCCCGAACTGGTGCGTTGAATTCATCGAATCGGCTCGATTCTGGTGCACTTTGGTGCACCGAGTCGATGCGCCAGCCGGCCGAACCCAGCTGCGGGCGGCCCCGGATGCCGGCATGGTTTCTGCTAAATTGAGGTGCATCCTGTCGGGGTCTGCCCCGCCACTGCCCAAGACCGAAACCAATCCACGAGCCCCGCTAGGAGAGATTTGAATGGCAAAGACCGTTGCCGACGTCATGAAGATGGTGAAGGAGAACGAAGTCAAGTTCGTCGACTTCCGCTTCACCGACACCCGCGGCAAGGAACAGCACGTGACCGTGCCTGTGTCCCACTTCGACGAAGACAAGTTCATCTCCGGCCACGCCTTCGACGGTTCGTCGATCGCCGGCTGGAAGGGCATCGAGGCCAGCGACATGCTGCTCATGCCCGACCCCAACACCGCCAACCTCGACCCCTTCTACGAAGAGCCGACGCTGCTGCTGAGCTGCGACGTGCTCGAGCCCGGCGACGGCAAGCCCTACGAGCGTGACCCGCGCAGCCTGGCCAAGCGTGCCGAGGCCTACCTGAAGAGCAGCGGCATCGGCGACGCCGCCTACTTCGGCCCCGAGCCCGAGTTCTTCATCTTCGACCAGGTCCACTGGCACATCGGCATGGACGGCTGCCAGGTCAAGATCACCTCCGAGGAAGCGTCCTGGACCACCAACAAGGACCTCGAGGGCGGCAACATGGGCCACCGCCCCACCGTCAAGGGCGGCTACTTCCCGGTGCCGCCGGTGGACAGCTTCCAGGACATGCGCTCCGAAATGTGCCTGCTGCTCGAGCAGGTCGGCATCCCGGTCGAAGTGCACCACCACGAAGTCGCCGGTGCCGGCCAGAACGAGATCGGCACCAAGTTCAGCACGCTGGTGCAGCGCGCCGACTGGCTGCAGCTGCAGAAGTACATCATCCACAACGTCGCCCATGCCTACGGCAAGACGGCGACCTTCATGCCCAAGCCCGTGGTCGGCGACAACGGCAGCGGCATGCACGTGCACCAGAGCGTGTGGAAGGACGGCAAGAACCTGTTCGCCGGCGACGGCTACGGCGGCCTGAGCGAGTTCGCGCTGCACTACATCGGCGGCATCATCAAGCACGCGCGGGCGCTGAATGCCATCACCAACCCCGGCACCAACAGCTACAAGCGGCTGGTGCCCGGCTACGAGGCGCCGGTGAAGCTGGCCTACTCGGCGCGCAACCGTTCGGCGTCGATCCGCATCCCGTACGTGGCCAACCCGAAGGGCCGCCGCATCGAGGCACGTTTCCCCGACCCGCTGATGAACCCCTACCTGGGATTCGCCGCGCTGCTGATGGCCGGCCTGGACGGCGTGGAAAACAAGATCCACCCCGGTGAAGCCGCGACCAAGGACCTCTACCACCTGCCGCCGGAGGAAGACGCCAAGATCCCGACCGTCTGCCACAGCCTGGAGCAGGCGCTGGACTACCTGGACAAGGGCCGCGCCTTCCTGACCAAGGGCGGCGTCTTCACCGACAACTACATCGATGCCTACATCGAACTCAAGATGCAGGAGGTGCAGCGTTTCCGCATGACGACGCACCCGCTCGAGTTCGACATGTACTACTCGCTGTAAGTGGCGCTTCGTGTTGCCGAGGGCGGGCCCGTGGGCCCGCCCTTTTTCGTCGCCGCGCGGGCCCGCCCGGCAGGGGGCCGGGCTGCGCCACAATCCGCCCATGGCTGAAGCGACGTTCCTACCCCGCCGCCTTGCCGCATGGCAGACGCTGGTCACGGTGGCCGCACTCATCGCGGCCACGGTGCCCGGGGCCCGGGCGCAGGACGCGGCGCGGCCGGTCTACCGCTGCCCCGGCCCGCCCGTGCTCTACACCGACACGCTCAGTGCGCAGGAAGCGCGCGACCGCGGCTGCCGCACCATCGAAGGCGCGCCGGTGACCATCGTGCAGGCACCGCGACCGCGGCTGCCGGCCTCGGCGCCGGCAGGTGCGGCGCGGCCCGGTGAAGCCAAGGTCGACCCGGCGTCGCAGCGCGCCCGCGACAGCGACGCCCGGCGCATCCTCGGCGACGAACTGCAGCGCGAGGAAAACCGCCTGGCCGAGTTGCGCAGGGAGTTCAACAACGGCGAGCCCGAACGCCGCGGCGACGAGCGCAACTACCAGCGCTACATCGACCGCGTCGCCGAGATGCGGGCGGCGCTGGCGCGCAAGGAAGCCGACATCGCCGCGCTGCGGCGCGAGCTGGCCAAGCTGCAGCCGCAGTGAGCGCAGCGGCGCCGCCGATCGGCTGCGAGGCCTACGACCAGCTGGCCACCATGGTCGCGCTGGCCGACGCCCAGGGCCGCTGCCTGCTGGCCAACGCCACCCTGGAGAACAGCGTCGGCGTGTCGCGCCGCGCCCTGCAGCGCGGCAGCGTGCTCGACTGGATGGTCGACCCCGAGCAGCTGCGCGAGACGCTGGCGCGGGTGGCCGGCAACCAGGTGGCCAGCAGCCGCTTCGACGCCCAGATGAAGCGCCTGGGCGCCGGCGCCGGCGAGGTGCCGGTGCACGTCATCGTCTGCCTGACCGACTGGCCCGGCTGCCTGCTGGTGGAGATGATCGAGATCGAGCAGCAGATCCGGCTCGACCGCGAGGAGCGCACGCACGGCCTGGCGCAGGCCAACAAGGAACTGGTGCGCAACCTGGCGCACGAGATCAAGAACCCGCTCGGCGGCATCCGCGGCGCGGCGCAGCTGCTGGCCATGGAGCTGACCTCGCGCGAGCTGACCGAATACACGCGCGTCATCATCCACGAGGCCGACCGCCTGCAGGTGCTGGTCGACCGCCTGCTGGCGCCGCACCGCCGGCCGCAGGTCATGGCCGACGTCAACATCCACGAGGTCTGCGAGCGCGTGCGTTCGCTGATCCTGGCCGAATTCCCGCGCGGGTTGACGGTGGCGCGCGATTACGACACCTCGATCCCCGAATTCCGCGGCGACCGCGAGCAGCTCATCCAGGCCGTGCTCAACATCGTGCACAACGCCACCCAGGTGCTGGGCGAACGCATCGCGGCCGGGGACGCACGCATCGTGCTGCGCACGCGCGTCGCCCGCCAGGCCACCTTCGGCCGCCAGCGCTTCCGTCTGGCACTGGAATTGCATATAGAGGACAACGGGCCGGGCGTGCCCGAGGCCATCCGGGACCGCATCTTTCACCCACTGGTGTCGGGGCGGGACGGTGGCTCCGGGCTCGGGCTGACGCTGGCGCAGACCTTCGTGCAACAACACCAGGGCACGATCGAATGCGACAGCGTCGCCGGACGCACGGTGTTCAAGATCCTCATTCCGCTGCCCTGACGGCGCCACGCCAGCATGAAACCCATCTGGGTCGTCGACGACGATCAATCCATCCGCTTCGTGCTCGAGAAAGCGCTGCAACGCGAAGAGTTCAACGTGCGCTGCTTCGCCAGCCCGCGCGAGGTGCTCAAGGCGCTGCAGGACGACGCCCCGCAGGTGCTGGTGAGCGACATCCGCATGCCGGGCGGCAGTGGCATCGACCTGCTGGCCGAGGTCAAGCAGCGCCACCCGGGGCTGCCGGTGATCATCATGACGGCCTATTCCGACCTCGACAGCGCCGTCTCGGCCTTCCAGGGCGGCGCCTTCGAGTACCTGCCCAAGCCCTTCGACGTGACCAAGGCGGTGGAACTGATCCGCCGCGCCGTCGAAGAGAGCCTGCGCGAGGAAGTCGCCGACGCGGCACAGGCGCAGGCGCCCGAGATGCTGGGCCAGGCCGGTGCCATGCAGGACGTGTTCCGCGCTATCGGGCGGCTGAGCCAGAGCAATGTCACGGTGATGATCACCGGCGAGTCGGGCACCGGCAAGGAACTGGTGGCGCGCGCCCTGCACAAGCACAGCCCGCGCGCGCAGGGGCCCTTCGTCGCCATCAACACCGCGGCCATCCCCAAGGACCTGCTCGAGAGCGAACTCTTCGGCCACGAGCGCGGTGCCTTCACCGGCGCGCAGACGACGCGCCGCGGCCGCTTCGAGCAGGCCGACGGCGGCACGCTGTTCCTGGACGAGATCGGCGACATGCCCTTCGACCTGCAGACACGCCTGCTGCGCGTGCTGTCCGACGGCCAGTTCTACCGTGTCGGCGGCCACCAGCCGCTGAAGACCAATGTGCGCGTCATCGCGGCCACGCACCAGAACCTGGAAGAACGCGTGCGCCAGGGCGGTTTCCGCGAAGACCTGTACCACCGGCTGAACGTCATCCGGCTGCGCCTGCCGCCGCTGCGCGAGCGGCGCGAGGACATCCCGATGCTGACGCGCTTCTTCCTCGGCAAGAGCGCGCGCGAGCTCGGCGTCGAGGCCAAGCGCATCACCGACGCCGCACTGGCGCGGCTGGCCACCTTCGACTTCCCGGGCAACGTGCGGCAACTGGAGAACGTGTGCCACTGGCTCACCGTGATGG
>CAYJOA010000091.1:0-17592 GCA_964371495.1 uncultured Rubrivivax sp.
TTCGATGCACTTGCCGGATGCGGCGATCTGCGCGGTGTAAGGGGTCGTCGAGACATCGATCGGCAAGGCGCCGAAGGAGCTCATGGCGTCGACGACAAGGCCGCGGCCGCGGGCCGCGGTGACTTCGGCAATCTGGCGCAAGGGGTTGAGGATGCCGGTGCTTGTCTCGCAATGGACTTGAGCCACGTGGCTGATGGCCGGGTCGGCGGCCAGCGCGGCATCGATGCGGGCCACGTCCGCAGGCTCGTCCTGCCGGTGATCGAGCACCACGGCAGCGCGCCCGAGGTAGGCGAGGATGCGCACGATGCGCTCGCAGTAGGCCCCGTTGTTCGCCACCAGGACCTTGCCCTGGCGCGGCACCAGCGTGCCCAGCGCCGCCTCGACGGCGAAGGTGCCGCTGCCCTGCAGCGGCACGCAGACATGGCTGGCGGCGGCGCCAGCGATGTCGACGAGGTCGCTGCAGACCGAAGCGGTCAGCGTGTTGAAGGCGCTGTCCCACGACCCCCAGTCGCGCAGCATTGCCGACCTCGTGGCCGGGCTCGTGCTCAGCGGGCCGGGGGTGAGCAACACGGGGTCTTGCACCAGGGGTCTCCTGCGTTCAGGGAACGATCGCGGCGCGCAGCACGCGGCGGTCGGCCGCGTCGGCCATCGCGGCATCGACGCGATCCAGCGGATAGATGCCGTCGACCAGCTCGGCAAAGGGGAAGCGCTGGCGCTGCGCGACGACAAAGTCCAGCGCCTCGACGAGATGGCGAGGGTGGTAGTTGTGCACGCCGCGCAGTGTCAGCATCCTGCGCAACAGCAGGTTGGCATCCAGCGCGACCATCGCGCCCGGATTGACCACGCCGCCCAGCACGTAGCGTCCGCCGACACGCAGCATGGCCAGGCCAGAGGGAACGACGCCAGGGTCGCCGCACACCTCGAGCACCACGTCGGCGCCCACCGGCCGGCACAGCGCAGCAATACGGCGCGCCAGTTCAGCGGCATCGACGCCTGCCGGGTCGAGCGCCAAGTCCACGCCGAAGCGCGCGCTGCGTTCACGCCGTTCGGCCACGACATCGATGCCGATCACCTGCCCGGCGCCGCGCGCCTTGGCGATGGCCGCGCCGTACAGGCCGAGCAGGCCGAGGCCCTGGATCACGACGGTCTGGCCGATGCGGATCTCGGCCGCCTCGGTGACGGCGATCATGGTCGCCACGCCGCAGTTGATGGGGGCTGCCTCGGCGTCGCTGAGCGCATCGGGCAGGCGCAGGATCCACGACTGCGGCAGGATGTAGCAATACTCGCCGAAGCCACCATGATGGTGCGGTGGCGTCGCCGCTGCCATGTGCCCGTACTTCTCGACACCCGGCGACTTCTGCGGCAGGTCGAGCACTTCGCTGTAGTAGTTGGGGCCGGGGATGAAGTACTCGCTCCAGGTGATGCGGTCGCCCACGGCCAGCGGCTCGCCGCGCATGTCGCAGACGATGCCGGCGCCGATGGCCGCGATGCGCCCCACGATCTCGTGACCCAGCACGCCGGGGCAAGGGTTGGGACGGTGGCCCTGCCAGGAATGGATGTCCGAACGGCAGATCGTCGACATCGCGACACGCACCAGCACTTCGCCGGAGCCCGGTGCCCGCAAGGGGTAGTCGCGCAGCTGGAACGGTGCGTTGGGCGCGTCGTAGACCGCGACGCGCGCGCTGGCAGGGATCATGGCGCCGTGCCGTTGATGGCGAAGTCGAAGATCTGGTGGCTCTTCAGGCCGGCAGCGGCGCGGCGTCGATAGTCGTCGTTCAGGGGCCGGTTGAGGATGAAGGGCACACGGGCCTCGGTGACCGCGCCGTGGCTGCGCAGGCGCGCGTCGGTCAGCGTCGACAGGTCGTGGTCGGCGGCGCCGGCGCCGATCACGACGTCGCGCTCGCCGATGACCACGACGTCGCCTTCGCGGTCGGCGGGCAGGTCGAAGCGGCGGCAGGCGGCCTCCTTGTCGAGCACCTCGGCCAGGCCCGGCATGCCGGTTAGCAGCGCGACGATGGCCTGCGGCGTGGCCTGGCCGCCGCGGCACCAGACACGCACGAAGCCGCCCAGCGCGCCGTGGTGACGCACGAAGGCATCGGTGATGGGGCAGATCACGCGCGTGTCACCGGCGCCGAACTCGCGGTCGAGGATGTCCTGCAGGAAGATGACGTTCGGACTGCCGTCGGGCCGGGACTTGTCGTTCATGCCGTGGTCGGCGGTCAGCGCGACGGTGGCGCCCAGGGCAGCCAGGCGGCCGAAGACCGCGTCGATGCGGCGGTAGAACTCGTCGGCCACCGGGTCGCCCGGCGCGTGTTTGTGCTGGATGTAGTCGGTCAGCGACAGGAACATCAGCTCGGGGCGATCGCGCTCGAGCAGGCGTGCACCGGCTTCCAGCACGAACAAGGACAGGTCCATCGAATACATGTCGGGCTGCGGCATGCCGACCAGTTCGAGCACGTTGTCGATGCCGTTGTCGGCCAGCGTGCAGCGCTTCGCGTGCTCGGACGAGAAGCTGATGTTGCCGCGGCTCGGGTCGAGGTCCTTGCCGAGCTGGCGGCGCAGCTTGTCCTTGGCGGTGATCGAGACCACTCGTGCGCCAGCGTCGGCGAACTCGGCCAGGATGGTGCGGCTGCGCAGCAGTTCCGGGCCGGTCATGACGACCGCTTCGCCAGTGGCCACGTCGAGGTAGAAGTTGCCAGAAATGCCGTGCACCGAAGGCGGCGCGCCGGTGATCAGCGACATGTTGTTGGGGCAGGTGAAGCTCGGCACGGTGCCGTCGGCCACCGCGCTGTAGCCCTCGGCGATGAAGCGGGCGATGTGGGGGATGATGCCGGCGCGCAGGCCGTGTTCGATGTAGGCCGGGTCGCCGCCGTCGATGCAGACGACGACGACGGGTCGGCTGGGGCGGCGATAGGCGACGCCGTTCAAGTGGATGAAGCTCATCCGGCAGGCTCCGGTGGAAGGATGCAACAAGTCGAAGGCACGGGTGGATCTAGATTGCCCACTGCCGGATGCGTGCCGAGAGCAGGTCGATCAGCGTCACCGAGACGATGATGATCAACAATACGGCGGCGGTCTCGGCGTAGTCGAAACCGCGGATGACCTCATGCAGGATGACGCCGATGCCTCCGGCGCCGACCATGCCGACGACCGAGGCCGAACGCACGTTCGACTCGAAGCGGTACAGCGAATACGAGATCCACAGCGGTAGCACCTGGGGAATGACGCCGTAGAGTACTTCCTCCAGCGCGTTGGCACCGGTGGCCCGCACGCCTTCTACCGGGCGCGGGTCGATCGCCTCGACGGCCTCGGCGAAGAGCTTGGCCAGCACGCCGGTGGTGTGTATCCACAACGCCAGCACACCGGCGAAGGGGCCCAGACCGACGGCCACGATGAACAGCATCGCGAAGACCATCTCGTTGATCGCCCGGCAGGCATCCATCACCCGGCGCACCGGCTGATAGACCCACTTCGGCACCAGGTTGGCCGACGACATCAGACCAAAGGGAATCGCGCAGACCACGGCCAGCACGGTGCCCCAGATGGCGATGTGAATGGTGATCACCATCTCGTCGAGATAGACGCGCCAGTCGTGGAAGTTGGGCGGGAAGAAGTCTGCCGCGAACACCGCCATGTTGGCGGAGTCCTTGAACAGCGCCATCGGGCGCATGTCGGCGCCGCTCCACGACCAGATCAGCAGCATCAGCACCACGGCCCAGGCGATGGTGGTCGTAAAGCCACCGGTCGGCGGCTTCAGCGGGACACCGCGCAGGCCCGGTCGTTGCTCGGTCATGGTGCGGTTGCGGCGTGGCCCCGGGGCCCTACTTCGTCTTCCCGGCCAACGCAGCCAGCTTGGCGTCGATCTCGGCGAACTTGACCTTCTTCTCGGCTTCGGTCATGTTGGCGTCGCCTTCGAACTTGCGGCGGTCCTTGAACAGCTCGAGCTGGCGGATGGGGATCAGTTGCGCGTCGGTCGACGCCTTGAAGCCGGCCAGCCGGTACATGTTCTTCAGGATCTCCTTTTCGCGCGCGTCCTTGCCGTAGCCGACGACGAAGTCCTGGACCTTCCTCTTCACGTCGGCCGGCAGGTCCTTGCGCCAGACCAGCGGGTCGCGCGGAATGAGGGGCGAGGTCCACAAGATGCGGATCTGCTCCAGCTTCTCCGGCGACTTCTCCTTCATCTTCTGCGTCATCTCGCTATTGCTGGTGGCGATGTCGACTTGGCGGTTGAGCACGGCCAGGAAGTTGCCCTCGTGGTTGGACGAGCGCGTGACCTTGAAGTGCGTCTTCGGCTCCAGGCCATTGAGCGTGAAGACGTAGTAGCTGGGCACCAGCGTGCCCGAGGTCGACTGCGGGTCGCCGATGCCGAAGGTGTAGTCCTTGCCGTTCTTCAGCACCTGGTCCAGCGTCGTGATGCCGCTGTCCTTGTGGGTGATGAGGTACGAGTAGTAGCCGGGCGTGCCGTCGAGGTCGACGAACTGGACGAAGACCTCGCCGTTGGCGCGGTCCACCGCGTCGATGGCCGACTTGTTGCCGTACCAGGCGATCTGCACCTTGTTGAAGCGCTGCGCTTCGATGATGCCGGCGTAGTCGGTGGCGTAGAAGCCGTTGACCTTGACGCCGACGGCCTTGCTCATGTCGTCGAGGAAGGGCTCCCACATCTGCCTGAGCGCACCCGCCTTCTCGGTGGCGATGATGCCGAAGTTGAGCTCGGTGATGTCGGCCGCCTGGGCGATGCCGGTGAGCGCGATGGCGGCGGCGGCGAGGATGGATCGGCGTGAGCAGAGCATGGCTGTTTCCTTTGGGCTGAAGCGGTGGGGACTGCGGGGGGCGTGTGTTCAGAGCAGTGGGTTGGCGGCGGTCATCAAGGTCAGCGGCACGGCGTGCCCGGGCTGCGCGGCATGGCCGGTGGTCGGTTCGAGCAGGTCCTGGACGTCGGCGCCATAGAGCTCGGAAAGCAGGGCTGGGGTCAGCGCCGACGAGGGGCCGTCGTAGACCACGGTGCCGCGGTGCAGCGCGATGGTCCGCGGGCAGTAGCGGATCGCGAATTCGACCTGGTGCAGCGAAACCAGCACCGTGCAGCAGCGCTCGCGGTTCATCACGGCGAGCAACTCCATGACCTTGCGCGACGACTCGGGGTCGAGCGAGGCAATGGGCTCGTCGGCGAGCACCACTTTGGCCCGTTGAACCAGGCAGCGGGCCAGCGCTGCCCGCTGCTGCTGGCCGCCGGACAGGGTCGATGCGCGCTGCCAGGCCGTCTGCTCCATGCCGACGGCGGCCAGGGCCTCGCGCGCCTGCTGGCGCTCGGACACGTTGAAGCGCATCAGCAGGCTGCGCCACGGGCTGGCGCGGCGCAACAGGCCGACGAGCACGTTGGTCATCACCGGCAGGCGGCTGACCAGGTTGAACTGCTGGAAGACGAAGCCGATGCCGCCGCGGATGTCGCGGATGTCACGGGCGATGCGGCCATCGCGCTGGATCTCGCGGCCGAAGACCGAAGCCGAACCCGTGTCGGCAGCGATGAAGCCCGACAGGTGGCGCATCAGCGTCGACTTGCCCGAGCCCGAGGCACCGATCAGCGCCACCATCTCGCCCGGGGCGACGCTCAGGCTGACACGGTCCAGCGCCTGGCAGCTCGAAAAGCGCTTGCTCAATTCGCGCACCTCGATGGCTGCAGCGGTCATTGAGTCGGCCTATGTAATTTGCATGACACATCGGAATCCTAGAATTTGTCCATTGCAGTTTGTTGACATTCAGATTTCACGCGCATGAATCGCGACGGAACCGATCCCGAGGCAGGCTGCCGATGAACGCCAGCGATGCCCCGATGGTGTTGACGCAGGCCTTCCGCGGCCTCGAAGAGAAGGGCCTGGTGCGGACCCGCCGCGACTGCGGCGTCCAGGTGCGCAGCCTCAGCCTCGACGAGGCCGATCAGGTCTGCGAACGGCGCATCGCGCTGGAGGAGATGATCGGGCGCAAGGTGGCCGAACGCCGCGACGCCGACAGCCTGCATCGGCTGGCGGCCGTGATGGCCGAGATGCAACGAGCGCTTGCTTGCACCGACATTGGCCGTTATGTCCGGCTCAACGTTGCCTTCCACGACGAACTCGCTCGCGGCTCGGGCAACGCCGAACTCGCCGGCAGCCTGCTGCGTCGCCATGCCTGCGACAGTCGCGCTCGGCTGCACCAGGCGCCCGAACCCGAACAGGGCTGCGGACCCACAGGAGTCAACGATGCCGCTTGACCGTGCGGACCGCTACCGCGAGGAGGCGATGCGCATCGGCGGCGAGCGCGACCGCGGCGACGGTCGCCGTCTCGAGGTGCGCGACCCCTACTCGGGCCTGTGCGTCGGCAGCGTTCCCCTGGCGAGCGTGGACGATGTGCGCCGGGCCATCACGATCGCCCACGGCTACCGGCCGCGCCTGTCGCGCCACGAGCGCGCCGAGATCCTGAGGCGGGCCGCCGAAGCGGTGGTCGTCCGGCGCGAAGAAATCAGCGCGCTGATCACCGCCGAGTCCGGCCTGTGCCGCAAGGACAGCCTGTACGAGGCGGGCCGGGTGCGCGACGTGCTGGCCTTCGGCGCGGCGGCTGCGCTGGACGACGACGGCCAGGTCTTTTCCTGCGACATCACCCCGCATGGCCGGCAACGGCGCGTCTACACGCAGCGCGATCCATTGCTCGGCGTGATCGTCGCCATCACGCCCTTCAACCACCCGATGAACCAGGTCGCGCACAAGGTCGTGCCGGCCATCGCCACCAACAACCGCATGGTGCTCAAGCCATCGGAGAAGGTGCCGCTGTCGGCCCTGCTGCTGGCCGACATCCTGTACGGTGCCGGGCTGCCGCCGCCGATGCTGCAGGTCGTCACGGGCGACCCGTCAGAGATCGGCGACGAACTGCTGACCCACCCGGACGTCGACCTCGTCAGCTTCACCGGCGGCGCGGCGATCGGCAAGTACATCGCCGGCCGCGTGGGTTATCGCCGCACCGTGTTGGAACTCGGTGGCAACGACCCGCTGATCGTCATGGACGACGCCGACCTCGAAGAAGCCGCCTCGCTCGCGGCTGCGGGGTCGTACAAGAACTCCGGGCAGCGCTGCACGGCCGTCAAGCGCATCCTCGTGCATCGGGCGGTGGCCGACGACTTCACCGAGCGGCTCGTCGAGCGCACCCGCCATTGGCGTTTCGGTGACCCCAACGATCCCCGGCTCGACATGGGCACGGTCATCGACGAGGCCGCCGCGCGACTGTTCGAGGCGCGTGTCGACGAGGCGATCGCCCAGGGCGCGCGGCTGTTGTGCGGCCACCGGCGAGAGGGGGCGCTCTACGCGCCGACGGTGATCGACCGCGTGCACCCGGAAATGACGGTGGTGCGCGAGGAGACCTTCGGCCCCGTCTCCCCGGTGCTGCGCTTCGGCTCGCTCGACGAGGCCATTGCCATCGTCAACGCCAGCGCCTATGGGCTGTCTTCGGGCGTGTGCACCAATCGCCTGGACGTCATCACGCGGCTGGTCAACGAACTTCAGGTGGGCAGCCTGAATGTGCGCGAGGTACCGGGCTACCGGCTCGAACTGACGCCCTTCGGCGGCATCAAGGACTCCGGTCTCGGCTACAAGGAGGGTGTGCTCGAGGCGATGAAGGGGTTCACCAACCTCAAGACCTACTCGCTGCCCTGGCCCGCATGAGGCCGGGAAGCTGGCCCAAGCCCGGACGAGGCTGCTCCTCGAGGAAGCCCCGTTGCCCAAGCGCTGCCTGAGGCAGTCCGTGAGCGAGATCCGCTTCGCTGGCGCCAGGCTCACGATGAGGGGCCGGAGGGGATGCGCCGATGGCGGCGACGCCGGACAAGGAAATGGGCACCGCAAGGGCGCCCACTTCGAGCCATTCTTGGCTCCCCGACCTGGGCTCGAACCAGGGACCTACGGATTAACAGTCCGGCGCTCTACCAACTGAGCTATCGGGGAATGCAGCCCGCGAGTATAGCGTGATCCACCAGGCCTCAATACGACGCCTGCACCGAAGCGCGCCAGGTGCGCGGCGCCAGCGGGTACAGGTAGACATGGCCGAACTGGTAGGGCGACTCCTTCCAGGCGCGGCGGTCGGTGGCGTTGTCCACGCCGACGCGCCAGAGCAGCGTCGCCGCCCCCCGCTCCTGCCGCCAGCGTGCACCCAGGTCCAGTCGCGCCCAGCCGGGGATGCGCACCTCCGTGTCGTAGGGCAGCACGACGCGGTCGCTTTCTGCAGCCAGGTTCGCCTGCAGCGCCAGGCCCGGCATGGCGCCGACGTGGTACTCGCTGCCCAGTCGCAAGGTGGCTTCGGGCACGTTGACGGGCCGCTGCCCGTTGACAGTCGCCTGCGCCGAACCACGGCGCTGGGCGTCCAGCAGCATGAGACTGGCGCGCCACTGCCAGGCACCGTCGCGCAGCGTGGCCTGCGCCTCGGCGCCACGGTGCCGCGCGCTGCCGTCGATGGCGCGCAGGCAGCTGTCGGCCGCAGCGCAGCTGCCGATGTCGGCGGCCTGCGGGCGGTCGATGTCGAACAGCGTCAGCGCGCCGTCGAAGGCGTCGCTGCCGTGCTTGAGGCCGATCTCGAACTGCCGGCTCTTCAGTGCCGGCAGCGCCTGGCCGCGGTTGCTGTAGCGCGCGCGGTTGGGCGCCACCTCGGTTTCCAGACCCTGGCCCCAGCTGGCGTAGACCATGGTGCCGGGCCTGAACTCGTGCGCCAGCGCCAGCCAGGGCACCGTGACGCTCTGGTCGTGACGGGTGGCACGCAGGCCGTCTTCCGCCGGGCCGTCGTCGGCCGGGCTCGTGCGCACGCTGTCGCGCTGCAGGCGCGTGTGGCGCAGCCCGGCCCACAGCTGCCAGCGCGGGCTCAGGCGCATCGCGTCGCGCAGGAACCATTCCGTGCTGCGCTCGTCGCGGTTGGTGTTGGCGTCGGTGTACCCGGTCGCAGGCAGCGTGTCCAGCGTGCCGTCGATGCGGCCCATGCCGACGCCGCTGCCGCTGGCGTCGATGGCCAGGTCGAACACCTGGTCCTGGAAACGTCCGCGGTAACGCGTGCCCAGCACCCCCATTTGCAGCTGGTGCACGATGCCTGCGGTGACGGCGCTGCCCTTGAGCGCCAGCTCGATCGCGTCGCTCTTGCGGCGTTCGTTTTCGCTGATGTACTGCCAGTAGCTGAAGCTGCCGTCCGCAGCGTAGCGGTCGCACCACTGCGGGCAGTCGTAGCTCTCGTCGTAGACGCCGTAGGGGAAGGCCGTGCGGTCGTCGCTCTGCAGTCGCTGCGCCATGGCGTGAGCGGAGAACTGCCACTCGGCAGACAAGCGCTGCCGCCAGCGCAGCGACGCCGTGTCGCCGTTCATCACCACCGGCTGGCTCCAGGGCTGGCGGTTGAGGTTGATGCGCGGATCGACGGCGCGGGCATCGGGCACCGTATCGCCGAGCATGCTGAAGCCGGCCACGCTGGGCTGCGTCTGCCGGCTCGACTCGAGTTCGGCCTGCAGCAGCGTGTCCGCGCCTGCCTGCCAGTCGGCGGCCAGTGCCCACAGCGAACGCTGGCCGTCGGCGTCGCGCACCTGCGGGCGCAGCCTCTCGTGCGCCACGTTCAGGCGCACGCCGAAGGCGCCGCCGACGCCGAAGCGCTGGCCCAGGTCGGCAGCGGCGAGCAGCGAGCCGGCTGCGCGCACTTCGATGCGCGCGCTGCGCAGCGTGCCGTTCGGCCGCTTGACGACGAGGTCCACGACGCCGCCGGGTGCGCTGGTGCCGGCCTGGATGCCGCTGGTGCCCTTGAGCAGTTCCAGCCGCTCCTTGTTGTCGAGGGCGATCGCGCTTTCGGCGTTGATCGGCAGGCCGTCGCGGCGGTAGTTGGCGCGGTTGTCCAGCGTGTAGCCGCGCGCCGACAGGATGCTCCAGTAGCCCTCGGCGTTGTAGGCGTCGCCCAGGCTGGCGTCCAGGCGCGTGAGACCGCCGATCGACGCGATGCCGGCGTCGCCGAGCTGCTGGCCGCTGAACACGCTGGCCTGCAGCGGCGCGCCGGCCAGCGGCACGTTGCCGAAGCCGGCGACGCCGGCGCCGCCCAGGCTGCGGCCGGTGACGGTGACCGTCGTCTGGCCTTGGGCCTGGGACGCCAGCGAAAGTGTCGCGCAAGCCGCCAAGGCCAATGCGCTGCGGGTGCAATGTCGGGAACGGTGTGCCATCGTGAGCTCTCGAGCGATGGCAGGGGGCATATCGGCAGGCACGGTCCCGTGCGGGCGGCTGCTGGTGACTGCTTCCCTGCGCGAGGATTACCTCAATCAGGTTCAAAGGGACTTTCTCAGTCGGCGCTGCATTGCGGCAGCGCCAACACCCCTAGCGAAGTGATGCAGGAACCGGCCCTGCACCAGTGGGCATTATCAACCAGTGCGCCAGCGTTTTCGTGGGCCCAGGACAAAACAGCCCGCACAAGGCGGGCCGTTTCGGCAGTGGCGCGCGCGGCGCAGCGTTCAGTCGAACACCGGTGTCTCCACGCCCAGAACCTTGTGCAGCTTCGGGCTGGTGGTGGTGTACTGCAGCAGGATGCGCTTTTCCGGGAACACGTAGGGCGCGGCGCCGAAGGCCGCCAGCGCGGCCTCGTGAAAGCCCGACAGGATGAGCTTCTTCTTGCCCGGGTAGGTGTTGATGTCGCCGACCGCGAAGATGCCGGGCACCGTGGTCTCGAACTTCTCGGTGTCGACGACGAGCTGCTTGCGGTCGACACCCAGCCCCCAGTCGGCGATCGGCCCGAGCTTGGGGCTCAGGCCGAAAAACACCAGCAGCATGTCCAGCGGCACGACGCGCGTGACGCCGTCGCTGCCGGTGACCTTCAGCTTGCTCAGGCGGCCGTCCTGTTCCTCGAATCCGGTGGCCTGGCCGACCATGAACTGCATCTCGTAGGCCTCGCACAGTTCGCGCATCTTGGCCACGCTGGCCGGCGCCGCGCGGAAGGCGTCGCGCCGGTGCATGAGGATCACGCTCTCGGCGCGGTGCGGGCCGTCCTGCACGAAGTTCAGCGTCCAGTCCAGCGCCGAGTCGCCGCCGCCGACGATGACCAGGTTCTTGCCGGCGAACTGCGACGGGCTCTTCACGCGGTAGAAGAGCTGCGTGTCGAGAAACTTGTCGATGCCGTCGACGCGCAGCGTGCGCGGCTGGAACGAACCCACGCCGCCGGCGATGAACACCGTCTTGCTCAGGAAACGCGTGCCCCTGGACGTTTCGACGTGGAAGCGGCCGTCGTCCTGCCTGCGCACCGCGCTGACCTCGTGGCCGAAGTGGAAGGTGGCGCCGAAGGGCTCGATCTGCTTGAGCAGGTTGTCGGTGAGCTCCTTGCCGGTGCAGACCGGCACAGCCGGGATGTCGTAGATCGGCTTGTCGGGGTAGAGCTCGATGCACTGGCCGCCGGGGTAGGCCAGCGAGTCGATGACGTGGGCCTTGATCTCCAGCAGTCCCAGCTCGAAGACCTGGAACAGGCCCACCGGGCCGGCACCCACGATGACGGCGTCGGTTTCGATCGCCGGGCCGTGGCCGCCTGCCGCCTCCGCACCGGCGGCGCTGTCGTCGACGTGCATGGTCTTCAGCGGACGAGCTGGTCCAGCTTGTCGCGGCGGTCTTTCCACTCGTCGGCGTCGGCCGGCGGCGCCTTGCGCTTGGTGATGCTGGGCCACTTGCGCGCCAGCTCGGCGTTGAGCTTGAGGAAGGCCAGCTGGTCGTTGGGCACGTCTTCCTCGGGCAGGATCGCGTTCACCGGGCACTCGGGGATGCACACCGCGCAGTCGATGCATTCGTCGGGGTCGATGACCAGCATGTTGGGCCCCTCGCGGAAGCAGTCGACGGGACAGACATCGACGCAGTCCGTGTACTTGCAGCGGATGCACGATTCGAGAACGACGTGGGTCATGGAAGGCTCGCGATGGGAAGGCGGGACCTTGGCGGCGCATGCCGCGATCCGCCAGGTGCGCTGATTTTACGGCGCCGCCGACCCTACCCCGGCAGGTGCGTGGTGAAGGGCGTCGGCTTGCGCTGCGCCGGGTCGGTGAGGCTGTCGAACAGCACCACGTCGGCCGGCGCCTGGCGCTGCGCGCCGCGCATCGTGACGAGGTCGGCGGCCCCCGGCCCGGCGCCGATGAAGACGCTGCGCCCCGGCGCCGCGCCGGCCATCACGCGGCCTTGCCGGTGCGGCGCACCAGCAGTGCGCCGCAGGTGCGGTGGCTGGCCGGGTCGCCGACGATCAGCGCGCCGCCGCCGCGGTTGTCGGCATAGTCGGCCAGCGGCAGCGCTTGCTGCAGCTCGAAGACGACCTCGCCGATGTCGTTGCCGGCGAGCTGGGGCGAAGCGGTCGGCTGCAGGGTGTGGATGTCGAGCCGATGCTCCACGCTGGCCAGCCGCCCCGGCACCCAGCGGTTGCCGTGGCGCAGCCAGTACTTGCGGCCCGGCGTGGCGGCCTCGGTGTCGAGCCAGGCCAGCGTCGCCGTGAATCGGCGCACCGGCTGCTGGCTGCCGGGCGTGGCCAGCCAATCGCCGCGCGAGACGTCGAGCTGGCGGTCGAGAACGACGCCAGCCGACTGCCCGGCCCGCGCCCGGCCCACCGCATGGCCGGCATGCCGCAGTTCGGCGACCACGGCGTGTTCGCCGTTGGGGAAGACGGTGACCTCGTCACCGACCTGCACGCGGCCCGCGGCGACGCGGCCCCACAGCACCCGCGGCTGCTCGCCGGTACCCGAGCCCTCGCGCGCCACGTACTGCACCGGCAGCGTGAAGTCGCCATGGCTGCGTTCCTCGGTTGCCGGCAGGTCTTGCAGCAAGTGCAGCAGCGAAGGGCCGCCGTACCAGGGTGCGGCCAGCGGCGTGGTGACGTTGTCGCCGCGCAGCGCCGAGATCGGCACGATGCCGGCGACGGCGACGCGGGCTTCGTCGGCAAAGGCCTGCAGCGCGTCGTGCACGGCGCGAAAGGCGGCGCCGGGGTCGGCCACGGCGTCGAGCTTGTTGACGGCGAAGACGATGCTCGGCACCCGCAACAGGTGCGCCAGCAGGGCGTGCCGCCGCGTTTGTGGCAGCAGGCGCAGGGGCCGCGCGGCGAGCTCGAGCTTGGTCACGTCGACCAGCACCACGGCAGCGTCGCTGCCGGCAGCGGCAGTGACCATGTTGCGCGTGTACTGCAGGTGGCCGGGGGCGTCGGCGATGATGAACTTGCGCGCCGGGGTGGCGAAGTAGCGGTAGGCGACATCGATCGTGATGCCCTGTTCACGTTCGGCCTCCAGGCCGTCGGTGAGCTGCGAGAGGTCGAATCCGGGGTCGCCCGCGGTGCGCTGCTGGCCGGCGGCGCGGCCGTGCAGGTGGTCGAGCTGGTCGGCCAGGATGGCGCGGCTGTCGTAGAGCAGGCGGCCGATGAGCGTGCTCTTGCCGTCGTCCACGCTGCCGGCGGTGAGGAAGCGCAGCGCGCGGCGGGCTGTCGGGGCTGGTGCAGGGTTGGTGGCCGTCGCGTGGGCCAGGTCGATCACGGTGGACATCAGAAGTACCCTTCCTTCTTGCGCCGTTCCATCGCGGCGTCGGAGCTGCGGTCGTCCAGGCGCGTGGCGCCGCGTTCGCTGATCGTCACCGTCAGCGTTTCGGCCACGATCTCGGCCGCGCTGGCGGCCAGGCTCTCCACCGGGCAGGTGCAGGTCATGTCGCCGACGGTGCGAAAGCGCACCGGCAGCGTTTCGACCGTTTCGCCCGCTGCCGCCGGCGTGACCTCGGTCACCGGCACCAGCAAGCCGCGGCGGCGCACCACCGGGCGCTGGTGGCTGTAGTACATGTCCGGCAGCGGGATGCGCTCGCGGGCGATGTACAGCCAGACGTCGAGTTCGGTCCAGTTGCTGATCGGAAAGGCGCGGAAGTGTTCGCCGGGGCGCAGCCGCGTGTTGAACAGCGTCCACAGTTCCGGCCGCTGTTCCTTGGGCTGCCACTGGCCGAAGCCGTCGCGGTGGCTGAAGATGCGCTCCTTGGCGCGCGCCTTTTCCTCGTCGCGGCGGGCACCGCCGACGAGGCAGTCGAAGCGGTGTTCGGCGATGGCTTCCAGCAGCGTCACCGTCTGGTGGCCGTTGCGCGACTCCAGCGGGTGCGCCAGGCGCACGCTGCCGCTGCGGATCGAGTCCTCGACACTGCCCACCAGCAGCCGCTCGCCCGTCTCGGCGATGCGGCGGTCGCGGAACGTGATCACCTCGGGGAAGTTGTGCCCGGTGTCGACGTGCAGCAGCGGGAAGGGCAGGGCACCACCGAAGTCGTCGCCGCCGAGGTGCGTCTTGAAGGCCTTTTCGGCCAGGCGCAGCACGACGCACGAGTCCTTGCCGCCCGAGAACAGCAGCGCCGGCCGCTCGAAATTGGCTGCCACCTCGCGCAGGACGAAGATGGCTTCCTCTTCCAGGCCATCCAGATGCTGGTGGTCCAGTTCGGGGAGCGGGTGCTGCAGCGCGGCGGGGGCGTTCATGCCGTGACCTCGCCGACGTTGCGGCTCGGGTGCAAGCCGCATTCCTTCGCGCTTTCGCTTTCCCACCACCAGCGCCCGGCGCGGAAGTCTTCGCCGACGGCGATGGCGCGCGTGCATGGCTCGCAGCCGACGCTCGGGAAGTGGGCGTCGTGCAGCGGGTTGTAGGGCACGTCGTGCTCGGCGATGTAGTGCCAGACGTCGGCCCAGCTCCAGTCGGCCAGGGGGTTGAGCTTGGCGCGGCCCTGGTCGTCGGTCTCCATGTGGGCAAGCTCGGCGCGGTTGCCGGACTGTTCGCGCCGCAGCCCCGTCACCCAGGCGCTGCGGCCGGCCAGCGCGCGCGCCAGCGGCTCGAGCTTGCGCAGCGTGCAGCAGGCCTTGCGCAGTTCAACGCTGCGGCGCATGGCCGTCTCGCCATGGCGCGCGACGAAGTGGATCGCCTGCTCGGCGTGCGGTTGCCAGCGCTCGACCTTCAGGCCGTAACGGCTTTCGATGCGCGGGATCAGCGCCAGCGTGGGCTCGTGCAGCTGGCCGGTGTCCAGCGTCGCCAGCGCGACCGGCAGCCGGTGGCGCGCGATGAGGTCGGTGACGACCATGTCCTCGGCGCCCAGGCTCGTCGTCTGCACGATGCGGCCGGCGTGCGCGGCGGCGGCCCGCTGCAGCTGCGTCAGCGCATGGGCGACGCGGGACTCGAAGCCCGGCGTGGGGCGGGCATAGAGGTCGATGGCGTGGTTCATCGTTGGGCTCCTGATGCGGACAAGGACCGGCGTTCGCCAGTGCCGAGCTGGTAGTGGGAATCGAAGAATCCGAGCGCACGCTGCGCCGTTTCCAGCCGCTGGTCGGCGCGCAGTTGCACGGCGTCGAAGCCGCAGCGGCGCAGCAGCGGCAGCATGTCGGCCAGCACCTCGCCGGTGGCCAGCATGGTGCCGGCGTAACGCAGCCGGCCGCGCAGCAGCACGGCCTGCGAATAGGCGCGGCCGTCGGTCCAGCGCGGGAAGTGCAGCGCCACTGCGGCGTGGCGGCGGATCTCGTCGGCGCCGGCGATGACGTCGGTGGTGTTGTCCAGGAGCAGCGTGGCGGCGGGCAAGGTGCTGCCCGGTGCGATGAATCGCATGGTCTGCTCCTGGTTCAGGCGGCCAGCGCCGTGCTGCGCGGCACCGCGTCGGCGGCGTGGCGGAACGGCAGCGGCCCCAGGCGGCGCGCGGTTTCGATGAAACGTTCGCCGCTGCGGCGCTGGCGCAGGTAGGTGGCGATCACCGCCTCGACGGCGTCGGGCACCTCGTCTGCAGCGAAGGACGGGCCGATGACCTTGCCCGGCGTCGCCGGTCCCGACAGCAGGCTGCCGTCGGCGCCGCCCAGCGTCACCTGGTACCACTCGCTGCCGTCCTTGTCGACGCCGAGGATGCCGATGTGGCCGCTGTGGTGGTGGCCGCAGGAATTGATGCAGCCGCTGATGTGCAGGTCGATGTCGCCGATGTCGTGCAGCTCGTCGAGGTCGGCGAAACGCTCGGTGATGGCCGCCGCAATCGGGATCGAGCGCGCGTTGGCCAGCGCGCACAGGTCGCCGCCGGGGCAGGCGATCATGTCGGTCAGCAGGCCGATGTTGGGCGTCGCGAAACCACCCTCGCGCGCCGCCAGCCACAGCGCACGCAGATCACCGGCCTGCACCCAGGGCAGCAGCAGGTTCTGGTCGTGCGTGACACGCAGCTCGCCGTGGCTGTAGCGCTCGGCCAGCGCGGCGGCGCCTTCCATCTGGTCGGCGCTGACGTCGCCCGGCGGCAGGCCGGCGCGCTTGAGCGACAGCGTCACCGCGCGGTAGCCCGGCAGACGGTGGGCGTGCACGTTGCGCGCGGCCCAGCGTGTGTAGGCCGGCAGCACGTCGCCGGGCACGGCCGGCGGCGCAGCGGCGGGCAGCTGCGGCGGCACGAAGGCGCGTTGCAGGCGCTCGAGTTCGGCCTCGGGAACGAACTGCGTCTGCGGGTCGGCGAGCAGCGCCGCGAACTCGCGCCCGATGGCGTCGACGAAGCGCCGACCCTCGGCCCTGACCAGGATCTTGATGCGTGCCTTGTAGAGGTTGTCGCGCCGACCGTAGAGGTTGTAGACGCGGACGATGGCTTCGATGAAGACGAGGATCTGACGCCACGGCACGAAGTCGTGCACCGGCGTGGCGACCACCGGCGTGCGGCCCATGCCTCCGCCCACCGCGACGGCGAAACCGACCTCGCCGTCGGCGTTGCGGTGCAGCCGCAGGCCGATGTCGTGCCAGGCGGTCGCGGCGCGGTCTTCGCGGGCGCCGCTGACGGCGATCTTGAACTTGCGCGGCAGGAACGCGAACTCGGGATGCAGCGTGCTCCACTGGCGCAGCATCTCGCAGTAGGGCCGCGGGTCGATCTCCTCGTCGGGCGCGATGCCGGCCAGCGCGTCGCTGGTGATGTTGCGGATGCAGTTGCCGCTGGTCTGGATGCCGTGCATGTCGACCTCGGCCAGCAGGTCCATCACGTCGGCGGCGCGCTGCAGCGGGATCCAGTTGAACTGGATGTTCTGGCGCGTGCTGAAGTGTCCGAAGCCGCCGCGCTCGCTGGCCAGACCGGCGTCGCGGAGGTCGAAGTCACGCGCGATGCGGGCCAGCTGGCGTAGCTGCCGGCTCGACAGTTCGCCATAGGGCACGGCCACGCGCAGCATCGGTGCGTGGCGCTGCAGGTACCAGCCGTTCTGCAGCCGCAGCGGGCGGAAGTCGTCGTCGGCCAGTTCGCCCGCCAGGTGGCGTTGCAGCTGGTCACGGAACTGCGCGGCGCGTGAGCGCACGAAGCGGCGATCGAATTCGGTGTAGCGGTACATGCTCAGGTGCCCCGGTTCAACTCAGCACCTTGACGCCGGCGCCGAGCAGCGACAGGCACAGCACGCCACGCACCAAGCGCTCGGGCAGCGTCTTGGTCAGCTGCGCGCCGAGCCAGATGCCCGGCAGTGAACCGACGAGCAAAGCCGCCAACAGACCCCAGTCGACATGGCCCAGCAGCGCGTGGCCGATGCCGGCGACCAGGGTCAGGGGCACGGCATGGGCAATGTCGGTGCCGACGATGTTCTGCGCCGGCAGCCGCGGGTAAAGCAGCAGCAGCAGGG
>CAYJOA010000092.1:0-17379 GCA_964371495.1 uncultured Rubrivivax sp.
CCATCGCCATCTGCACCATCTCGTCGGCGTGCGGGTGGTACATGAAGGTGCCGGGGCGGCGCGCGACGAACTCGTAGACATAGGTCTTGCCCGGCGGGATGCCGGGCTGGTTCAGCCCGGTGACACCATCCATGCCGTTGGGCAGGCGCTGGCCGTGCCAGTGGATGCTGGTCAGTTCACCCAGCTTGTTGGTCACGAACAGGCGCACGCGGTCGCCTTCCACGACCTCGATCGTCGGACCCGGGCTCTGGCCGTTGTAGCCCCACAGGTGGGCCTTGAAGCCCGGCGCCATCTCGCGCACCACGGGCTCGGCCACCAAGTGGAATTCCTTGACGCCGTTGTTCATGCGCCAGGGGCAGGTCCAGCCGTTGAGCGTGACGACGGGGTTGTAGGGGCGCCCGGTGCTGGGCACCAACGGCGGCATGGTGTCGGGCTTGGTCTGGATGACGGGCTCGGGCAACGCCGCCATCGCGACCTTGCTGACGGCGGCGGCACTGACCGCTGCGGTGACAGCGCCAGCGCTGCCCAGGAAATTGCGTCGGGAAACCATCGGTACTCCTCGGAATTCAGTGACCGGCGCCGCCGGACTCGGCGGCCGTGGCGGTGACGGCGGCAGCGGCGGCCAGACTCGGCTTGCCGATCAGCGCCATGTCGAGATCGGCCTGCGCGATCCAGAAGTCGCGCAGCGCCTCGATGGCGGCATTCACGCTGGCGATCTGCGCGCGCGCGTCGGCGAGCAGTTCGAACACGCCGATCAGCATGCCGTTGTAGCGCAGCACGTTCTCTTCCTGGATGCGCTGGCGCAGTGGCACGATCTCGTCGCGGTGGTGGCGCGCGATGTCCCAGGCCGAGCGGTACGCGCCGTAGGCTTCGCGCACTTCGGAGCGTGCGTTGATGGCCGTCTCGGCGGCGCGGTTGACGGCCTGCATGTAGATGCTTTCGGCCTTGGCCACGCGCGCCGTGCCCCAGTCGAAGAGCGGCAGCTCGAAGCCGACTTCCCAGCCGCGCTCGGTCCAGCCTTCGTTCGACGTGTTGTAGCTCAAGCCCAGTTCCAGCACGTTGATGAAGCGCGTGCTGCGCGTCAGCCCCAGGTTGCTGGCCGTCTGCTCGGCGGCCAGGCGCGCCCCCTGCACGTCCAGCCGCTGCTCGATGGCGATGCGTTCGATGTCGGGCAGTTCCCGCGTCTGGGCCGGCAGGTCGGGCAGGCGCTCCGGCAGGCGGAAAGCCGTCTGTACGCCCCACAAACCCATCAGACGGTTCAGCCGCTCGCGCGCGGCCCGCTGCGCCTGCTGCGCGCGCGCCAGGCCGAGCGCGGCCTCGGCATAGAAGGACTGCTCGCGCGACTGCTGCAGCCGGTTGAAATTGCCCGCTTGCAGCATGCGGCGCGCCAGTTCGGCGCTGGCCTCGGCCGCCTGCATCACTTGCGTGGCGTAGCGCACCGACTCCTGTGCGGCCACCGCCTGCACCCAGGCCTTGCGCGTGTCGGCGGCCAGCGACAGCACGTTCATCGCCACCATGCCCTGCGTCTGCGCGAAGCGCCGCGATTCCACTTCCTGCATGAGCGGCATGGCCAGCAAGCGCACCAGGTTGAAATGCAGGCCGCGCTCGATCTCGACCTCGTCTCCCTTGGTCTTGCGGCCGAAACTGAAACCCGGGTTGGCCAGCCGGCCGGCTTGCACCAGGTCGGCTTCGCCAATGCCGAGTTCGAAGAACGCGGCCTGCAGTCCACGGTTGTTCAGCAGCGCCAGTTGCACGGCGTCGTCCATGGCCAGCGGCTGGGTCAGGAGTTCTTTCACGCGCTGATTGATCAGCTGGCGGTCGCTGTCGGAACGGGCCCAGCGCACTTCCTTGCCCAGTCGCTGCTGGGTGGTCTGCTCGACGGTGGCGAAGCCGCCATCGGGGCTGAACGAGGCACAGCCAGCCAGCACGACGGTGGCGGTGGCTGCCGAGACGAGACGGAGGATTCCGCGCCTTGGCGACGGGGGTCGCCGGGATGTGATTGAGAGTGTCATGACCGGGCTTCCTCAGTGCTTGCCGTGATGGCCATGGCCAGGCACGGGCCCGGACGCCGCAGGGGCCGGTGACGGAGCGGCAGCCGGCGCAGGACGGGAGGCATCCGGCTGAGCTCCCGGTTCGGGCTGGCTGGCTTCGCGCGCGTAGGCACGCCAGCCGCCGATGCGTGTGACGGTTGCATTGGCCGCTTGCCAGGAGCCGAGCTTGATGTCCCCGGCGGGCCGAAAACGGGCCAGCGGCGATGAATACATCGTTGGCGGCACCACGGCCATGGGGTCCGACGGGTCAGCCTTGCCGGCCTTGGGGTCGGTCTGCGCGTGGACCAGGGGCGATGCCGCCAGCCAGGCGGCCAACAGCAGCCCGTGATGGGTCGAAGGTTTCATGAAGTCCTCGCGTGGACACATCGAAGGGTCCGCCCGCGAGGGCGGACGGAGCGACGGTCAGAGCGGGCTGCTGGTGCTTGCCCCTGCTCACGCCGCGTGCCGAACGGGCGTGTAGGGGGAGGACACCGGCCCCTCAGGCGAGGAGGGTTCGGGGCGGGCGGTCCAGGCCGCCGGGCACGAAGGAATCGACTTCGATGAAGGGAAGCTGGAGCGCCTGCGCTTCGGCCGGCAGTGTCGGGATCGGGCTCACGCCCGGCGGCATGCCGACCGCGGGACAGCAGGCGGCGCAGGCACTGCACTTGCCAGCACCTGCAGTCGCCTTGCCAGGAGCGACGTTTACGCCGTCGGCTGTCAAGCCTTCAGACTCGTCTGTCGCCTGCGCACGGTCGTGTGCCAAGACTTCCGGCGCATGGATGTGATCGTGCCCATCCATCGCCCTTGCCGCGGTAGCGACCGAATGCCCTGCGGGACCCACCGGCGCGCAGTGCTGCATGACGGACGCAGCGAGCCCTTGAATCGGCATCGCCAGAACCATCAACCAGATCAGCAGTGAGCGGACGAGCGCAGGCATGGGAAGCGAAATGTAGCCGAACGGGCTCCTGGTCGAAGGGGGAGGGTTGAACGTCAGGCGAAGCCCAAGCATGCTGTCGACATGGTTGGCCACCGGAAGTTCACCCTCGCATCAAGCAGTTTGTCATTTCTGGCGCAGGCGCCAGCGACGCAGCAGCAACGCGTTGCTCACCACGCTGACGCTGCTGAAGGCCATGGCGGCGCCCGCCAGCATCGGGTTGAGCAGGCCGAACGCCGCCAGCGGGATGCCCACCACGTTGTAGGCAAAGGCCCAGAACAGGTTCTGGCGGATCTTCCGGTAGGTGCGGCGGCTGATGTCGATGGCCGCCGCCACCAGGGCCGGGTCGCCACGCATCAGCGTCACGCCGGCCGCATGCATGGCCACGTCGGTGCCGGTGGACATCGCGATGCCGACGTCGGCCGCGGCCAGTGCCGGGGCGTCGTTGATGCCATCGCCGACCATCGCGACCGTTGCGCCGCCCCGCTTCAGATCGGCGACGATGGCCGCCTTGTTCTCGGGCAGCACTTCGGCCTCGACGCGATCGATGCCCAGAGCGCGGCCCACGGCAGCCGCACTGCCGCGGTTGTCGCCGGTGACCATCACTGTCTTCACGCCAGCGGCGTGCAGTGCGGTGATGGCACCCCGTGCCGAGGCCTTGATCGTGTCGCCGAAGGCCAGCAGACCCAGCAGGCGCGGTGTCACGGTCACATCGGCCAGCCACGACACCGTGCGGCCCTCGCCCTGCAGCGCGTCGGCACGGCCCTGCAAGGTGCCCAGGTCCACACCGAGCTCCTGCATGTAGCGTGTGCTACCCAGGCGCAGTTCGCGGCCGTTCACCTGCGCCGCCATGCCCCGGCCGGCCACGGCCCGCACTTGCGCGGCGCCGGGCACCCGGACGAACTCCTTCGCGGCCGATTGCAGTACCGCCTTGGCCAGCGGGTGCTCGCTGCCCGACTGGATGGCGGCACTGGCCGCCAGCAGCGCGCTGCGGTCGCCGATCGCCGATACCGCGGCGACGAGCTCCGGCTTGCCCTCGGTCAGCGTGCCGGTCTTGTCGAAGGCCACGGTGTCGATGCGGTGCGCGACCTCCAGCGCCTCGGCGTCCTTGATCAGGATGCCGTGGCGCGCCGCGACACCGGTGCCGGCCATGATGGCCGTCGGCGTGGCCAGGCCCAGCGCACAGGGACAGGCGATCACCAGCACCGCCACCGCGTTCAGGATCGCCTGCGTCCAGTCGCCCCTCGCCAGGCCCCAGCCCAGCAGCGTGAGCAGCGCGATGCCGAGCACCACCGGAACGAAGACCTCGCTGACGCGGTCGACGAGCCGCTGGATCGGCGCCTTCTTGGCCTGTGCCGATTCGACCATGCGCACGATGCGCGACAGCGTGGACTCGGCACCCACGGCCGTGGTCTGCACCAGCAGCAGGCCCTCGGCATTCACGGCACCGCCGGTCACCATGTCGCCGGGATGCTTGGCCACCGGCAGGCTCTCGCCCGTGATCAGCGACTCGTCGACCTGACTGCTGCCCTCGGTGACCCGGCCGTCCACCGGAATGCGATCACCGGGGCGCACCACCACCAGCACGCCGGGCTGCACTCTGTCGATCGGCAGATCGACATCACCGGTGGCCAGGCGCACCCGGGCCATCTCGGGGCGCAAGGCATCCAGCGCCCGGATCGCATCGGTCGTCTGGCGCTTCGCCCGCGCTTCCAGCCACTTGCCCAGCAGCACCAGCGTGATGACGACGGCCGAGGCTTCGAAGTACAGGTGGTTGCTCATGCCGTGGCCGGCGTGCGCAAACAGCAGGTACACGCTCAGGCCGTAGCCGGCGCTGGTGCCCAGGGCGACCAGCAGGTCCATGTTGCCGGCACCGGCCTTCAGCGCCTTCCAGCCCGCGCGGTAGAAACGTGCGCCAAGCCAGAACTGCACCGGCGTGGCCAACGCCCACTGCAGCCAGCCGTTCAACGGCCAATCCAGGCCGAACAGCATGCCGATCATCGGCAGCACCAGCGGCAGCGTCAGCAAGCCGGAGACGGCGATGGGCCACCAGTCCGGCAGCCCGCTCGCCCGCTCCGCGTCGTTGCGGCGCGGTTCGGCAGACCGGGAACTGGCCACGTAGCCGGCCTTCTCGACCGCCAAACGCAGTGTGGCCAGCTCCACCGCACCGGAGGCCCGCACGGCGGCGGACTCGGTGGCCAGGTTGACCTCCGCCGACAGCACGCCGGACACGGCCTTCAGCGCCTTCTCGACACGTGCCACGCACGACGCGCAGGTCATGCCCTCTACCGCGAGGTCGAAGGTCTTCTCGCCGACGTTGTAGCCGGCCTTCTCGACCGCCGCGGTCAGCGCTGGCAGCGCAACGCCTGGGGCGGCCTGCACGGTGGCCGATTCGGTGGCCAGGTTCACGCTGGCCTCGGTGACGCCGGCAACCGAACGCAGGCTGCGCTCGACTCGGGCGACACACGACGCACAGGTCATGCCCTCGATCGGCAGCGTCCAGGCCTGAGCGGCCAGGACAGCGGGGGCGGCGGAGAGGGTGGCATTCATGGGCGGAACTCCTCGAAAGGCGGGGCCGATCGCCCCGGGGTGTTCCGCACTCTCGACCTTGCCCTTGCAGGAAGGTCAAGCGGTCGCCATGGAACGGCGATCGACTGCCCTGTTGACCTTCCTGCGGGGGCAAGCCCGAAGCTGACAGCCCCTCAACCCTTCTCTCATTGGAGAAACCATGATCGAGTTCCAACTCCCCGACATGACCTGCGGGCACTGCGTCAGCCGCGTCACGCAGACCCTCAAACTGGCCGACCCCGCCTGCCAGGTCAGCGTCGACCTGAAGGCGCAGAAGGATCAGGTGCAGAGCACCGACGATCGCCAGGCCCTGGCCGACGCGCTGACCGACGCCGGCTACCCGCCCGCTTGATGCGGCGATCCCCTGCCTCGCCATCGCGTGAGGCAGGGACTTGACCTTGCCCCCGTGGCAAGCTTCAGACTATGTTCCGACGATGCTTGCGCATCCCAGGAGGGCCCATGGCACGACTCATGAACATCGGCGAAGCCGCAGACGCCGCCGGCGTCTCGGCGAAGATGATCCGCCACTACGAGCAGATCGGGCTGGTGCCCGAGGCGGCGCGGACCGACTCGGGCTACCGTCAGTACACCGAGCGCGACGTGTCGCTGCTGCGCTTCATACGACAGTCGCGCCGGCTCGGCTTCTCGATGGAGCAGATCGCCGACCTGCTCGGCCTGTGGAGCAATGACCGCCGAGCCAGCCGCGAGGTCAAGGCCCTGGCCCAGGCCCACCTCGATGCGCTGGAAGAGAAAATGCGCGAGATGGCCGAGATGCAGCGGGCGCTGAAAAAGCTCGTGAGCTCGTGCCACGGCGATGACGACCCTCATTGCGCGATCCTCGACGAGCTCGCGGTCAGCAGCCCCGACGCGCCCGAACCCGGGGCGGTGGGCGCGAAGCCCATCAAGAAGGTCGCCGCCAAGCCGCAGGCGCGGACGAAGGCGCGGCCGTCGGAGCCCTCGACCCATGTCGACCTCATGGCTTGGACCAGAAGCATCCACGCGGGGCATGGGCATCATTGAACTGCGCCGCGTCTCGACACCTCCGACGCCGCATCGGGACAACCCTGCGGACAACGCATCTCCATGGCGCCATGGTTGCGCAGCGTCATCAGCGCAGCTTCGCTCAGGCAGCGATCGACACGAGCTCCCCGTTCGCGCCCATCGGTTCCGCTGATTCGGCGACGAACCCGGTGACGGCCGCCACCACCTGCGGGTCCGACAAAAGTCGACGGTGCCCGAGGCCTTCCACGCGCAGCAGGCGCGCGCCGGGCCAGGCGACGCTGGCGGCTTCGGCGTCAGCTATGGCGACCACCTGGTCGTCGGCCGAGTGCACGTAGAGCGCCGGCTGCGACAGCTGCCGCGCCAGCACCGGCGCCGAATGGGCGTGCACGTCGACGCCTTCATCGCGCAGGCGATCGATCATCTCGCGTGCCTGCGCCGGGTCCAGGCCCGCTTGCTGCGCGAAGAACCTTGCGTAATCGGCGTAGTGCGCCGGCGCAGCGAGCAGCACGGCACGGCCCACCGCGAGGCCACGCGCCATCGCGGTGATCCCGCGTGACCTGGAACTGGTGCTGGCCGTGGTGCGCGGCCACACGCAGCAGGAGGCAGGCAGCCGCTGGGCCTGGACACTTCGTCGGTCTACCGGGCGGTGAGGAAACTGGAGCAGCGCATCGGCCCGCCGTTCTTCGACCGTGGTCGAAAAGGCATGGCGCCCGGCGAATTGGCGCTGGTCCAACGGGCCGAGGCCATCGAGGCGCAGTTGGAATTGGCGCGCGAGCTGCTGCAGGACAACACCGTGGCCCTTTCGGGCAGCCTGCGCGTGAACTGCAACGAGGCTGCACGGGCTGCTGCCGCTGCTTGTCTTGATCCTCGTCACTGACGTCGCTGGTCGGTGAGTGCAGTATTCGCCTTTGGCGTGGAAGCCACTCCATGAGGCAGACTTTGAGGATCATCTGGCTGCTGCTGTGCTTGGTGCTTGCAGCAAGAGGTAGTGCTGCTGCCGTTCTGCCAATCACTGACGCCCGCTGGCACGACCATCCAGTGGCTCTGGGCGCCCTCATCGACCCGAGGCCCCTCGTGGGCTTGCACGACGAAGCTGCGATACAGGCCGCCCCCGAAAGGACTGGTGCTGATGGGTCCTCGAGGGGCTCCCTGCCTGACCCGCATCTTCACAGCTGCCACCAGCTGTGCAACATGCTGGCCGCAGCGGCGACGGCACCGCTGCCGGTGCCTTTTTCGCTGTCCACGTCAGCGCCGGTGTCGGCGCTTCAGGTCTTTTCCTCGGTGGTCTCCTCTCCGCCCGTGCCTCCACCTCGCGTGCGACCAAGAGCCGATCGAGCGGTTTGCTTGTAGCAAGCCAATCCTCAATTCTTGGGAGCAATCCATGAAGCGTCTTCTGCTTTTCGCAACGGTTGCCACCGCGCTGATCTCGGCGTGCGGTGGTGGCGGCAGCCCCGGTTCTCCACCGGCAAATACACAAACCCCAGGCACATCCAACACGACCGTGCAGGTCAACCTGGGGGATGGGCCAGCGGATCGCCTGCTTGCCGTCGGAGTGACGGTCAACAGTCTGACCTTGCACCACGCGAATGGCGGCTCGGTGTCCGTTCTGACATCGCCGCGGCCGATCGAAATGATGCACTTGATGGGAACCGTCACTCCGATGGCGTTCTCCAGCGTGCCACAGGGAACCTACACCGGCGCGACGATGACGTTCGGCAATGCGACCGTCACTCATGTTGATGCGGTGACCGGCCAGTTCGCGCAGCGCTCCGCCCCCGGGCCTATGGTTGCCAACGTGAGCTTCAACCCACCGATGACGGTCGGTGCCACGCCGACCGTGATCAACTTCGACATGGACATGGCGGCCTCCGTAACCATCGACGCCAACGGAAACGTCACTATGACGCCAACTCTGTCCGCGAGGGCCAATCCGATGGTCGCCGGAAGCCGCCACCCGGAGGAAGGGGGCATGCGTGGAATGACGGGAGCGGTCAGTGGCATCAGTGGCGATGCCTTCACCTTGTCGACGACACAGGGCCTGACAGGAACGTCTCTGATGACGCATTCCGGTACGCACTTCAGTGGCTTGAACGGCATGCACATGATGACCGGCAACATGCTGGTTTCCGTCGATGCCACGTTGCGGCCGGACGGCACCTGGATCGTCAATCATGTGCAGTCCCAGATGGGCGCGGGCGGCGCAATGGCCGCTGGGGTGGTCACCGGGATCGTAGGCAGTCCGCCGTCCCAGCTGACGCTCGTGATGCACGACGGCGTCGGCAACGGGATGGTGAGTTCGAGTCTGGCCGGTACGACGACCGTCAATCTCGGCAGCACCACCCAATTCGTCATCGACGCGGATGATGTTGACCTGAGCGGCCTGCCGTTCACACCGCAGTTCGATCCAGCCCACCTGAGCAAGGGTCAGGCCATCCGAGCCTGGAGCAACGCACGGTTCGAGCACGATGGCCACGGCATGGGGGGGATGTTCAGCGGAGGCACTGTCACCGCGTCATCGATCTACCTGAAGCACCAGGGCCTGCGCGGCACCGTGTCCGGATATGCATCGAATGGCTCGCAGGCCAGCTTCACGCTGACTCTGCTCACCGACTCCGCGTTTGCCGCATTGACAGGGACGACGACGGTGACGGTCTACCAACAGGGCAACACGCAACTGCGCGGTCTGACTGCGCCGGCCAATGGCCATACGGTCCTGGCACGCGGACTGTTGTTCCTCGATAGCGGCGTCTACAGGCTCGTCGCCAGCCGGCTCGCTGCGAGTTAAGCATGCTGCAAACTGAACTGGCGGCGACTTCGTGCCGCCAGTTCCGGGTACACCTGCGGCTCGGCACCAATCCGATAGATCCAGCTTCGCTGCGAGGCCTTGAGCAGCGCAGCCTGAAGCGGCTGCACCCGGTTACGGATAAGCGCGCTTCAGTTCCTCGCCGACCAGCTCTTTCAGTTGTTCATAGCCGAACGTCGACATTTTTCGCCCATTCACAAAATACTCTGGCGTCTTGGTGACGTTCAACGACTTTGCGTCCGCCAGGTCCTGCTCGATGGCGCGTGTGATCTCCGGATCGTTCATGTCGCGATTCAGCTGTTCGAGGTTCAGCCCGAGACCGTCGAGTCTCGCCATCACCAGGTCCGACTTGACGGTGTGGCCTACGGCCCATCTCGATTGCGACGCCAGCAGTGCCTCCAGCGTCTGCCAATACTTGCCTTGCCTCTTGGCGGCTTCCAGAGCCCTGACCACGAAGTCCGACCCGGCGTGGAAAGCGACGTGGCGGACTGAAAGGCGAATCTTTTCTGGATTGGCCGCCATCAGCGATTTCACGAAGGGGTAGAACTCACGGCACGTCTCACACGCGGGATCGAGGAACTCCACGATGTGCACCTTGGCGTCAGCCTGACCCAGCGTGGGCGCATGGTCCCTGGTGAGAGCGGGCCTGCTTGTCGTGACCGACAGTCCCGCCGACTTCGACTTCTCGCTCTTGTAGAGAAGCGTCCCCACGAAGAAGGCGATCAGCAAGGCCACTGCGACCGCGATGAAGAGGCTCCCTCGGCCAACTCGGCTCGCCTGGGGTGCCTGCTGCACGGGCGGCGGTGGGCGCACTGGATTGGTCGGGTTCCGCTTGGACTTCTGGCTCATCGGGGGCTCCGGATGCGCGCTGCGACAAGCAGCGCATTCATGACTGAAAAGGCAATGAAGGACAGCAACGGTATGTTCACGAAGCCCAGCCACTCGATCTGCACCTCGGAGCAGGGCACGCCCTGTGTGCAGGGCCTGATCGCCTCGGGGATCAAGCCGGCGACGAGCAACACCTGGAACAGCGACACGAGCCAGCCTGCGAGCGCGAGCGGAAGGGCATATCGGACGACCCTGGCGTCGAACGGGAACAGCCCCACAGGCAGCAGCAGCACGAGCGGAAACATGAAGATGCGCTGGTACCAGCAAAGGACACAGGGCGGGAGTTCCATGATCTCGCTGAAGAAGAGCGCGCCCAGTGTGGACATGCTGGCGACCACCCAGCACCCGAAGACGAGCAACCAAGCTGCGTCGGGCGATCGTTCAAGTCTGTTCATCAAAATCGACTTTCAAGAGTGATTTCGCCGGGCGATCAGCAGGGCGACGGCCCACCCATCGCTTGGCCGCGGTGCAGCCATCAGCATCGCCGACCCCCGAGCAGTCCCAAAGGCATGTGGTGCAGGTGCGCCGACGCCTGCCCATGAAGACTGTTCGATCGCCGCCAGCGGGTCATCAGAACGGCCTGCCGACGTCAGCCACGCGGCAGGACTCTCAGGTTGGACGCAACATCCTCGGCCGACAGCTCGTGTCGCAGCACCAGCCGCAGCAGACCCTGCGGAACAAACGCGTACGCCGCCGCGACGTGGTCCATCGTGTGCGAGCGCGCCTCGCCGCGCAGCGCGGCGAAGTTGGGGTCAAAGGCCATCATGCACTTCCGCAACACTGCCGAAGTGTCGCGTTTTGGGTCAACGGTGACGAAGACTACCTGAATCTTGTCCCCATCGGCCCCGAGCAGCTTGCATAGCTCAATGTCCCGGCTGAGCGCGGTGGGGCAGACGTCGGGGCGCTCGGTGAGGCCAAAGAACACCACCACGGCGTTGCCTGCGAAGTCCGCCAGTGTGCCCATCGCCCCCACGGGCATCCGGCAGGCCGAATGGGCGGCCGCACTTTGCGCCGGTGACGCCAATCCCTGTGCAGGACGGCGCGGCGCTCTGCTGACATGCATGCAGGCTACGCAACATGACGGTGCTGTCATGTTGCGGACAGACTCCTGTTGCGTGCGGGCCAGTAAATTCCTTATGGATATTGAGCGAAGTGCCAGTGAGCCTTCGTTCTGACGCAACTTCCGGAGCCCATTTCGATGAAACAAAGTCTTGCCATTCTCTGCCTGGCCTCGCTCGCGGGTGCCCAGGTGCACGCGGCTCCCGCATCGCACGAGGTTCCCCTGTCCGGGATCTCCATGACCACCGCCAAGCGACTGCATGGGCAGACGCAGGTTCCGCCCACTGTGCAGGAGGTCAGCCTGTCGGGGGTGCCGATGGCGCGCGCCACACGTCTTGACGCATCACCCGCTCCCCGGCAAACCCTGTCCACGGCACCCACGCTTTCCGGCATACCAATGGTCCGCGCCACGCGGTCTCAGTAGCGGCGCGTTCCGCCGGAGAAGTCATCGTGACTGGTCGGCGAAATTGCCATCACATCTCGCGCGGGCCACTGCGTGCTGACACCGGCGCGCGTCGAATGCACCTGGTCGCCGCGCCCAGTCGTTCGGGCAACCGGGCAGGCCAAGAAGGCCGGTGCAGTCGGCGCCAGTTTAGAATTCCTCCATATGCCTCGTTGGTTACTCGTGTTCATGCTCCTGGTGGTGCCGTTCCAGCTGGTCTGGGCGTCGGCAGCGCCGTACTGTGCGCACGAGTCCGGTGTACTTGTCGACAAACACTTTGGTCATCACGACCACACGCACGTGGCCGGCGACGAATTCGTGTCATCCACGGACGACACTGGCAACGCCGCGGGTGCCCACCAAGCAGACTGCGAAAGCTGCCATCTGGGCTCTTCCGCGTTCATGCCATCAGTGACCGCCGCGGCTGAGACGCTGTCTCATGCCAACGCCACGACCCACCGAGATCCTCGCTACGACTCCCACATCCCGGCCAGCCCGCAGCGCCCGGATCGAGCCTATTCCGCTCCTGCCGCGCGATTCGGCGGCGGTGTGGTGATGGTCTCGCTCACGGACTGACCGACAACATCTCCCACGTCGCCCCGAATCGCTTCTGTCGTGAGACCAGAAGGATGACTCGATGCGATTTCCCCTCATGGCGCTGGCCTTCGTGCTGGCTGCCTCGACCGTACCCGCGCATGCGCAAGGCACCCCGGGCGTTGGCCCGCTGACCCTGGCCGAGGCGTTGCGGCTGGCCGAAGCCGCCAGTCCTGCCGTGCGCTCCCGTGAAGCCCAGTTGACGGCTGCGGAAGGTTACCGTCAGGAGGCAGCGTCGCTGCTGTACAACAACCCTCAACTGAACGGCGATACAACCCGACGGCAACCGGACGCACCCGTTGGCTCCTGGAACGAGTGGAGTGCAGGCATCACCCAGCCATTCGAGATCGGCGGTCAGCAGGCACGTCGACGGGAACTGGCCACTGCAGCGTTGGAGGCCTTGCGCGCCGAGATTGAAGACGCACGGCGTCAGGCCCGCGCCGATGCGTCCCAGCGCTTCCATTCGGTTCTCGCAGCGCAGCGGCGTGTGCATCTCGAAAAGCGTTCGGTAGAGCTGTTCGACAGCAGCGCTCAAGCCGTTGCCAAGCGCCGCAACGCGGGCGAGGACACACGCCTGGATGCCAACGTCGCATTGATCGAGGTCGAGCGGGCCCGCAACGCGCTGGCGGTGTCGCTGGAGCATCTGCAGGATGCCAAGGCCGAGCTGGCCACTGCCCTGCAGTTGCCGCCTTCTGCCGTGCCAGAGGTAATCGGTGATCTCGCGGTGCCGAGTGGGGTAACGCTGCCCTACAGCCTCGAACAGTTGCTGGCATCGGCGCAGGCCGTGCCGAAGCAGCGCGCGCTGGCGGCACGCGAAGACGCAGCCCGGGCACGGGTCGGCGTAGAACGAGCCAGTCGCTACCCGGACGTGACGGTCGGACTGAATGTTGGCCGCGAGGGGCCGGGCGATGGCCGCGAACGTGTCACGACGCTGTCGCTTTCCGTGCCGCTGCCACTCTTCAAGCGCAACGACGCGGCCATTGGCCAAGCCTTGAGCGAGGCGACGCAGGCTGAAATCGAGCGTGCCAGTGCGACACGCGACAACCAGGCCCAGGTGCGGCGCCTTTGGAGCCGGCTTGACAGCCAGCGCGAGCGCGTGGCGCGCCTGCAGCGCGCGATGGTCACCGCCTCAGCCGACAACCAGCAACTCGCCGCCAGATCGCGGCAGGCCGGCCAGATCGGTCTGCTCGATCAATTGCTCGTCAACCGCCAGGCCCTCGATGCCGAACGTGATCTGAACGACGCACTGGCCGACTTCCACACTACCCGAATCGAACTCGAAAACGCGGCCGGCTGGTCGCAGGAAGGATCTTCACGATGATCACGCTGCACGACGACGCAGGGCGTCCGGCGCGCCTGGCCGCCGCGACCATGGCTCTGGCCGTCGCTCTTTCGCTCGCCGCCTGCGGCGGGGGCGGCGCGAAGGACGAGCACGCCGCCGAAGGCGACAAGCATGCCGAGCATGCCGGCGAAAAGAAGGGCGAAAAGAAGGACGAGCACGCCGAAGGCGCCGAGGAGCTGACCCTGACCGCCGAGGAAGCGGAACGCGCCGGCGTGAAGGTTGAGGCGATCAAGGCCGACGCGCTAGGCGAGACCATCCAGGTGACCGCCACGATCCGGCCAGACCAGGATCGCTTGGCTCGCGTCGCGCCGCGCATCGAAGGCCGCATCACCTCGGCCCCCGCCAAGCTGGGTGACCGCGTGAGAGCGGGCCAGACGCTGGCCACCCTCGACAGCGTCGACGTCGCCGAGGCCCACGCCACCTGGACCCAGACCCAGGCCGAGCTGCGCATCGCCGAAGCCGACTTCAAGCGCGCCGAGTCGCTGAACGCCGAGGAGATCATCCCGCGCAAGGACTTCCTGCGCGCCCAGGCCGACCGCGACAAGGCGGCCGCCGCCGTGCGCAACGCCGCCGACCGCCTGCGGCTGCTCGGTGGCGCACAGGCCGCCAGCGGCAGCGGCGTGGCCGGCTTTTCCGTCACGGCGCCGTTTGCCGGCACCGTGATCGAGAAGAAGGTGACGCTGGGCGAACTGGGCAGTCCGAGCGAGCCGATGTTCACCATCGCCGACCTGAGCCTCGTCTGGATTCAGGCCGATCTGCCCGAGGCCGCGCTGGCAAAGGTGCGCATGGGGGCCAACGCCAAGGTGACGGTACCGGCCTACCCCGGGGAAACCTTCAGCGGGCGAGTCGGCCACATCGGCGCGATGCTCGATAAGGACACCCGCACGATCGCGGCCCGCATCGAGGTCGCCAACGCGGATGGCCGGCTGAAGCCCGAGATGTTCGCCACCGCCACCATTGAAGCTGGCGGCGACAAGCGCGAGGTCATTTCGCTGCCGGACGCAGCCATCGTGCTGCTGGAGGGCCAGCCGACTGTGTTCGTTTACGAACAGGGCGCGTACGAGGCGCGCCAGGTCGAGCCGGGTGAACGGGTCGGGGGCCGCACGTTGCTGAAGTCGGGCGTCAAGGCGGGCGACCAGGTGGTCACGTCGGGGGCTTACGCACTCAAGGCACGCAAGCTGAAATCCCAGCTCGGCCACGGGCATTGAGAAGGACCACGGACCATGCTCAATGCAATCGTTGATGCCAGCCTGCGCTACAAGGTGCTGGTGCTGGTGGCCTTCGCCGTGCTGATCGGCCTCGGGGTCATGGCCTACCGGCAAGTGCCGGTGGACGCCTTCCCCGACGTGACACCGGCCCAGGTGAACATCTACACCGAGTCGCCCGGCGTCGCCGCCGAGGATATCGAGAAACTGCTCACCGTTCCGATCGAAGCCGCGATGGCGGGTCTGGCGGACGTCGAAGTCGTGCGCTCGGTGTCGCTGTTCGGCCTGTCCTACGTCGGCGTGTACTTCAAGGACAACGTCGACATCTACTTCGCGCGCCGCCTGGTGGGCGAGAAGCTGCAGGAGGTGAAAGGCCGCCTGCCCGAGGGCTACGGCGAACCCGAACTCGGGCCCAACAGCTCGGGCCTGGGCCAAGTGTTCTGGTACACGATAGAGGACGCCGACAAGAAGCTCAGCGCAATGGACCTGCGCACCCTGCAGGACTGGACCGTGCGGCTCATCCTGCGCACGGCGGCGGGTGTCGACGACGTGACAACCTGGGGCGGCCACGAGAAGCAGTACCAGGTGCAGATCGACCCGCGGCGCCTCGTCAAGTACGGGCTGTCGTTCAAGGAGGTGATGGAGCGCCTGGCCGCCAACAACAAGCAGGTCGGCGGCCAGTTCCTGAACATCGGCGTCGAGCAGTACCTGGTGCGCGGCCTGGGCCTGGTGACCAGCGCGGCCGACATCGGCACGATCGTGGTCGCCGAGCGAAACGGCTCGCCGGTCTATGTGCGCGACATCGCGGACGTCAAGGAAGCCCCGGCCGTACGCTTCGGCGCCGTCACCCGCAACGGGCAAGAAACCGTGCTGGGCATCGCCCTGGCCCGCATCAACGAAAACGCCGCAACGGTGGTGCAGGCTGTCAAAGAGAAGCTGGCCATCGCGCAGGCCGCGCTGCCCAAGGGCATCGAGCTGAAAGCGGTCTACGACCGCACCGAGATCGTCGACAAGGCACTCTCGACGTCTACCAATGCCCTCATCGAAGGCTCGATCCTGGTCGCGGTGATCCTGTTCCTGTTCCTCGGCGAATTCCGCTCCGCCATCGTGGTGATCGTCACGCTGCCGCTGGCGATGCTGTTCGCTTTCATCTGCATGCAGCGCGTGGGCATGTCGGCCAACCTGATGTCGCTGGCCGGGTTGGCGATCGGCATTGGAATGATGGTCGACGGCGCGGTGGTGATGGTCGAGAACGCTTTCCGTCTACTCTCGCACGCACGCGAGTCGGGCCGGCCGATCAACCGTACGCATGTGGTGCTCGAAGCGGCGCGCGAAGTGGCGAACCCGATCGCCTTCGCGATCATGATCATCATCGTCGTGTTCCTGCCGCTGTTTTCGCTGACGGGGCTGGAAGGCAAGCTGTTCAAGCCGATGGCCCTGACGATCACCTTCGCGATGGCCGGCTCGCTGCTGCTGTCGCTGACGCTGGTGCCGGTACTGGCGGCGCTGATCCTCAAGCCCAAGGAAGAGAAGGACACCTGGCTGGTCCGTGGCGCGAAGAAGCTTTACCTGCCGATGCTCGACTGGGCGCTCGACCGCAAGAAGACGGTGATCGGCGCGGCGGTCGCACTGCTCGTCGGCGCACTCGCCCTCTTCCCGTTGCTCGGCAAGGAGTTCATGCCGACGCTGCAGGAGGACGCGATCATGTTCCGCGTCGTGGGCATTCCCTCGACCTCCCTCGAGGAATCAGTGCGCGTCGCCAACGTCATGGACGCCGCCCTGCGTAAGAAGTACCCGCAGGTGAACTCGGTGTTGGCCACCATCGGCCGCGCCGAGAAGGGGGAAACCGCCGACGTGAACTACATGGAAGTCCTGCTGGATATGAAGCCCAAGGACGAGTGGCCGACGAAGCAGTCGTATGCCGCGCTCGGCCGGGAGATGCAGGAGTTCCTCGAAGGCGAAGTGCAGACAGCCGTCTTCGGTGCCACGCAACCGATCCAGATGCGCGTGGAGGAATTGATCTCGGGCGTGCGCGCGACGCTGGCGCTGAAGGTCTACGGCGAGGATCTGGACAAGCTCGAGGAGCTTTCGGCGCAGCTCAAGGGCGTGGTCGGTGGCGTGCCCGGCGTGGCGGACCTGTCGGCCGAGGCCAACAAGGGCAAGCCGCAGATGGTGATCAAGGTCGATCGCCAGGCGGCGGCCCGCTACGGCCTGAACGCCGACGACATCCTCGCCATCGTGCAGGCCGGCATCGGCGGCGAGACTGTCTCGACGCTGATCGAGGGCACACGCCGCTTCGATATTTCGGTGCGGCTGCCCGAGGAGTTCCGCAACAGCCCATCGGCCATCGCGGCGATCCCGATCCGCACCTCCGAAGGGGCCATCGTGCCCTTCGCCCAGGTGGCCAAGATCGAGCTCGCCGAAGGCTATACCTTCGTCCGCCGCGAGGCTCTTCAACGCTACGCGGTGCTGCAGATGGACGTGCAGGGCCGCGACGTCGACAGCTTCGTCA
>CAYJOA010000093.1:0-14767 GCA_964371495.1 uncultured Rubrivivax sp.
TGCCGCCACCATAGCCCGCACGCGAAAGCGGACGGTCGACTTCCGCAACGGGCCGCAAGCCGACTCGCTGCCCGCGCGAACGATGCATGCGTCGCGGATCGTGCAATGCGCTTGGGAACAATTGACATGAGCTTCGAGAAGACCCCCGGCTGGCTCGACTGGACCGCCACGCCCAGCAAGCCGCGCTTCGCGGTGCCGCCGGGCAGCGTCGACGCGCACTGCCATGTCTTCGGCCCCGGCGCCGTGTTTCCCTACGCCGCGGGGCGCAAGTACACGCCGTGCGACGCGTCGCGCCAGCAGCTCGTCGCGCTGCGCGACCACCTCGGCCTGGCCCGCAACGTGGTCGTGCAGGCCACGTGCCACGGCACCGACAACCGGGCCATGGTCGACGCGCTCAAGCATGCCGACGGTCGCGCGCGCGGCGTGGCCACCGTCAAGCGCACCGTCACCGACCACGAACTGCACTACATGCACGCCTGCGGCGTGCGCGGCGTGCGCTTCAACTTCGTGCGCCGGCTGGTCGACTTCACGCCGCGCGACGAACTGCTGGAGATCGCCGAGCGCATCGCGCCGCTGGGCTGGCACGTGGTCGTCTATTTCGAGGCCGTGGACCTGCCCGAGCTGTGGGACTTCTTCACCGCGCTGCCCACCGTCGTGGTGGTCGACCACATGGGCCGGCCCGACGTCGGCCAGCCGGTCGACGGCCCCGAGTTCGAGCTCTTCGTGAGACTCATGCGCGAGCACGGCAACGTCTGGTCCAAGGTCAGTTGCCCGGAGCGGCTGTCGCGCACCGGACCGCCGGCGCTTCCGGGTGAAGCGAGCGGCGAAGCGGCGCCCTACCGGGACGTCGTGCCATTCGCGCGCCGCATCGTCGAGACCTTTCCCGACCGCGTGTTGTGGGGCACCGACTGGCCGCACCCCAACCTCAAGGACCACATGCCCGACGACGGGCTGCTGGTCGACTTCATCCCGCACATCGCGGTGACGCCCGAGCTGCAGAAGAAGCTGCTGGTCGACAACCCGATGCGGCTGTACTGGCCCGAGGAAAGCTGAGCATGCCTCTCGACAAACCCTACCTGGACGTTCCCGGCACGACCATCTTCGACGCCGAGCAGTCGCGCAAGGGCTACTGGCTGAACCAGTTCTGCATGAGCCTGATGAAGGCCGCCAACCGCGTGCGCTTCAAGGCCGATGAGCGCGCCTACCTCGACGAGTGGCCGATGACCGAGGAGCAGAAGCAGGGCGTGCTCACGCGCGACCTGAACCGCTGCATGGCCGCCGGCGGCAACATCTACTTCCTGGCCAAGATCGGCGCCACCGACGGCAAGAGCTTCCAGCAGATGGCCGGCAGCATGACCGGCATGACCGAAGAGGAGTACCGCGACATGATGATCCGGGGCGGCCGCTCGATCGAGGGCAACCGCTTCCTCGGCGGGGACGGCGACGCGCAGCCGCACCGCCAGCCGCAGGGCGCGGCCGCCAGGAAGGGAGCCTGAGATGGCCCGCATCACCGCCAGCGTCTACACCAGTCACGTGCCGGCCATCGGTGCCGCGCTGGACCTCGGCAAGGACCAGGAGCCTTACTGGCAGAAGGTGTTCTCGGGTTACGACTTCTCCCGGCAGTGGCTGAAGGACAACCGGCCCGACGTCATCTTCCTCGTCTACAACGACCACGCCAACGCCTTCAGCCTGGAGATGATCCCCACCTTCGCGATCGGCACCGCGGCCGAGTACGCGATCGCCGACGAGGGCTGGGGCCCGCGGCCGGTGCCCAAGGTGGTCGGCCACCCCGAACTGGCGAGCCACATCGCGCAGAGCGTGATCCAGGACGATTTCGACCTCACCATCGTCAACAAGATGGACGTCGACCACGGCCTGACGGTGCCGCTGTCGCTGATGTGCGGCAAGCTCGACCCGGTCAAGGACGCCTGGCCTTGCCCGGTGATCCCGTTCGCCGTCAACGTCGTGCAGTACCCGGTGCCCAGCGGCCGGCGCTGCTTCAAGCTCGGGCGCGCCATCCGCAAGGCGGTCGAGAGCTACGACGGCGACCTGAAGGTCCAGGTCTGGGGCACCGGTGGCATGAGCCACCAGCTGCAGGGACCGCGCGCCGGCCTCATCAACGCCGAGTGGGACAACCGTTTCCTCGACCGGCTGATCGCGGAGCCCGAGGAACTGGCCAAGATGCCGCACATCGACTACGTGCGCGAGGCCGGCAGCGAGGGCATCGAGCTCGTGATGTGGCTGATCGCGCGCGGCGCGATGAGCGAGCGCCCGCCGCGCGTGCGCCACCGCTTCTTCCACGTGCCGGCGTCGAACACCGCCGTCGGCCACCTCATCCTGGAGAACACATGACGATCAAAGTGGCGCTGGCCGGTGCCGGCGCGTTCGGCGTCAAGCACCTCGATGGCATCCGGCTCATCGACGGTGTCGAGGTCGTCTCGCTAGTCGGCCGCGAGCTCGACAAGACCCGGGAAGTCGCCGCCAAGTACGGCATCGGCCACGTCGCCACCGACCTCGCCGACAGCCTGGCGATCAAGGAGGTGGACGCGGTCATCCTGTGCACGCCGACGCAGTTGCACGCCGCGCAGGCCATCGCCTGCCTGCAGGCCGGCAAGCACGTGCAGGTCGAGATCCCGCTGGCCGACAGGCTGGCCGACGCGCAGGCCGTGGTGGCTCTGCAGCAGCGCACCGGGCGGGTGGCGATGTGCGGCCACACGCGGCGCTTCAACCCCAGCCACCAGTGGCTGCACGAGCGCATCGTGGCCGGCGCGTTCAACATCCACCAGATGGACGTGCAGACCTACTTCTTCCGCCGCACGAACATGAACGCGCTGGGCCAGCCGCGCAGCTGGACCGACCACCTGCTGTGGCACCACGCGGCGCACACGGTCGACCTCTTCGCCTGGCAGACCGGCAGCCCGATCGTGAAGGCCAACGCCGTCCAGGGCCCTGTGCACCCCGCGCTGGGCATCGCGATGGACATGAGCATCCAGCTGCAGGCCGCCAACGGCGCCATCTGCACGCTGAGCCTGTCGTTCAACAACGAAGGCCCGCTGGGCACCTTCTTCCGCTACATCGGCGACACCGGCACCTACATCGCGCGCTACGACGACCTGTTCAACGGCAAGGAAGAGAAGATCGACGTCAGCGCCGTGGACGTGTCGATGAACGGCATCGAACTGCAGGACCGCGAGTTCTTCGCCGCCATCCGCGAAGGCCGCGAGCCCAAGGCCAGCGTGGCGCAGGTGCTGCCGTGTTACGAGGTGCTGCACCGGCTGGAGCAGCAGCTGTCGTGAGTCCGCGCCGCATCGGCCCGTTCCAGGTGCCGCCCATCGGCCTGGGCTGCATGAACCTCAGCCATGCCTATGCCGCGCCGCCGCCGACGGTGCTGGCTGAGCGTCTGCTGCTGGAAGCGCTGGACCTCGGCGTGACGCTGTTCGACACCGCTGCGCTGTACGGCTTCGGCGCCAACGAAACCCTGGTCGGCCGTGTGCTGAAGCCGTACCGCAGGCGCATCGTGCTGTGCAGCAAGGGCGGCATGGCGGGGGTGCAGTTCGACGACGGCATGAAACGCGTCATCGACGGCCGCCCCGAGGCCATCCGCCGCAACTGCGAAGACAGCCTGCGCCGGCTGCAGACCGACGTCATCGACCTGTACTACCTGCACCGCTGGGACAAGCGCGTGCCCGTCGAGGACAGCATCGGCGCCATCGCCGACCTGGTGCAGGCGGGCAAGGTGCGCACGATCGGCCTGTCGGAGGTTTCGGCAGCGACGCTCCGCAAGGCGCACGCCGTGCACCCGGTCGCGGCGGTGCAGACCGAATATTCGCTGTGGACACGCAATGCCGAGATCGCGGTGCTGCAGGCTTGCCGCGACATCGGCGCCGCCTTCGTCGCCTTCAGTCCGGTGGCGCGGGGTTTCCTGACGCTCGAGCCGCCCGCCGTGGCCGCGCTCGACGCCAAGGACATCCGCCGCAGCATGCCGCGCTTCGACCCCGAGCCCTATGCCGCCAACCTGCGCCTGCTGCCGGCCTACCAGGCCATCGCCGCCGAGGTCGGCTGCACGCCGGCACGGCTGGCACTGGCCTGGCTGCTGGCGCGCGGCGAGCACGTGATCCCGATCCCCGGCACGTCGAACATCGAGCACCTGCGCGACAACGTCGGCGCCGCCGCGGTGCAGCTCACGCCCGGCGTCGTGGCCCGGCTCGACGCGCTGATCAACCAGGACACCGTGGCCGGCGAACGTTATGGCGCGCAGTCGGCGAGCGAAGTCGACACCGAAGTCTTCACGGCCGCACGCTGATGCCGTGATGGCACAGCCGGCACAGGGAGCGCGATTGCAGGACCTCGGCGCATGGATCGGCCGCAGCGAGACGGCGCGCGACACCGTCGGCGCCACGCCGGTGGCGGCGCTCGCGGCGACGCTGGACCTGCCGGGCGCGCCCGTGGCTGCCGGCACGCCGCTGCCGCCGCTGTGGCACTGGCTGTACTTCCTGCCGCTGCACCGCGCCAGCGAGATCGGCCACGACGGCCACGCCCGCCGCGGCGGCTTCCTGCCGCCGGTGCCGCTGCCGCGGCGCATGTGGGCCGGCAGCCAGTTCGAGTTCCGCTCGCCGATCCGCGTCGGCGATGCGGTCGAGCGCATCTCGACGATCGACAGCGTGGTGGACAAACAGGGCCGCAGCGGCGCGCTGGTGTTCGTGAAGGTACGCCACGAGCTGTTCTGCAACGGCGCTGCCGGGCCGGCGCTGGTGGAATTCCACGACATCGTCTACCGCGACGCGAAACAGCCCGGCGACGCCGATCCGCCGCCACCGCCGGCCCCGCAGGGCGCGGCCTGGCAGCGCGAAATCACCCCCGACGAAGTACTGCTGTTCCGCTACAGCGCGCTCACCTTCAACGGCCACCGCATCCACTACGACCGCCGCTACGTCACCGCGGTCGAGGGCTACCCCGGCCTCGTCGTGCACGGGCCGTTGATCGCCACGCTGCTGCTGGACCTGCTGCACCGCCAGGCGCCGGGCGCCGAGCTGGCGGCCTTCCGCTTCAAGGCCGTGCGACCGGCCTTCGACGGCCAGCCGCTGCGGCTGCACGGCGCGCTGCAAGGGCGGGACCTCAGGCTGTGGGCGCAGGACGCACAGGGTGGGCTGGCGATGGACGCCGTGGCGACGCTGAAGGCCTGACGTGCAGCCGCTGCAGGGCCTCACCGTCGTGGCGCTCGAACACGCGATCGCCGCGCCTTTGGCGACGCGCCAGCTGGCCGACCTCGGTGCGCGCGTGATCAAGGTCGAACGTCCGGGCAGCGGCGACTTCGCCCGCGCCTACGACGACCGCGTGCGCGGCCTGTCTTCGCATTTCGTCTGGACCAACCGCGGCAAGGAGAGCCTGACGCTGGACCTCAAGCAGCCACAGGCGGCGGCGCTGCTCGAACGTCTCGTGCTGGAGCGCGCCGACGTGCTGGTGCAGAACCTGGCCCCCGGCGCGGCGGCCCGTCTGGGCCTGTCGTACGAGTCCCTGAGCCCGCGCAAGCGGGGGCTCGTCGTCTGCGACATCTCGGGCTACGGCGACGACCCGCTGCACCCGGGGCCGTATCGCGACAAGAAAGCCTACGACCTGCTGATCCAGAGCGAGGCCGGTTTCGTCTCCATCACCGGCACGCCCGACGAACCCGCCAAGGCCGGCATCTCGATCGCCGACATCGCCGCCGGCATGCATGCCTACAGCAGCATCCTGGCCGCCTTGCTGCAGCGTTCGATCGACGGCAAGGGCCGGCGCATCGACATCTCGATGCTCGAAGCGATGACCGAGTGGATGGGCTACCCGATGTACTACGCCTGCGACGGCGCCGCGCCGCCGCCGCGCAGCGGTGCCAGCCACGCCACCATCTACCCCTACGGCCCGTTCCCGGCCGGCGACGGCAAGACGGTGATGCTGGGCCTGCAGAACGAACGCGAGTGGGTCGCCTTCTGCGAGCAGGTGCTGCGCCAGCCGGCGCTGGCGAGCGACCCGCGTTTCGCCGGCAACGCACAGCGCAACGCGGGGCGCGAGGCGCTGCGGGTCATCATCGTCGAGGCCTTCGCCGCGCTCGATGCCGATGAGGTCGTCGCCCGGCTCGACGCGGCGCAGATCGCCAATGCCCGCGTCAACACGCTGCAAGAAGTCTGGGCGCACCCCCAGCTGGCGGCGCGCCGGCGCTGGCGCACGGTGGACTCACCTGTCGGGCCGCTGCCGACGCTGCTGCCGCCGGGATCGTGGGACGACGGCGACTCACGGCTGGGCGCGGTGCCGGCGCTGGGTGAACACACCGAGGCCATCTTGCGCGAGCTCGGCCTCGACGACGACCGGATCGCTGCGCTGCGGGCGGCCGGCGCGGCTTGACCGCGACACCGGCCAGCGGGCGAGGCGCGACCAGCGGCGGGTAGCATCGCTGACGATGCACCGCCATGTCGCCCCCGACCCGGCGCCGCCGCCGATCACGCCGCGTGCCCTGCTGGCGCCGCTGAAGGGCGCCGGGTTGGCCTGGCTCGACGACCGTGCCGCCACCATGGGCGCGGCGCTGGCCTACTACACGCTGTTTTCGATGGCGCCGCTGCTGCTGATCGCCATCTCGGTGGCCGGTGCCGTGTTCGGCATCGACGCCGCGCGCGGCGAGATCCTGGCGCAGCTGCGCGCCTTGCTCGGCGACGAAGGCGCCGCAGCGGTGGCCGCCTTGCTGCAGAACGTGCAGCGCAGCGGCCAGTCGACGCTGGGCACCTGGCTGGGCGCGCTGCTGCTCGTCGTCGGCGCCACCAGCGTGTTTGCCGAACTGCAGCAGTCGCTGGACCATATCTGGCGTGTCGACGCGCCGCCGGCCGGCGGCTCGCTGTGGCAATGGCTGCGGGCGCGACTGCTGTCCTTCGGCCTCGTGCTGGGCGTGGGCTTCCTGCTGCTGGTGTCGCTGGCCGTCAGCGCCGCGCTGGCGGCGTGGGGTCGCTGGTGGGCGCCGGTGTTCGGCACCGACCCCGTGCTGCTGCAATGGGCCAACCACGGACTGGGTTTCGTGCTCACCGCGGTGCTGTTCGCAGCCATCTACAAGTGGATGCCGCGGGCCCGCATCGGCTGGAGCGACGTGGCGCTGGGCAGCGCCATCACCGCCTTGCTGTTCACGCTGGGCAAGGCGCTCATCGGCTGGTACATCGGCAGCAGCGGCGTGGCCTCGGGGTTCGGCGCCGCCAGCGCCATCGTGGCGCTGCTGGTGTGGGTGTACGGCTCGGCGCAGGTCTTCCTGTACGGCGCCGAGGTCACCTGGCTGTTCGCGCTGCGCTTCGGTTCGCGGCGCGAGCCGGTCGTTCAGCGCGGCGACTGAGCGGCGCAGAACGAGGCCAGCGCCGTCAGCACGCGCTGCGTGGCCTGGTGCGCGGCGGCCACGCCACCGGCCGGGTCGTCGGTCGCGGCGGCCACGCTCTCGTCGAACTCGCGCCAGGCGATCACCTGCCGCGTCGCGGTGTCCAGCAGCACGGCGCGCAGCGTCAGCCGCACCTGGCTGGGTTGGCTGCCGAAGTCCTGCTGCAGGCGGATCAGTTCGGTCTCCAGCCGCAGGGCGCCGCTGGCGGCCGATGGTGCCAGCAGCACGGCGCGGAAGGCGCCGCTGTCCTGCAGCGAACGCACGATCAGCGGCGCCAGCATCTGCGCCGGTGGGTCGACCCATTCGTGAAAGGCGAAGGCCTCCAGTTCTGCCGGGCGGCGCAGGTAGACCATGCGTCTGCCGTCGTGACCCGGCGCGGCGCGTGGCACGGCAACGACGAGCGCAGGCGCGTCGGCAGCGGCACGGCGCGGCGTGGCCGCGGGCGCGGCACCGTCGAGCGTGAAGCGGGCTGGCGGCGCCTGCGGCTTGGGCAGCAAGGTGCCCGAGCAGCCGGCCAACAGACTTGCGGCACCCGCGAGCAGCAGTACGGCAGTGCGGCGGCGCGGTGCGGGACGGGCATCGGCGCCCAGGGTGGGGTCGCCGGCAGGGCGGTCTGCATCGTGACGTGTCATGGCCTAACGCTTTCTCCTGGCCCCGGCCGCGGCGCGGGGTGGCCGACCAGCAGGCTGCTCGGGTTGGCCGTGGTCTGTTCGCTCAAGTGCCGCAACGAGGCCGAGAGCTGGTTCAGCTCCACCATCAGGCGTGTCAGCTCGGGCAGCGTTTCGCCGCCGAGCTGCTGCACGCCGCTGGCGGCGGCATCGGCGGCACGGCCGGCGCGCGCGCTGGCCCGGTTGGCGACATCGGCCATGCGTTCGACGGCCAGCGCACTGGCGGCGATGCGGTCCAGCGTCGGCCCGAGCTGCTTGCCCGCCTGCGCCGCCAGCCGCGCGGTGCGCGCGGCGTCGTCGATGCCGGCGGTCAGCGCGCGCTGCCTGGACGCCAGCGCGTGGGCCAGTGCCGCCGTGTCGGCCAACATGGACTTCAGCGCGACGCGGTTGTCGTTGTCGAAGACGGCGTTGAGGTTGTCGGAGACGCGGTCGATGTTGCCGAGCACGTTGGTGAGCACGTTCTCCAGCCGCGCGGCCAACGATGGCTTGAACGGGATCGTCGGTGGCACGCCGTCGGCACCCATCACCAGCGGCGGCGCCTCGGCGCTGCCGCCGCTGAGCTCGATGTACGCGATGCCGGTCAGGCCCTGCGTCTTGAGCACGGCCACGCTGTCCTCCTTGATGGGAGTGCCGCGCTCGATGAGAAACTCCAGCCGCACCTGCTCGGAGTTCTGCGGGTCGATGCCGATGCGGGTGACCTTGCCCACGTCGACGCCGAGGTACTTGACCGGGGCATCGAGGTTGAGGCCCGCCACCGACTCCTGGATCACCGCCTGGTAACGGTCCATCGCCTGCCGGCCTCCGACACCGGCGGCCAGCCACAGCACGCCGCTGACCAGCGCCGCGCCGAGCAGGAGCACGAAGGCGCCGACGAGCGAATAGTTGACCTTGTCTTCCATCTCGAGTTCTAGGCCGCGGCGCGGGACCTGCCGCGCCGCTGGGTGAAGTAGGCGCTGACGATGGGGTGTTCGTGGCGCGACAGCGCGTCCATGGTGTCCAGCGCCAGCACGCGGCCTTCGCCCAGTACCGCCACGCGGTCGCTCACCTGCCACAGCAGGTCGAGGTCGTGCGTGACGACGACGATCGTCGGGCCGTACAGCGCCTGCGTGCGCAGGATCAGCTCGTTGACGCCGGCCGCGCTGGCCGGGTCCAGCCCCGACGTGGGCTCGTCCAGGAACAGCAGTTCGGGGTCCAGCGCGAGGGCGCGCGCCAGCGCCGCGCGCTTGAGCATGCCGCCGCTCAGTTCGCCGGGCAGCTTCAGCCCGGCTTCGGGCGGCAGCCCGGTGAGGGCGAGCTTCCATTCGGCGATCTCGTCGATCAGCGCGTCGTCGAGCCGGCTGTGCTCGCGCAAGGGCAGGCCGACGTTGTCGCGCACGTTGAGCGAACTGAACAGGCCGCCGCGCTGGAACATCACGCCCCAGCGCTGCCGCAGTGCCAGCGCCTGCTGCGGGCTCAGCGTGGCCACGTCGTCGCCGAAGAGCCGGATGCGGCCGGCGCTGGGGCGCTGCAGCAGGATCATCTCGCGCAGCAGCACCGACTTGCCGGTGCCGCTGCCGCCGGCCAGGCCCAGGATCTCGCCGCGGCGCACGCTCAGGTCCAGCCCTTCGTGCACGGTGTGGCTGCCGAAGCGGGTGCAGATCTGCTGCAGTTCGATGACGGCTTGCGCTTCGCTGCCCACGTCACAGGTCCAGCACGTTGAAGGCCACCGAGAACAGCGCGTCGGCCACGATGACGAGGAAGATCGACTGCACGACGCTGAGCGTGGTCTGCCGGCCGACGCTGTCGGCGCTGCCCTGGGTGCGAAAGCCCTGGAAGCAGCCGACCATGACGATGATGAAGGAGAAGACGAAGGCCTTGCCGACGCCGATGAGCAGCGCCGAGCCCTGCATGACGCGGCCGAAGCGGTCGGCGAACTCGCCGAAGCCGATGTCCAGCTGCGAACGCGCCATCACCATGCCGCCGAACACGCCGGTGATGTCGGCAAACACCGTCAGCAGGGGCAGCGCCACGGCCAGCGCGATGATCTTGGGCAGCACCAGCCGCGCCAGCGGGTCGATGCCGATCGTGCGCATGGCGTCGATCTCCTCCGTGACGACCATGGTGCCGATCTGCGCCGCGTGCGCCGAACCCGACCGGCCGGCGATGATGATGGCGCCGATAAGCGGCGCGAATTCGCGCAGCATGGCGTAGCCCACCAGTTCCACGACGAAGACATTGGCGCCGTAGTGCTTCAGTTGGTCTGCGCCCTGGTAGGCCACGACGACGCCGAGCAGGAACGCGGTCAGGCCGATGATCGGCAGCGCGTCGAAGCCGCCGATCTGGATCTCGCGCAGCACGGCGCGGCCGCGAAAGCGCCGCGGATGGGCGAGCACGCCCGCCGCAGCCACCGCCACCTGGCCGACGAAGACGACGAAGGCCAGCGCCTGCTGGCCGCCGGCCACCGCCGCGCGGCCGGTGCGCTGCAGCAGGCCGCGCCGCGGCGGCTGCGGCAGCGTGTGGGAGGCGCCGGCCTGCACTTGCTGCATCAGGCCCTGGGCACGGTCGGGCCAGCCGCGCAGGGCCGGCGCCGCCGAGCGCGCGCGCAGCCAGCGCTGCAGCACCCAGGCGCCGGCGCTGTCGATGGCGGTGAGCCGACTGCCGTCCAGCACCGTGGGTGCGGCTTCGCTTTCGGGCAAGGCCGGCTGCGTGGCCATCTCGGCCAGGCCGTGCACCGTCCAGGCGCCGCCCAGAGCCCATTCGCCGGGCTCGGCGGTCGTGAGGGTGGCGCGGGCAGTGGGGTCGGCGTCGGCACTGGCGGCTGGACTCATGGACCGAAGTTTCTCACTGTGGTGCCCCGCGTCTGTCCGCTGGCGCACAGTGGCGGCTCGCCGCAGGCGCCTGCACGCCACGATCGCGGCCCTTGAAAGGGCCGGGTGTCGACCCCACCATGTGCTCGGTCGATCGACCCTTGCCGCGGCCTTGCCGGCGCCGGCACCCATCCACGTACATCCAGGATCATGGAAAAACAAACCCTGTCGTTCCAGGCCGAGGTCAAGCAGATCCTGCACCTCGTCACCCACTCTCTGTACTCGAACAAGGAAATCTTCCTGCGCGAACTGGTTTCCAATGCCTCGGACGCCTGCGACAAGCTGCGCTTCGAGGCGCTGGACGACAACACCCTGTTCGAGGATGCACCGAACCTGGAAGTGCGCGTCTGGTACGACGACCAGGCCAAGACCATCACCATCCGTGACAACGGCATCGGCATGAGTGCCGAAGAAGCCGTGCAACACCTGGGCACCATCGCCAAGAGCGGCACGCGCGAATTCATGGCCAGGCTCGAAGGCGAGCAGAAGAAGGATGCCAAGCTGATCGGCCAGTTCGGTGTCGGCTTCTATTCCGGCTTCATCGTCGCCGACCGCATCACGGTGGAATCACGCCGCGCCGGTGCCCGCCCGCAGGAAGGTGTGCGCTGGAGCAGCGAAGGCACGGGTGACTTCGAAGTCGAGACGATCGAACGCGCCGCACGCGGCACCGACGTCATCCTGCACCTGCGCGACGGTGAAGAGGAGTTCCTCAGCGCCTGGAAGCTGAAGTCGATCATCGGCAAGTACTCCGACCACATCTCGCTGCCGATCCTGATGCCCAAGCAGAAGTGGGACGAGGACAAGAAGGAGCAGGTCAGCACCGACGAGTGGGAGCCGGTGAACAAGGCCGCCGCACTGTGGACACGCGCCAAGAGCGACATCACCGACGCCCAGTACCAGGAGTTCTACAAGCAGATCAGCTACGACAGCGAACCGCCGCTGGCCTACACGCACAACCGCGTCGAGGGCCGCACCGAGTACACGCAGCTGCTGTACGTGCCGGCCAAGGCGCCGTTCGACCTCTGGAACCGCGACAAGCGCGGCGGCGTCAAGCTCTATGTCAAGCGTGTCTTCATCATGGACGACGCCGAGGCGCTGATGCCGGTCTACCTGCGCTTCGTCAAGGGCGTGATCGACAGCGCCGACCTGCCGCTGAACGTCAGCCGCGAACTGCTGCAGGAAAGCCGCGACGTCAAGGCCATCCGCGAAGGCTGCACCAAGCGGGTGCTGTCGATGCTGGAGGACGTGGCCGAGAACCAGAAGGACAAGTACGCCGAGTTCTGGGCCCAGTTCGGCGCCGTTCTCAAGGAAGGCATCGGCGAGGACCACGCCAACCAGGAGCGGCTGGCCAAGCTGCTGCGCTTCGCCAGCACGCAGGCCGACGCCGGCGTCTCGCTGGCCGACTACGTGGGCCGCATGAAGGAGGGCCAGGACGCCATCTACTACATCACCGCCGACACGCTGGCGGCGGCCAAGGGCAGCCCGCAGCTCGAAGTCTTCCGCAAGAAGGGCATCGAGGTGCTGCTGCTGACCGACCGCGTCGACGAGTGGATGCTCAGCCACCTGTACGAATTCGACGGCAAGCCGCTGCAGAGCGTGGCCAAGGGCGGCGTCGACCTCGGCAAGCTGCAGGACGAGGACGAGAAGAAGCAGGCCGAGGAAGCCGCCGAGGCCTTCAAGCCCGTGCTCGAACGGCTGAAGACGGCGCTGAAGGACCGTGCCAAGGACGTGCGCTCGACGACGCGACTGGTCGATTCACCGGCCTGCATCGTCGTCGACGAACACGACATGAGTTCGCACCTGGCGCGGCTGCTCAAGCAGGCCGGTCAGGACGCGCCCAAGGGCCAGCCGATCCTGGAGGTGAACCCGGTGCATGCGCTGGTCAAGCGGCTGCAGGGCACGGCCGAAGGCGACGCCCGTTTCGACGACCTGGCGCAGATCCTGTTCGACCAGGCGCTGCTGGCCGAGGGCGGGCAGCTCGAAGACCCGGCCGCCTACGTGCAGCGCGTGAACCGCCTGCTGACGGCATAGTCCGGCGCGGCGCCAGCCCCCCGCGTGCGGCGCAGCCGTCGGCGGGGCGCGCGGCAGTCGTCTATGCGGCCATCAATTCGACCTGCTCGCGCAGCTGGGCGGTCTGCTGGCTCCAGTAGGCCGCGCTGCCGAAAAACGGGAAGTTGAGCGGAAAGGTCGGGTCGCCCCAGCGTTCGGCCAGCCAGGCGCTGTGGCGCACCATGCGCAGCGTGCGCAGCGGCTCGATGAGGGCACGTTCGCGGTCGTCGAAGTCGGCGAACTGCTCGTAGCCGCCGAGCAGGGTGTCGAGCTGCTGTGCCATCGTGGCCGCGTCGCCCGAGACCAGCATCCACAGGTCCTGCACGGCCGGGCCCTGCATGGCGTCGTCGAGGTCGACCACGTTGGGGCCGCTGTCGCGCCAGAGCACGTTGCCGGGGTGGCAGTCGCCGTGCAGGCGCAGCGTGGCCAGCGGGCCGGTGGCAGCGACGGCGTCGAAGGCGGCGCTGGTGGCGTCCAGTGCCCGCAGGCACGCGTCGTGCCAGGCTGGCTGTTCGGTGGGCGGCACGAAGCCGCCTTGCAGCAGCACCTTTAGCGCACGCTGGCCGTCGGCGCGCGCGTCGAGCTGGTGCCGGTGGACGAACGGCCGGCGCCTGCCCACCGCATGCAGGCGGCCGATGAAGCGGCCGATTCTCTCCAGCGTGGCCGGGTCGTCGAGCTCCGGCTCGCGGCCGGCGCAGCGGTCGGCGACGGTGTAGCGGTGCGTGCTGCCGTCCACGGTGTGGCAGGCCAGCGTCGGCGGGTCGCCGTACAACTCCAGCCCCGGCACGCCTGGCTCGGCATGCAGCACCCGCGGCGGCACCACCGAGACCTCGGCAGCGGCGAGCTCCAGCGCGAAGGCGTGTTCCTCGACGATCTGCTCGTTGCTCCAGCGCCCGGGCCGGTAGAACTTGGCCACCACCGCGCGGCCGTCTTCCAGGAAGACCTGGAAGACGCGGTTCTCGTAGGAATTGAGCTGCAGGATGCGGCCGTCGCCGCGCAGGCCCACGGCGTCCAGCGAGTCGAGCACCTGCCGCGGCGTCAGCTGGCTGTAGTTCATGGCGCCGCCGGCGGGCAGCGGCTGCAGCCTTCGCGGCGTGTCGTCAATGCCGAACCGGCGCCACCGGTGTGTCGACGACGACACCGCCGATGTCGTCGGGGGCGTCGGGGACGTCGCGCATCGACAGGCCCGGCCGCAGGCTGCCGAACGAGCTGGGCGAGCTGAAGTCGGCGCGGGCGTCGACGCCGAAGAAGGAGTCCTGCATGAAGCCCGAGTCCTGCCACAGCGTCGTCCGCGCACGGCGGCGCGAGCCCGTGGCGCTCACGCGTTCGTCGCGCGCCGGGCTCACCGTCGGCGCCGGCTGCGGGCCGCGGGCGCCGGCGCCTCCGGTCTGCGGCACCAGCAGCTGCAGTTCGGCGATCGACGGCAGGTGGTCGACCGGGCAGCGCACGTAACGCACCCGGCAGGCGGCCAGGACGGACTGCTTGATCTGCGTGGCGCGGCGCGAATCACCACGGTCGTTGTCGAGGTCGATCGCCGCCAGCACGCGCCCGTTGGCGCTGCAGATCGCAAAGGTGACGTTGAGCGAGCCCAGCAGCGTGTACCAGAAGCGAACCTCGCTCGGATCGGTGGGCTGGCTGAAGCGCACCAAGGGCAGCTTGGAAAGCACGATGTGGTGCGGCAGGGCTTCGCGCAGATGGCGATAGACACGCCGCTCGTCGCTGCTGAAGACCGGCCGTGCAGTGAGTGTCCACTCCGTGGGCAACGGCCGCGACTTGGGCCGTTGCTGCCGCGACAGCCAAAGCACCCCGGCGGCCAGCAG
>CAYJOA010000093.1:14867-17297 GCA_964371495.1 uncultured Rubrivivax sp.
TCTTGATGCGGTAGTCGATCGCGGCGGCCTGATGGGCCACCAGTTCCTCGAGATGCGAGCCCAGCGTGCCCTGGGGCAGCGGCAGCTCGGCGGTGACCTCGGCGCCGTCGAACCGGATGTCGGCGCCGGCACGCCGCACGATGCCGATCATGGCCGAGTTGTCACGGGCGATATGGATCAGCAAGTTCCGCGCGCCGCGGTTGCGGGCGTGCGTCACGGCGTGGTCGAACAGCTGTGCCCCGAAGCCCCGCCCGCGCGCACGCTCGAGCACAGAGACGCCGAACTCGGCCGCGGGCACGGGCTGGTCGGCCGGTGGCTCGAATGCGAGGTGGGACATGGCCACCAGTTGCAGGCGGCGGTTGAACACGCCGAAGACGAGGTCGCGCTCGAACTCGATGTGGTCGACGTAGTGCTGGATCTGTTCGTCGGTGGCGACCTGGCCGAAACGCAGCAGCCGGTCGGGCTCGCTCAAGGCTTGCAGATGGGCCAGGATGCGGCTGCGGTGGCGTGGACCGAGGTTGCGGATGGCCACCCAGCTCCGTGCCGGACGCGGGCCGGTGTCGTTGGGAAGCGCGGCTTCGAGCACTTCGGTTTGCTGTGTCATCTGGATATCCCCATGGGTATCTTGGGCATCCTACGCGATCGAACTAGGGTTTACCCCCAAAACACGCCGCAGTGGGCCTGGCTATTCACCGCCATGACACTGGGCCGGGGGCGAACTTTCGTCGTATACTGCGAGGCTTTCCCGCTCACGGCCGGGATCGTTTTTGCGCTTTTCGCCGATGCCTGAGTCCCGCGGGAGTTGCTTGCGGCACCCCGAACCCAGGCGTCGACGGATTCGACAAGCCCCGAGAGGCCGCCTGCACAAGCGGTTCCGAAGGGCTGGGCGGGCGCTGTTTTGCCGTGGAACCCCGCAGGCTTCAGCCGAAGACTGCACTCAGGAAGACCCTCATGAAGACCTTCAGCGCCAAGCCGGCCGAAGTGAAGCACGAGTGGTTTGTGATTGACGCCACCGACAAGGTGCTCGGACGTGTTGCCAGCGAAGTGGCACTCCGTTTGCGCGGCAAGCACAAGCCCATCTACACGCCTCACGTCGACACCGGTGATTTCATCGTCATCGTCAACGCCGAAAAGATCCGCGTCACGGGGGCCAAGGCCACCGACAAGATCTACTACCGGCACTCGGGTTACCCGGGCGGCATCACGGCCACGTCCTTCAAGGACATGCAGGCCCGCCATCCCGGCCGCGCCATCGAGAAGGCCGTCAAGGGCATGTTGCCCAAGGGCCCGCTCGGCTACGCGATGATCAAGAAGCTGAAGGTGTACGCCGGTGCCACGCACCCGCACACCGCCCAGCAGCCCAAGCCGCTCGAGATTTGAGGACGCCGAAATGATCGGACAGTGGAACTACGGCACCGGCCGCCGCAAATCGAGCGTGGCTCGCGTCTTCATCAAGAAGGGCAGCGGGCAGATCATGATCAACGGCAAGGTGATCGGCGACTATTTCGGCCGCCAGACCTCGATCATGATCGTCAAGCAGCCCTTGCTGCTGACCGGCAACGAGACGGCCTTCGACATCAAGATCAACGTGCACGGCGGCGGTGAGTCCGGCCAGGCCGGCGCGGTGCGCCACGGCATCACGCGCGCGCTGATCGACTACGACACGGAGCTCAAGCCCGACCTCAGCCGGGCCGGCTTCGTGACGCGCGACGCGCGCGAAGTCGAACGCAAGAAGGTCGGCCTGCACGGCGCCCGCCGTCGCAAGCAGTTCAGCAAGCGTTGAGGCCCCCCCACGGGCAGTCCGGTGGACTGCTCGTGCATGGTGGATCACCCGGGCTGCCCGGGATGCCGGGCGCGTGCTTCGGTGGTGCGGCGATGGCCGCAACGGACAGCGACCGAGGCGCCGCGTCCGCGATGGGCGGGGCAATGCCCGGGTCTGCGGGAAGGTCAAGTTCGGCCATGGCGCCATCGATGGTGAAATCGGGCCTGTCGTGCAGGACTGCGAATGGGGCGAAAATCCGACCCTTGCAGAATACCGAACAGTCCGCACTCATAGTGCTGTCGCTTCTCGCGAAGCTTGCATCCGCCCCCTGAAGGAACTCCCATGAACGCCCTGGCCGAACCGCTTGCCCCGTCCACCGACGACATGCCTGCGCCCTTGATCTTCACCGACAGCGCCGCGGACAAGGTCCGCCAGCTGGTCGAAGAAGAAGGCAACCCCGACCTCAAGCTGCGTGTCTTCGTGCAAGGCGGCGGCTGCTCGGGTTTCCAGTACGGTTTCACCTTCGACGAAGTGATCAACGAAGACGACACGCAGATGGCCAAGAACGGCGTCGTGCTGCTGATAGACGCCATGAGCCTGCAGTACCTGATGGGCGCCGAGATCGACTACAAGGAAGACCTGCAGGGCGCGCAGTTCGTGATCAAGAA
>CAYJOA010000094.1:0-17296 GCA_964371495.1 uncultured Rubrivivax sp.
GCGCAAGACGTCGAGCGCGGTAAGCGGACACCCGGCAAGGTCCGCAACGGGCCGCAAGCAGACTCGCTGCCCTCGCGAACGATTCATGCATTGCGGATCGCGCAGAACGCGGCGGCATGACTGAAATGTTCGTCGACATCGAATGGGCCGGCAGGCCGGTGCGCATCGAGCACGAATGGCTTGGTCTGCAGCGCCAGCCGGCGCCGCTGATCGTGTTCCTGCACGAGGGCCTGGGGTCGCTGGCCATGTGGCGCGATTTCCCGGCCCGGCTGTGCGACGCTGTCGGTTCGCGCGGCCTGGTCTATTCGCGGCCCGGGTACGGCCGTTCGACGCCGCGTGCCGCCGAAGAGGCCTGGGAGCTGGACTTCATGCACCGCCAGGCACACGAGGTGCTGCCGGCGCTGTTGGCAGCACTGAACGTCGACGTCGATGCCGATCCGCCCTGGCTGTTCGGCCACAGCGACGGCGGCTCGATCGCGCTGCTGTACGCGGCACGCTACGCCCATGCGCTGCGCGGCGCCATCGTCGTCGCGCCGCACATCCGGGTCGAGGACCTGTCGGTGGACAGCATCGAGAAGGCCCGACGCGCCTACCTCGACACCGACTTGCGCCAGCGGCTGGCGAAGTACCACGACGACCCGGACTCGGCCTTCTGGGGCTGGAACCGCATCTGGCTGCACCCGCCGTTCCGCCAGTGGACGATCGAAGCCGAACTCGACGCCATACGCTGCCCGCTGCTGGCGGTGCAGGGCCTGGACGACGAGTACGGCACGCTGGAGCAGATCCGCGGCATCGCCCGCCGTGTGCCGCAGACGCAGCTGCTGGAGCTGCCGGCCTGCGGCCATTCGCCGCAGCGCGACCAGCCGCAGGCGCTGATCGATGCCGCGACGCGATTCATGCAGGCGCACAGGCAGCCAGGCACGCCGTCGCGGCGCTGAGCAGTCCTTCGTCGATCCAGCGCCTGAGCAGTGTTCCGATCTCGGCCGCCGCGTCCGGGCGCTCGAAGCGGGCGGACAGATGCGCGCAGGTGTCGGCAAAGCTCAGGCCGCGATGCAGGCAGTCGAGCGCCGCCGCCTCCAGGGGCTGCAGGCTGCGAAAGTGTGGCTGGTGGCCGCGGCGCCAGATCAGCAGATCGCCGGGTTCGGCCAGCGGCGCGGCAGCGGGAGGCGCCTGGTCGCGGTCCAGGGCCTGCCACAAGGCCAGCGTGTTGTGGTGCAGGCGCAGCCGGGCATAGGTCGGGTGCAGGGCAAAGCCGAAGTGGCTCCAGGCGCCGGCCGGCAGCGCCGCCAGGTCGGCCAGCGTCAGCACAGCGGCGTCGGGGCCGTCGAACGCCAGGCGCAGCGCCCAGTCGAGTGCGGCGAGCTCGGCGACTTCGCCATCTTCATCGAAGCGCAGTGCCAAGGCGTCGGCGAACGATGCGCCATACCAGCGCAGGCTGGCGTGTTGCGAGGGGTGGCTTTCCACGTAGGCCAGCGCCGCCGCGTCGAAGGCCTCGTCGCCCAGGTAGACGAGCGTGTGGCCGTAGCTGTCGCGCAGCGTGTCGAGCAGGCGCATGCGGTAGGCATGGTGGTAGATGGCCAGCCGCCTGGCGACGCCGATGCCGCCGGGCCTGACGGCGGCGGCGATGCGGTCGTCGCCGGCCAGCAGGTGCTGCTGGAACTGCTCTTGCAGCGTCTGCAGCGTCATGCCGCTTGCCTGTACCCGGCGCCGGCGCACACTTCGGCGGCGATGCCGCGCGCCACGTCCAGCTCGTCCATCAGCTCGTCCAGCGGCGGAATGTGGTCGTCGCGCTCGATCATCGTCGGCACCGGCCCCAGGATCTGCAGCGCCTGGCGGTACAGCGACCATACGGCGCCGGCCACCGGGTGGTCGTGCGTATCGACGAGGTGGTCGCCGTTGTCGGTGTGGCCGGCCAGGTGGATCTGGCGGACGCGCCGCCGCGGCATGTGGTGCAGGTAGGTCAGCGCATCGAAACCGTGGTTCACGGCGCTGACGTGGATGTTGTTGACGTCCAGCAGCAGATCGCAGTCGGCCTCTTCGCAGACGCGGCGCACGAAGTCCCACTCGTTCATCCGCGACGCCGTGAACTCGACGTAGCTGGATACGTTCTCCAGCAGGATGCGGCGGCCCAGCGCGTCCTGCACCCGTTGCACGTTGCGCACCACGACGCGCAGCGCTTCCTCGCTGTAAGGCAGCGGCAGCAGGTCGTGCAAGGGGCGGCCGTGCACCCCGGTCCAGCACAGGTGGTCTGACACCCACATCGGCTGCACACGCCGCGCCAGCGCGGCGAGTCGGCGCAAGTAGGCGGGGTCGGGGCCGTTCACCGCGCCGATGGACAGCGCCACGCCGTGCATCACCATCGGGTAGCGCTCGCGGATCGCATCCAGCATGGCCAGCGGCTTGCCGCCCGGGACCATGTAGTTGTCGGAGATGATCTCCAGCCAGTCCACGCGCCTGGCTTGGGCCAGGAAGGCCCCATAGTGCGTGGGGCGCAGGCCGAGGCCGAAGCTGGGCGGCTGGCTGGAGACCATGACGTGCCGATTACTTCTTGGCCACCAGGTCGGCGATGGTGCCGTCCTTGGCCAGGCACTCCTTGGCCGACGTGCCCTTGAAGCCTTGGCCCTTGCACGAGTTCTGACCCTTGCAGGCGTTCTGGGTGGTCTTGCAGTCGCCGTTGCCCTTGCAGTCGTTGACGCCGTAGCAGTGCACCTTGTCGCTGGCAGCCACGGCCATGCCGCTGCTGCCTGCAGGCGGGTTGGCGGCAAAGGCGGCGGCCGACAACGCAAACAGCGCGGCGGCGGCGGCCAGCGAGGTGGGGGATGTCGTGTTGATCATGGCGGGCACTCCGGATGTGAGGATGGATCGACGACCCGCTGGCCGGCATGGCCTGCGGCGCGGTGGCGGTGGCGGCTCGAGAGTCCGCACACCCGCAGCGTGGTCGGGCACCCGCGAGCGTTCTTACAGCCTGCCGTGGTGTCTCGATGCATAGTGAAGCTGTCTGTGCGGGTGGCGTGCCCGAGGCTGCGCAGCTGTTGCACCCGTCACGACTCAAGGCTTCTCTTCATAGAGATCTGCGATGATGTGGTCAATAGCAAACTGCTATATTTCATGGCGATGCGCATCATAACCAGAACTAGGCTGGTGGACTTTTGGACACTCCACCGGTCTGCGGAGGGTCCGATGCGTGCGTGGGAGGTCGCAGTGAAGGCTGCGGTTTGGACGTGCCCAAACGATGTGAAGCAGACGTTTCGGAATGCCGATTGGGCTCACTCGTTGTGGATCTTCGACGTGAACCGCAATCGCATCGCAGCAAGCGTGAACTATCAGGGTACGACTCGGACCGGAGTGGTCTACATCAAAGAGGTACTCACGCACCCTGAGTACGACGCTTGGACTGTCGTGATGACTAGGAAAGGCAGAGGCAAGTGAAAAAAGAGTTCGACATTCTCGCTGTTGCTGACGCTTGGGAGAAGCTGGTTGCGAGCATCGGCCAAGTGCGGGCGATTCGGAGCAATGAAGATCTTGCGCACACGGCAGCGGTGCTTGACGCTCTGCTCGAGGCGGTCGAAGACGACGAAGCGTCGCCACTTCACTCGCTCATCGATCTTCTAAGTGAACTGATCGAGACTTTTGAAACCAAGCGGCTTCACGAGCCGAATGCGCCACCTGCAACTGTTCTCCGGTTGTTGATGGACTCGAATGGATTGAAGCAGACTGACTTGGCAGGGGAGGTCGGTGGTCAGTCAGTTGTCAGTTCAATTCTCTCTGGGCGACGTGAGATCAATGCACGGCAGGCGCGTGCCCTCGGCGCTCGCTTTGGCGTTTCGCCAGCGATCTTCATTGGCCCCACCGACCCACCGCGCTTGGAAATGGCGCAGACCGCGACTGTGCTGGCAGACCAGGCGACCGACGCGCTGTCGTCCTTGACTACCAAGTGGGTCAAGGAGGAGTTTTCACTGTCCGGAGCTATCGCACCGATCATCGCGCACCTTCAAGGCATCACGGAGAAAGGCACAAGTGACGCCGCGAATCTTGTGTTCGTAGCCAACACGCGTCGGGCACCGAAAGCTGCCGGTCGTCGTCCAGTTTTGACCAGTTGAAGGAACGATCAATGTCCACCACGAACGACTCGCACAAATATGAGTTCGGCTGGAACGAACTCGTGCCGCTACTCTTCGCAGCCAAGGGTATTACCGATGGACTCTGGCACGTCGGAGTTCGCCTGCGTTTTGCTGGCGCGAATGCGGGACCAACCCTTGCAGAAGTTCTCCCGTCAGGAATTGTCGGGATGAGCGCGGTTACCCTCGCGCCTGTCAAGGAGGCGGGACCCCTCGTATACGACGCAAAGGCTCTGGCTAGCGTTGGTGTGGCGAAGTCGGCAGTCGGATCGAAGGCTGCGAAGTCTGCGAAGGCTGCGAAGTCTGCGAAGTCTGCCAAGGTTGAAAGGGCTGAAAAGGCTAGAAAGGCGCCCTTGCGTCGCACCGCAGGTAAGGCCGTAGTGAGCGATTAGAGCCAGCTTCAGATCGTTTCGGGGTTTGCGATGGAGGTTGCCCACCGCCTATGGGATCGAAGGCACACCCTGATCGCAACAGGGCGCAACAGGGGCGAGGCATGCGTTCGAGCGTGAAGGCATTCGACATCGACATGACGCTGACACAGTAACGATATGGCGGAAGCGGTGAGATTCGAACTCACGGAGGGGATAAGCCCTCGCCGGTTTTCAAGACCGGTGCCTTAAACCGCTCGGCCACGCTTCCTGGGATCTGCATTGTGCCGGTCGGCGCCGGTTTTGCCTGCACTCACGTCGCTGCGCGACATGAGTTCCGGCGCAGCGCGTTGCGCTGAACAGGACCGCTGCCTTGAACCGCTCGGCCACGCTTCCCGCGGCGCGAATTCTAGGCCCCGGGCCGCTGCGCCTGGGCACACGCCACCTGCACCACCTCACGCCGCCCGCCGTCAACGCGCACGGCCGTCAGCGCGCCGCCCCAGACACAGCCGGTGTCGATGGCCAGTAGGTCGTCGCGTTCGATCAGTCCGAGCGTGCTCCAGTGTCCGAAGGCCATCGGCTGCCCCGCCGTGCGGCGGCCCGGAACGTCGAACCATGGCAAGTGGCCGGGCGGCGCGGCGCCGGCGCCTTCCTTGGTCTTGAAGTCGAGCCTGCCGTCGGCTGTGCAGAAGCGGATGCGGGTGAGCGTGTTGATGACGAAGCGCCAGCGATCGGCGCCGACCAGCGTGTCGCTCCAGCGGCTGGGCTCGTTGCCGTACATCACGGCCAGGAATGCGCCGAGATCGGGCCCGCGCAGCAGTGCCTCGACCTCGGCGGCCAGTGCCAGCGTCTGCGCCGTGTCCCACTGCGGCACCACGCCGGCGTGCACGCACAACCAGCCGTCGTCCAGGTGCGCCAGGCGCTGCCGGCGCAGCCAGTCGATCCAGGCATCGCGGTCGGGCGCGCCGAGCACGTCGCCGAAGGTGTCGCTGCGGTGCAGCGGCCGCACCCCGTGGGCCACCGCCAGCAGGTGCAAGTCGTGGTTGCCCAGCAGGCAGGCGGCGGCGTCGCCGAAGCCGGCCAGGCGGCGCAGCGCGGCCAGCGAGGCCGGGCCCCGGTTGACCAGGTCACCGAGCACGACGAGCCGGTCCCGCGAAGGCGAGTAGCCGATTTCGGCCAGCAAGTTCTCGAAGGCTTCGGCGCAGCCCTGTACATCGCCCACCAAATAGTGCATCGGCTCATTGTGCCGGCGCACGTCATCGCCGCAGCGGCGGCCGCCGGGCGCTCTGCTAATCTCCGCCCACCGCGACTTGCGCCCGGCACCAGTGTTCCGGGTTCCCGATGGACACTGCGCTTCTGGTCTTCCTGATCCTGCTCAATGGTGCCTTCGCGATGGCCGAGATGGGCCTGACGGCCGCACGCAAGGCCCGGCTGCAGGTCATGGTGGAGGCGGGCGAGGGCGGCGCCGATGCCGCGATGGCGCTGCACGATGACCCGACGCGGTGGTTGTCGACGGTGCAGATCGGCATCACGTCGATCGGCTTGCTCAACGGCATCGTCGGCGAAGCGGCGTTCGCGCAACCGCTGGCGGGCTGGCTGATCGAACGCTTCGGCATCGGTGCCGGGGCGGCAAACGTCGCTGCCACCGCCGGCGTCATCGTGCTCATCACCTACTTCACGATCATCTTCGGCGAGCTGGTCCCCAAGCGCATCGGCCAGATGTTCCCCGAACCGGTGGCACGGCTGGCGGCGCGGCCGATGATGTGGTTGTCGACGGCCACCAAGCCCTTCGTGGTGCTGCTGTCGGCGTCGACGGTGGCCGTGCTGCGACTGCTGGGCCTGGGCGGCAAGGCACCCGGCGCCAGCGTCACCGAGGAAGAGATCGCGGCCCAGCTCGACGAGGGGCTGGACGCCGGCGTGATCGAGGAGCAGGAGCACCAGATGGTGCGCAACGTCTTCCGGCTCGACGACCGCCAGATCGGCTCGATGATGATCCCGCGCGCCGAAATCGACTGGCTGGACCTGGCCGACCCGCTGGACACGCAGCTCGAGCGCATGGCCGCCAGCAGCCATTCGCGTTTTCCGGTGTGCCGCGGCTCGCTGGACGACGTTCAGGGCGTGCTCGTCGTCGCCAGCCTGCTGCAGCCGCTGGCGCGCGGCGAGCGGCCGCAGATCGGCGACCACCTGCAGCCGTCGGTGTTCGTGCCCGAAACGCTCACCGGCATGGAGCTGCTCGAGCAGTTCCGCCGCATCGACACCGACCTCGTCTTCGTCGTCGACGAGTACGGCGCGGTGCAGGGCGTGATCACCGAGCGTGACCTGCTGGAAGCGATCGCCGGCGAATTCACGGCGCTCAGCGACGACGGGGCCTGGGCCGTGAAGCGCCCCGACGGCGGCTGGCTGCTCGATGGCCTGATTCCGGTGCCCGAGCTCAAGGACAGGCTCAAGCTGAAGGAGCTGCCCGAGGAAGACCGCGGCCGCTACAACACGCTGGCAGGCATGATCATGCTCCTGCTCGGGCGCCTGCCGCGCACCGCCGACACCGTGGTCTGGGAGGGCTGGCGCTTCGAGGTCGTCGACCTCGACGGCAAGCGTGTCGACAAGGTGCTGGCGACGCCCACCGAGAATTCAGGAGAGAACACTTGATCAATCAGAACCTGCACCTCAAGCCCACCGCGCTGGACGCCGCGCAGCACCGTCAGCTCAAGCTGCGCCTGCCCGTCGGCGACTGGTCGCTGGCACAGGGCCTCAATGCGCTGTTCGTGGCCGCGGCCGAATTCGGCGACGTTTGTCGCGAGGCGCCCATCGTCTTCGTGCGCGCCGGCAAGGAGCCCGACGGCCGCGACCAGATCGCGCCGGTGGCCGTGCTCGGCCTGAAGCAGGGGCAGAACCTCTACGTCGATGAGGGCCGCTGGCGCACCCACTACATGCCTGCGGTGCTGCGGCTGTACCCGTTCTGCATCGGCCGCGTCGACGACCAGCGCTTCGCGGTCTGCGTCGACATGGCCTACGCCGGCATCGACAGCGAGGTCGGCGCGCCGGTGTTCGAAGCCGACGGCCGGCCCGCCGAACTGCTGAACACCATGCAGGCGCAACTGGAGGCGCTGGAAACCGAGGTCCAGCGCACACGCCGGGTCTGCCAGCGCCTGCTCGAACTCGACGTGCTGCGCGAGATGCGCTTCGACGCCACCCTGCCCGACGGCAGCAAGCACACGGTCGACGGCTTCCTGACCGTCGACGACAAGAAGATGACCGAGCTGCCCGATGCCGTGGTCGGTGAACTGCACCGCAGCGGCCTGCTCGGCCTGGTGCACCTGCATTGGGTGTCGCTGGGCAATATGCGCCGCCTGGTGGAATGGCACGCCGAACGTGCGGCGGCTGCTGCTGCGGCCACTGACAGAGCAAACGCATGACCGTCCACCTCGCCAAACCCGGCCGCCACAGCGTGCCCATCCATGCCACCGACCGCGAGCAGTTCGCTGCGCACACGGCTCGGCTCGACCCGGCCGCCCGCCGCTGGCTGCAGACGACCGGCTTCACGGCGGCACCCGACACCTTTGCATTGCTGCCGGCGGCCGACGGCCGGCTGGCCGCGGTGTGGGCCGGTGTCAGCGCCGCCGACCACCCCTGGGCGCTGGCGGCGCTGCCCGCGGCCCTGCCGGAAGGGCGCTATCACCTGGGCGCCGCGGGTCTGGCGCTCGACGAGTCTGCCGCGGCGCTGTCGTGGGAGCTGGGCAGCTACCACTTCGACCTCTACAAGGCGCGCCGGCGCGAGCCGGCGCAGTTGCACCTGGCGGCCAGCGCGCAGGCGCAGCGCGGCGTGTTGCTGGCCACCGCCATCGCGTCGACGCGCGACCTCGTCAACACGCCGGCCGAACACATGGGCCCGGCCGAGCTGGCCGAGGCGGTGCGCCTGGTGGCGCGCCAGCACGGCGCCACCTTCAAGCAGATCGTGGGCGACAAGCTGCTGCCGGCCGGTTTCCCGGCCATCCATGCGGTGGGCCGCGCCGCCACGCGCGCGCCCCGGCTGATCGAGCTGAACTGGGGTCGTCCCAAGGACCCGAAGCTGGTCATCGTCGGCAAGGGCGTGTGTTTCGACAGCGGCGGCCTGGACATCAAGGCCGCCGAAGGCATGCGGCAGATGAAAAAGGACATGGGCGGCGCGGCCAACGCGCTGGGCCTGGCGCAAATGGTGATGGCGCTGGCGCTGCCGGTGCGGCTGCAGCTGCTCATTCCGGCAGTGGAGAACGCCATCGCCGGCAACGCCTACCGGCCCGGCGACGTGTTCAAGACCCGCGCCGGCCTGCACATCGAGATCGGCAACACCGACGCCGAGGGGCGTGTCATCCTGTGCGACGCGCTGGCCTACGGTGCCGAGGGCAAGCCGGCGCTGATGATCGACCTGGCCACGCTCACCGGCGCCGCGCGCGTGGCGCTGGGCGCGCAGCTGCCGGCGCTGTTCTGCCGCCGCATGGAGCTGGCGCGCGCGCTCGTCGACCAGGGCCTGGCGCTGCACGACCCGCTGTGGCACATGCCGCTGTGGCGCGGCTATCACGCCGGCATCGAAAGCGATGTCGCCGACCTCGTCAACACCGGGCGCAACGCGCTGGCCGGCGCCATCAACGCCGCGCTGTTCCTCGAGGACTTCGTGCCGGCCGACCTGGACTGGCTGCACATCGACCTCTTCGCCTGGAACGACAGCGCGCGGCCGGGTCGCCCGGTGGGTGGCGAGGCGCAGACCCTGCGCACGCTGCTGGACTACCTGGAACGCCGCTTCTCGCGCGGACCCGCAGTGGCCTGATGTCTGCGCCCAGCGCCGTCCGCATGGACGCACTGCCGCCAGTCGGGTAAGCATCTTGATCGTAGTCGGGGCGGTCTTCTAGAATTCGCCGACCGATCGGTCGAAGAATGCCGCCAGCCTGGCCTCTTTTGCTGTGCATCGGGGCTGGCTGGGGAGTTGCCATTGACCGACGCTGTTTCGCCCGCGACCACGGTGCGGGTCTCCAACCAGGGGGCCGTGCGCACGCTGACGCTCGACCGGCCGGCCACGCTGAACAGCTTCACCGCGGCCATGCACGCCGAGCTGGCGCAGGCGCTGGATGCGGCGGCCGCTGACGAGGGTGTGCGCGCCGTCGTCGTCACCGGTGCCGGCCGCGGCTTCTGCGCCGGGCAGGACCTCGGTGACCCGGCCATGACCGGCGACGTCGACGTCGGCGCGGTCATCGAGCGCTACTACCGGCCGCTGGCCACGCGCGTGCGCACGATGCCGGTGCCGGTGCTCGCCGCCGTCAACGGTGTCGCCGCCGGCGCCGGCGCCAACTTCGCCTTGTGCTGCGACCTGGTGATTGCCGCGCGCAGCGCCAGCTTCATCCAGGCCTTCAGCAAGATCGGCCTCGTTCCCGACTGCGGCGGCACCTGGCTGCTGCCGCGGCTGGTGGGCCGCGCCCGCGCGCTGGCACTGGCGATGACGGGCGACAAGCTGCCGGCCGAAGAGGCCGAGCGCATGGGCCTGATCTGGAAGTGCGTCGACGACGCCGTGCTGATGGATACCGTGGCCGCGCTGGCCCAGCGCCTGGCGCTGATGCCCAGCCGCGCGCTGGCGGAAACGCGCCGCGCCCTGGACACCGCGATGCCGCTGGACTTCGCAGCCGCCCTCACGCTGGAGGCCCAGGCGCAGCGTGAACTCGGCCGCGCGCACGATTTCGCCGAGGGCGTGGCGGCCTTCTTCGCCAAGCGCCCGGCCGTCTTCAAGGACCGCTGATGAAGCCGCAGCAGGTGGCCGAGGCCACGCGCGACGCGATGTGGCAGGGCGACCGCGTCAGCCGCGCGCTGGGCATGCGGGTGCTGGCCATCGGCCCCGGCAGCGCCACGCTGACGATGGCCGTGCGCGAGGACATGCTCAATGGCCACGACATCTGCCACGGTGGCATGGTCACGACGCTGGCCGACAGTGCCTTCGCCTACGCCTGCAACGCCTACAACGAGGTCACCGTGGCCGCCGGCTTCGACGTCAACCTGCTGGCCGCGGCGCACAAGGGCGACGTGCTGACCGCGGTGGCGGCGGAGCTGGCCCGGTCGGGCCGCACCGGCGTCTACGACATCAGCGTCAGCAACCAGCGCGGCGATGCCGTGGCGGTGTTCCGCGGCCGCTCTTACACGATCAAGGGCAAGCCGCTCGTCGCAGGGCTGCCCGTGGGCAAGACGAAGGTGCAGGAGACATAACGATGCCCGTGAAGATGCCCGCCCCCGGCGACCTGGAGCCGATCGAAACCGCCAGCCGCGACGAGTTGCAGGCGCTGCAGCTGCAGCGCCTGCGCTGGACGCTGCAGCACGCCTACGACAAGGTGGCGCACTACCGGCAGGCCTTCGACGCCCAAGGCGTGCACCCGTCGGACTGCCGTTCGCTGGCCGACCTGGCCAAGTTCCCGTTCACGGCCAAGGTCGATCTGCGCGCGCACTACCCCTTCGGCATGTTCGCGGTGCCGCGCGAGCAGGTCGTGCGCGTGCATGCGTCTTCGGGCACCACCGGCAAGCCGACGGTGGTCGGCTACACCCAGGGTGACATCGACCGCTGGGCCGACCTGGTGGCACGCTCGATCCGCGCCAGCGGCGGGCGCGCCGGCGACCTCGTGCACGTCGCCTACGGCTACGGCCTGTTCACCGGCGGCCTGGGCGCGCACTACGGCGCCGAACGCCTGGGCTGCACGGTGGTGCCGATGAGCGGCGGCCAGACCGAAAAGCAGGTGCAGCTGATCGAGGATTTCCGCCCCGACATCATCATGGTCACGCCCAGCTACATGCAGGTCATCGTCGAGGAGTTCCGCCGCCAGGGCAAGGATCCGCGGCAGATGTCGGTCAGCGTGGGTATCTTCGGCGCCGAGCCCTGGACCGAGGCCATGCGCCGCGACATCGAGCTCAGCGCCGGCATCGACGCGGTCGACATTTACGGCCTGAGCGAGGTCATGGGCCCCGGCGTCGCCAACGAGTGCATCGAGTCCAAGGACGGCCCGGTGATCTGGGAGGACCACTTCTACCCCGAGATCATCGACCCCGACAGCGGCGAAGTGCTGCCCGAAGGCAGCGAGGGCGAGCTCGTCTTCACGACCCTGACGAAGGAAGCGCTGCCGGTGATCCGCTACCGCACGCGCGACTTGACCCGGCTGCTGCCGCCGACCGCCCGCAGCATGCGCCGCATGGGCAAGATCGTCGGCCGCAGCGACGACATGCTGATCATCCGCGGCGTCAACCTGTTCCCGACGCAGATCGAGGAACTGGTGCTGCAGCACGGCCAGCTGTCCGGGCAGTACCAGCTGGTGGTCACGCGCGAGGCCCTGCTCGACGAGGTGACGGTGCGCTGCGAGGTCGCCCCCGAACATACGTATGCCGACCGCGCGGCCATCGGCCACGAACTGCAGCACCGCATCAAGGCGCTGATCGGTGTCAGCGCGCGCGTCGACGTCGGTCTGCCCGAGTCGATCGAACGAACGCTGGTGGGCAAGGCACGGCGCGTCGTCGACAAACGTCCGAAGTGAGGGGCAAACCATGTACACGCAGGCGATGGACGTCGGACCCAAGGAAGAGCGCCAGGCCGTGCGCTCGACCGCCGAGGCACAGCTGGAGGTGCGTTTCGAGGCCCGCATCGACGACGGCGCCTTCATCGAGGCCAAGGACTGGATGCCCGAGCATTACCGCAAGACGCTGGTGCGCCAGATCAGCCAGCACGCGCACAGCGAAATCGTCGGCATGCTGCCCGAAGGCAACTGGATCACGCGCGCGCCCACGCTCAAGCGCAAGGCGATCCTGCTGGCCAAGGTCCAGGACGAGGGCGGCCACGGCCTGTACCTGTACGCCGCCGCCGAGACGCTGGGCACCAGCCGCGACCAGATGATCGACGCCCTGCACGGCGGCCGCGCCAAGTACAGCAGCATCTTCAACTACCCGACGCTGAGCTGGGCCGACATCGGCGTCATCGGCTGGCTCGTCGACGGCGCGGCGATCATGAACCAGGTGCCGCTGACGCGCTGCAGCTACGCGCCTTATGCGCGCGCGATGGTGCGCATCTGCCGCGAGGAGAGTTTCCACCAGCGCCAGGGTTTCGACGCGCTGCTGGTGATGATGAAGGAGGGCACCGACGCCCAGCGCACGATGGTGCAGGACGCGGTGGACCGCTGGTGGTGGCCGAGCCTGATGATGTTCGGCCCGCCCGACAGCGCCAGCACGCACAGCACGCAGAACATGCGCTGGGGCATCAAGCGCATCGGCAACGACGAGCTGCGGCAGAAGTTCGTCGACGCCACGGTCGAGCAGGCCAAGGTGCTGGGCGTCACGATGCCCGACCCGCTGTTGAAGTGGAACGAGGCGCGTGGCCACCACGACTTCGGACCGATCGACTGGGACGAGTTCTGGCAGGTCGTCGGCGGCTTCGGGCCGTGCAACAAGGAGCGCCTGGCGGCGCGCGTGAAGGCCTGGGACGACGGTGCCTGGGTGCGCGAAGCCGCCATGGCGTTTGCCAGCAAACAAGCCGCGAAGGAGCACGCCGCATGACCACGACCGCTCATGAATGGCCGCTGTGGGAAGTCTTCGTGCGACCCAAGTCGGGGCTCGACCACAAACACTGCGGAAGCCTGCACGCCACCGACGCCAGGATGGCGGTGCAACTGGCGCGCGAGGTCTACACGCGGCGCCAGGAAGGCACCAGCGTGTGGGTCGTGAAGAGCAGCGACATCACGGCCAGCGACCCGGCCGACAAGGACATGCTGTTCGACCCGATGGAGGACAAGGTCTACCGCCACCCCAGCTTCTACGAGCTGCCCGATTCCGTGAACCACATGTAGAGTCATGGAGCCCCCAAGCTCACTTCGTTCGCTACCCCCCGAGGGGGCTCCGCGCAGGCCGGGCGACCCGTCCAGCGCGGGCTCCTCTTCGATCAACTTGCAGGTCACGCCGCCCGTCCACTACGTGCTGCGCATCGCCGACACCTGCCTGATCCACGCCCAGCGCCTGGCCGAATGGTGCGGCCACGGGCCGGTGCTGGAGGAGGACATCGCGCTCACCAACATGGCGCTGGACCTCGTGGGCCAGGCGCGTTCGCTGCTCACGCACGCGGCGCGGCTCGAAGGGCAGGGCTACGACGAAGACCAGCTCGCCTTCCTGCGCGACGAGCGCCAGTACTTCAACCTCACGCTGGTCGAGCAGCCGATGCGCCGCTCCAGCGCCCACGCGCCGGGCGGCGACTTCGCCGACACCGTGCTGCGCAATTGCCTGCTCGCCACCTGGCTCAAGGCGCTGTGGACGCGGCTGGCCGCGTCGGCCGACAGCGAACTGGCGGCCATCGCCGGCAAGGCGGTCAAGGAAGCGCGTTACCACCAGCAGCATGCCGCCGACTGGGTCGTGCGGCTGGGCGACGGCACCGAGGCATCGGCGCTGCGCCTGCGCGCCGCGCTCGACCGCGCCTGGCCCTACACGCACGAGATGTTCGCTCGCGATGCCGTCGATGCGGCGGCCGAAGCCGGCGACCTGGGCCCGGCGCGTGATGCGCTGCGCGACGAGTGGCAACGCGAGGTGACGGCGGTCTTTGCCGGGGCCGCGCTCGAGACGCCCGCCGCCACGCCCTTTATGAGTACCGGCACGCTGGGCCGCCACAGCGAGCACATGGGATTCATCCTGGCCGAGATGCAGTCCCTGCAGCGCCAGTACCCCGGGGGGCGCTGGTGAGGGCGCTGGCCGGGCGGGCCAGCCGCATCGCCGCCGCCTGGGCCGCGCTCGACGGCGTGCCCGACCCCGAGGTGCCGGTGCTGTCGGTGCGCGACCTCGGCATCGTGCGCGAGGTGCTGGAAGCCGACGACGGCATCGAGGTCGTGCTCACGCCCACCTACAGCGGCTGCCCGGCCACCGAGGTCATCGCCGACAGCGTGCGGCAGGCGCTGGCCGCCGCCGGCCTGGGCCCGGTCAGGCTCACGCAGCGACTGGCCCCGGCCTGGACCACCGACTGGATCAGCGACGCCGGGCGCAGCAAGCTGCTGGCCTACGGCATCGCGCCGCCCGGCGGCACGAGTGCCGTCGTGTCGAGCGGCGTCGGCACCATCCGCATCCGGCCGCGCGGCGTGGCCTGCCCGCAATGCGGCAGCAGCCAGACCGAGCGGCTGTCGGCCTTCGGCTCCACCGCCTGCAAGGCGCTGTACCGCTGCCTGGCCTGCCGCGAACCTTTCGAGCACTTCAAGCCGATATGAGCGGCCTGCATTTCCATCCGCTGCGCGTGGCCGGCGTTCGCCGCGAAGGCGCCGATGCGCTCGTCGTGACCTTCGACGTGCCTGCCGAACTCGGCACGACCTTCCGTTTCGAACCCGGCCAGTACCTGACGCTGCGTTCGGTCGTCGACGGCGGCGAGCTGCGGCGCTCGTACTCGATCTGCGCCGCGCCGGGCGAGGCGCTGCGCGTCGGCGTGCGGCGCGTTCCCGGCGGCGCCTACTCGAACTGGCTGCACGAGCACCTGAAGCCCGGCGACGTCATCGACGTGATGGAGCCGCAGGGCCGCTTCGGCGCCGCGCTGGCGCGGCGGCCGCGCCATCTGCTGGCGGTGGCCGGCGGCAGCGGCATCACGCCGATCCTGGCCATCCTGAAGGCGGTGCTGGGGGGCGACGCCGCCGCGCAAGCGACGCTGCTGTACGGCAACCGCAGCGCGGCTTCGACCATGTTCAAGGAAGAGCTGGAGGACCTGAAGAACCGCCACCTCACGCGGCTGGCGCTGCACCCGGTGTTCTCGCGCGAGGTGGTCGATTCACCGCTCAACGCCGGCCGGCTGGACGCCGCCAAGCTGGCCGTCTTCCTGCGCCTGGCGGGCCCGGTGAACGAGGTCTTCGTGTGCGGTCCGCACGCCATGAACGACGAGGTCGAAGCGGCGCTGCTGGCCCACGGCATCGCACCCGAGTCCATCCACGTCGAACGTTTCGGCATCCCGCCGACGGCGGCCGACGCCACGCTGCACGTGCCCAAGGAAGGCGACGCGACCACCGCCCGCATCACCATCGTGCGCGACGGGCTGACGCGCGAGGTGGCCTTCCAGCCCAGCGACGAAAGCATCCTGGCCGCCGCCGGCCGTGCCGGGCTCGACGTGCCTTATTCATGCCGCTCGGGCGTGTGCGCCACCTGCCGCGCCAAGCTGCTGGAAGGGCGCGTGCGCATGGACCGCAACTTCGCGCTCGAGCAGGCCGAGCTCGACGCCGGTTTCGTGCTCACCTGCCAGGCGCATCCGCTGACCGAGCGCGTGGTCGTCTCCTTCGACGAACGCTGAAGGCCCGTGGCCCGCCCGCGCTCGGCCGGCTTCGCGAACCAGCTCGACCAGATCCTGGCCGCGTCGGCACGCCTGTTCGCCAGCCGCGGCTACACCGCGACGACGATGAACGACGTGGCGGCCGCCTGCGGCGTCAGCAAGGCCACGCTCTACCACTACGTGGACGACAAGCAGGGCCTGCTGGCGCAGATCGCGGCCGGGCACGTGGCGCGGCTGGAAACGCTGGTGCTCGACGTCGCGGCGCGGCGGCTGCCGCCCGAGGCGCGGCTGCGCGAGCTCATCCACCGCTTCATGCAGGCCTACGCCAGCGCCGAACACCAGCACCGCGTGCTCACCGAGGACGTGAAGTTCCTCGGCCCGGCCGAGCGTGAGCGCGTGCTGGACGGGCAGCGTCGAGTCGTCTCGGCATTCGCCGACACGGTGGCCGAGCTGCGCCCCGACCTGGGTGCGGCGCAGCTGCACAAGCCGCTGGCGATGCTGCTCTTCGGCATGATCAACTGGACCTTCACCTGGCTGCACGCCGGCGGCGCGCTGAGCCACGAGACGCTGGCGCCGATGGTGGTGGACCTCTTCTTCGGCGGCCTGCCGGCGGTGGTGGCGCCAGCCCCGCGCTGAAGGCCGCTGTCAGAGGGCCGGCCGCGCCATCGCGCCCCGTTGCGGCCGGCATGGCGGCAGCAGCCGGCGCGAGACCCAGGCCTGGGGTGCGCGCCCACCCTCGGCCAGCGCCCAGCCTTCGGTGGCCTGTGCCGGGGCGTGGGTCAGCGTCCGCAGCGGCGACAGGCCCTGCGCCGTGGCGCGCGCCAGCAGCGCCTCGACGCCGGCTTCGCCCAGGCTGAGCACGAAGTGCTGCCAGCGGCGCTGCACGCGTTCGTGTTGCCAGGCGTCTTCGAGTGCGCGGCGCAGCACGAGCGGATCCGGCCCGGCTTCCAGCGCGCGCGGCGCCAGCGCGCCGACGAAGAGGTTGAAGTCGTGGCGCACCGTGTGCGCGGGCAGCATTTCGGCCATTGCGCGGGTTCGCGCGCTCCACCCGGGCATTGCGAACTGCAGCGTCACCAGCGCCTGCAGGCCCTGCGCGGCGTTGAGCAGGCGCACGCGGTTGGGGGGCAGCACGGCCAGCGGCAGCCTTGCCGCTTCGTGGAAGGGTAGCAGCGTGGCATAGGAACGCAGCGCTGCCAGCCGCCACCACTCTGCCGCGTTCAGGCCTGAAACCGGCTGGCCACTCGATGCTGCCCGTTGGGCGTGGTGCATGGCGGCGCGCAGGCTCACGTCTGCGCGCGCGAGTGCCGCCTGCAGGCTCAGCACGGCCAGGTTGCCGGCGGCATACCCGGCGTCGGGGTTGAGGCGTTCGATAACCACCGCAGTGGCGTCGGCAGCCGCCCCGCCCAGCGGCACGCGCAGCACCGGGCATGATCCGACGTGCAGCTGTGCCAGGTAGTGCGGCGTGACCTGCTGGCTTTCGAAGGCAATGCCGCGCCGCCAGGCCAGCAGCCGCAGCTGCAGCCATTGCCGCGTCGCCCGCT
>CAYJOA010000095.1:0-16899 GCA_964371495.1 uncultured Rubrivivax sp.
CGCTCCTGGTTGCGCTGGAATTCCAGCTTCATGTTCAGGTCCAGCGCCTTCTTGGAACCGAAGTGGTCGATCATCACGCTGTGGTCGACCACCAGGTCCACCGGCACCAGCGGTTCGATGCGCTTGGGGTCCTTGCCCATGCGCTGGGCGACGTTGCGCATGGCCGCCAGGTCGGCCAGCAGCGGCACGCCGGTGAAGTCCTGCAGCACGACGCGGGCGACGACGAAGGGGATTTCCTCGGTGCGCTCGGCCACCGCCTGCCATTGCGCGAGCTGCGCCACGTGCTCGGCGGTGACCTTCTTGCCGTCGCAGTTGCGCAACACGCTTTCCAGCACGATGCGGATCGACACCGGCAGCCGGCTCACGCCGGGGTAGGTCTTGGCCAGCGCGGGCAGCGAGTAGAACTGGCCTTCCTTGCCCGAGGCGGTGCGGAAGGTCTTCAGCGTCTTGGCGTAGGCGTGTTTGGGGGTCTTGGCGGGCGTCTGGATGGTGGGCATGGCAAAGCCTCGGAGTGGGGGGCGGGTGAGGGTGAACGGGGAGTTTGCGTCGGGTGCCTGTCGTCAGCTTGACTTCGGCACGATGAGCTTGAGACCCTTGAAATAGTCGCGGAAGAAGCCGGCGTCGCGCGTGATCAGCGCCTGGCACTGCAGCATGGCGTGGGCGCCGATCAGGAAGTCGGCAACGACACGTTCGCGGCGGCCGCCGCGGTCGCGGAAGCGGCGCTGCATGTGGCCGGCGCGCACGGCCGCCTGTTCCACGGTAGGCAGGTAGCGGATGCCGAAGGCGGCCAGCGCGTCCATCGCCGTCTCGCGCGTGGCAAGCATGGCCTGCACCTCGGCCACCACGGCGTCGCAGATCACGACCTCGCCGGCTTCGAGCGCGTCGCCGATGCAACGGGCCGATGCGCGGGCGTGCTGCGGGTCGTCGGCGAGCACGTCCAGCAGTACCGATGAATCGACGGCGATCATGTTTCGTCGGGAGCCGGGTAGGGGTCGCCCGGCGCGCGGCCGCGCAGCGCGCGCATCGCCTCGTCGGTGGTCTTGAAGCCTTCGGCGAGCTTGAAGCGTCCGCGCAGCTGCGACAGCGCGTCCTGCACGTCCTTGCGCAGCACGATGCGACCGTCTTCGAGTTCGACCTTGAGTTTGGTGCCCTTGGTCAGCCCCAGTGCGTCGCGCACGGCCTTCGGCAGGGTGATCTGCCCGCGTTCTGCAACAGTCGCTTCCATGATCGTTTTCGGAACAAACAAGTATGCATCAACTATACATACTTGGACCGAAAGACACCAGACCGTGGACGCCGGACGGCGATGGCCCGACACTTGCGGCCGATGAGACCGCGCGACCCCGCTGCCACGCGACGACCCGGCCCCGTCGGCCCGCTGACGCAGGCGCTGGCCCGCGCCGCCACACCATGAACGACCCCGACGCGACGATCCTGCGGCCGCCGCGCGGCGCCGACCCCGACGCCACCGTCGTCCGTTCCCCGCGCGTGCCCGACCGCGACCCTACCGTGGTGCGACCGGCCGGGCGGGCGTCGGCGCTGCCGGCGTCCCCGGCGCCGCCGCTGCCGAAGGCGCCGCCGCTGGCGCTGCAGCCCGGGTTCCGGCTGCACGAGTACCGCATCGACGGCGTGCTCGGCCAGGGCGGCTTCGGCATCACCTACCTGGCCACCGACGTGCACCTGAACGCCCGCGTGGCGATCAAGGAGTACCTGCCCGAGGAAATCGCCTTCCGCACCGGCGAGCGCAGCGTCTCGCCCAACGCCAGCCGCCACCGCGACCGCTACCGCCAGGGCCTGGAGAACTTCCTCGTCGAGGCGCGCACGCTGGCCACCTTCCGCCACCCGGCCATCGTGCGCGTGGCGCGTTTCTTCGAGGCCCACCGCACCGCCTACATGGTGCTCGAATACGAGCAGGGCGACCCGCTTCGCACCTGGTGGCCGCGCCAGCAGGGCCTGGGCGAAGCCGGCCTGGTCGAACTGCTGCTGCCGCTGCTGGACGGCCTGGCCGCCGTCCATGCGGCGGGTTTCCTGCACCGCGACATCAAGCCCGACAACATCCAGGTGCGCCGCGCCGACGGCAGCCTGGTGCTGCTGGACTTCGGCAGTGCCGGCCAGACGGTGGCGGTGGCCGACCAGGCGGCGGTGGTGGTGACGCCGGGCTACGCGCCGATCGAACAGTACGGCCTGGGCGAGCAAGGCGCGTGGACCGACCTCTACGCGCTGGCGGCCACGCTGTACTGGGCCGTGACGGGCAAGAAGCCCCCGGACGCCGAGGCCCGGGCCGCCGACCCCGGCGCCTTCGTGCCCGCCGTCCAAGCGGGGCAGGGCCGCTACGGACGGGCCTTCCTGGAGGCCATCGACTGGGCGCTGCAAACCGACCCGGCGCGGCGCCCACGCGACGTCGCCGAATTCCGCCGCGCGCTGTGTGCCGACCACCTGGCCAGCCTCGGGCTGCAGGAGGCCCTGCAGCGCGGCGACACCGTGATCGACGGCGCCGAGGCGGGCGCGGCGCCGCGCCAGCGCCGACGCCGACAGGCCGCGGCCTGGCAGCGGCTGCGGGCGCCACGCGACTGGCCGCTGGCCGTGAAGATGGCGCTGGCCATGGTGCTCACTGCCCTGCTGCCGATGGCGCTGACCTCGGCGTACAACCTGAGCGGCAGCCTGCAGGCGGTGGCCGACGGCGAACGGCGCTACGTGCAGCAGATGGCGCACAGCACCGCCGCCCGCCTGGCGCAGTTCGTCGCCGACAGTCGCGACATGGCGCGTGCGCTGGCCACCGACAGCGACTTCCCGGCCTTCCTGGACACGCCCGCCGACAGCGCCAGGCCGGCACTGCGCGACAAGCTCGTGCGGCTGGTGCGGGCCGACCCCGACGTGCAGCTGATCATGCTGATGGACGCCCAGGGCAACGCGCTGGTGTCCAGCGATGCCGAGGTGATGGGCCGCAACTTCCGCTTCCGCCAGTACTTCCAGGAGGCCATGCAGGGCCGCGCCTACACCACCGGCATCGTCGTCGGTGCCGTCGCCGGCGCCGCCGGCCTGTTCCATGCCGAGCCGGTGCGCGCCGACGACGGCCGCGTGCTGGGCGCGATGGTGCTGCGCATCCGCGGTTCGTCGGTGGCGGCGATCCTCGACGAGGTGCGGCACGACTCGACACTGACGCCGCTGCTGGTCGACGGCGATGGCGTGCTCATCCACCATCCGCGCGACGATCTGCTTTACCGCAGCCTGGTGCCGCTGCCCGCGGCGCGGCTGCAGGCGATCCGCGCCGACCAGCGCTTCCGCCGCGACGACATCGCCAGCCTGGGCGAGACGGGGCTCGCCGGCGCGCTGCTGGGCGCCACCGGCGGCGGCACCGTGAACTACGATTCCCAGGTCACCGGCCGCGAAGAGATCGCCGGCTACGCGCCGGTGCCCGGGCTCGACTGGGTGGTGGCGGTGACCGAGCCGCGTGCCACCTTCGAGGCGCCGCTGAATGCGCTGTACAGCCACCTGCTGTGGAGCGTGGCGCTGGTGGGGCTGCTGTTCACCGGGCTGGGGCTGCGCTTCGCACGCAGCATCGTGCGGCCGATCCGCGCCCTCACCGACGCCGCCGATGCGCTCAAGGCGGGTCGCTTCGACGCCGCCGGCGTGCGCGTGGACAGCCGCGATGAAGTCGGCCAGCTCGGCCGCACCTTCAACGTCATGATCGACGTGCTGCGCCAGCGCGAGCGCGAGCGCCACCGCGAAGGCGCTCGCGAGCCGTCGGCGGATGGGCCGCACGAGTGAACACGCCGCCCCCCGCCTGGCAGGCCTGGGAGCAACGGGCGCGGCAGCTCGCGGCGCGCTTCGACGGCCTGTGGCGCGCCGGCACCTTCGACTACCGGCAGCCGCTGCGCCTGCAGGCCGGGGCGCCGCGGCGGCTGCGGCGCCCGTACACGGTGCCGGTGCACTACACCGACTGGGGCGCGCCCGCCGCGCCGCTGCTGGTGTGCTGCGGCGGCGTCGCCAACACCGCGGCGCGCTTCAGTTTCCTGGCCGCCGACCTGCAGCGCGCCGGCCACCGCGTGGTGTGTCTGGACTGGCTCGGCCGCGGCCGGTCCGGCTGGCTGGCCGACGACCACGAATACGGGCTGGAGGCCGGCGTCGAACAGCTGCAGCAGCTGATCGAACACCTGGGCGGCGGCGCGGTCTCGCTGCTCGGCTCGTCGCTGGGCGGCACGGTGGCGATCGAGCTCGCGGCGCGCCGCCCCGACCTGGTGTCGCGGCTCGTGCTCAACGACGTCGGCCCCTACATCCCGCGCGCGCGGCGCTGGCGGCGTTCGCACACGCTGGCGCGCTGGTACGTGTTCCGCAGCCCGGCGGAAATCATGCGCCGCGTCGGCGCGTCGCAGAAGAACGACGGTCCGGCGAGCGAGGACGTGCGCCACTTCCTGGCCTGGCACTCGACGCGCTGGTCGCCGGCGGACGGCGGCCGCGTCTACCGCCACGACCCGCGCGCGCTGCTGGCCTACCGCCGCGACGCCGCCCATGCGGTCGAGCAGTGGGCGGCGTGGGCCCAGGTGCTGTGCCCGGTGCTGCTGCTGCACGGCATGGAGTCCGACGCGTTGTCGGCGCGCACCATCGCGCGCATGCAGCGCAGCAAGCCGCTGGCGCTGGCGCACATCCCCCACACCGGCCACACGCCGCTGCTGCACGATCGTCACCAGACGGCAACCGTGGCCGCCTGGTTGCACGGCGACGCGGCGCCGTTCGAACTGTCGATTCCGTATGCCGGCCCGCGCCGTCCGGCACCCGCACGGGACCGCGTGCAAAGCGGGCCCGCACATCCACGTTGACGGGAGACTTCGATGCCCAGGATCCGCAGCTTCAAGGAACACCTCGACCCCGCCGTCGGCCCCAAGCGCCTGCTGGCGCTGGACGGCGGCGGCCTGCGCGGCATGCTCAGCGTGCAGATCCTGCGCCGCATCGAAAAGCTGCTGCGCGATCGCCACGGCGACCCGTCGCTGGTGCTGGCGGACTACTTCGACCTCATCGGCGGCACCTCCACCGGTGCCATCATCGCCGCCGGGCTGGCGCTGGGCATGACGGTGGACGAGATCGAGGGCCACTACCGCGCGCTCGGCGCCGAGGTCTTCAAGCGCAGCTTCTGGCGCCGCGGCCTGGTGGTGCCCAAGTACGACGCCGAGAAGGTGGCCAAGGCGCTGCGCGGCGTCTACGGCCGCCGCACGCTGAAGAGCGCCGACCTGCGCACCGGACTGTTCGTGATGAGCAAGCGCTTCGATACCGGCAGCCCGTGGCCGCTGACCAACCATCCGACGTCGCGTTACTTCGCACGAGGCCCGGAGTCACGGACGATTCCGAACGGCGAGTACCCGCTGTGGCAGGTGGTGCGTGCCAGCACCGCGGCACCGTCGTTCTTCGCGCCGGAGTCGATCCAGATCAGCCGCGACGACGCCGAGCGCGGCCTGCAGGCCGTGCACGGCGAGTTCCTCGACGGCGGCGTCAGCACCGCCAACAACCCGTCGCTGCAGATGCTGATGACGGCCACCATGCAGGGTTATGCCTTCGGCTGGCCGGCCGGTGCCGACCAGTTGCTGCTGGTGTCGGTGGGCACCGGCCGGGCCGACCCGGCGCCGGGTCCGACCAGCGGCTTCGAATCGGCCGCTGCGGCGCAGGCGGTGCTGGCGCTGAAGTCGCTGATGGACGACTGCGCCGACCTCGTCGAGGCCACCCTGCAGTGGCTGTCGGCCAGCGCCACGGCGCGCGACATCGACCGCGAGATGGGCACCGGCGCGCCGCCGCTGGGCGGCCGGCCGCTGCTGAGCTACCTGCGCTACAACGTGCTGTTCGACCGCGACTGGTGCAAGCAGCACCTGGGCCAGGACTGGTCCGAGCCCTTCCTGCGCGCGATGGAGGCGATGGACGACCCGGCACGGCTCGAAGACCTGGCGCGCATCGGCCAGCTCGCGGCGGCCAGGCTCGTCGACGAGGCCCACTTCGCGCCGGCCTTCGACTTGGCCCCTTGAACCACGCGGCTCAGGCGCGCCCGGCTGCCAGCTGCCGCGCCACCTGCGCGCCGGCCTCGGCGAGCGCGGCGCGCAGCCAGCGCTGCGCGGCGTCGCGCTCGTGCCGGCGGTGCCACATCATCGCCACCCGGATCGGCGTCAGCTCGAAGGGCAGCGGCCGCCACAGCAATGGCGGCCGCGAATCGACGGCCAGCACGTAGCTGCGTGGCAGCGTCGCGACGAGGTCGCTGCGGCCGACCAGGCGCGCCCCGGTCGCGAAATGCTCGACCGTGACGACGACGCGGCGTTTGCGACCCAGGCGCGTCAGCGCTTCGTCGACGAAGCCGCGCTGCCGGCCGGCGAAGTCGACGCGCAGGTGCAGTGCGGCGCAGTAGTCGTCGAGCGCCAGCGCTGCGCCGGCGGCCAGGGCATGGCCCGGTCGCATCACCGCGACGTACTCGCATTCGTACAGCGGGTCCAGCCGTGCCGGGCCGCGGCCCTCCGCGGCGACGATCTCGCGCGCGACCTCCGGAAAGAAGCCGATGGCGACGTCGGCGTCGCCGCATTCGAGCAGCGGCCGCGGGTCGCGGCTGTCCAGGCCGACGGCGCGCAGCGTCGACGCCACGCCCGCCTGCATCCAGTGCTCGACCAGCACCGGCATCAGCACCGCGGCCGTGGCGTCGGCCATCGCGATGGTGAAGTCGCGGGTGTCGCGCTGGGCGTCGAAGGCAGCCGGGTCGATGGCGTCCTGCAAGGACGCGATGGCGCCGCGCACCGCCGGCCACAGCGCCTCGGCACGGCGTGTCGGCGTGACGCCGGTCGGGCCGGGCACGAACAGTTCCTCGCCCATCGCCTCGCGCAACCGCCGCATCGCATTGCTCACCGCCGGCTGCGTCATGGCCAGCCGGTCGGCGGCGCGCGTGACATGGCGTTCGGTCATCACGACGTCGAAGACGCGCAGCAGGTTCAGGTCGAGGGTGCGGAAGTTCACCCCATTCACCGCAGTGATGACTCGATTCGCACTCTCAATTTCCCAAAGCTTCGGGTTAACCCTAGTATCGCTTGAACGCTGCAGGAGCCGGCGAAAGAAAAGGATTCAAAGATGTCGACGCACATGATTCAACCATCGTTTGCCCTGCCTCGCGCATTGCCGGCGATCCAGCGCTGGGCCGACCGCTGGCAACGGGCGTGGCGGTCGTTCCTGCGCGTGTGCGATGCCATCGGCCGCGAACGCGCCGAACGCGAGCTGCACATGCTGGCCGAGCGCTGGGACCACTCCAGCCCCGAGCTGGCGCGGCAGGCGCGTCTGGCCGCCGCCCGCTGCGCGGCGATGCCCGCCCGCGACTGAGCCCGAGTCACCGACATCGGCGCCCCCGGGCGCCAGCGGCGGCACGCCGCCGGTACGCGCCTGCCCAGCCGCTGCAGGCGGTGTTCGAACGGCGCGGGCCGATGCAGCCGCCCGGCGCATGGCGGCGAAGTCGTCGCATTTCGGGATGCAAGTGCCGCATCGACGAGAATCGCGGCCATGGCCACCGGCAGCTTGCTCCTCCTCCTCGACGACATCGCCTCGGTGCTCGACGACGTGGCGCTGCTCAGCAAGGTGGCGGCCAAGAAGACCGCCGGCGTGCTGGGCGACGACCTGGCGCTCAACGCCCAGCAGCTCACCGGCTTCAGCGCCGACCGCGAACTGCCCGTGGTGTGGGCGGTGGCCAAGGGCTCGTTCATCAACAAGGCCATCCTGGTGCCGGCGGCGCTGGCGATCAGCGCCTTCGCGCCGTGGGCCGTGACGCCGCTGCTGATGGTCGGCGGCGCCTTCCTGTGTTACGAGGGCTTCGAGAAGCTGGCGCACCGTTTCCTGCATGCCGAAGCCGAGAAGCCGGCGCCGCTGGCCGAGCGTGCGCGTGTTCTCGTCGACCCGGCGGTCGACCTGGTGGCGCGGGAGCGCGACAAGATCAAGGGCGCCATACGCACCGACTTCATCCTCTCGGCCGAGATCGTCGCCATCACGCTGGGCACCGTGGCCGGCGAGCCCTTCGCCACCCAGCTGGTGGTGCTGTCGGGCATCGCCTTGGCGATGACGGTGGGCGTCTACGGTTTCGTCGCCGGCATCGTCAAGCTCGACGACCTGGGCTTGTGGCTGAGCCGGCGCACCAGCGCCGCGGCGCGTGCCCTGGGCAGCGGCATCGTGCGCGCCGCGCCCTGGCTGATGAAGGCACTGTCGTTCGCCGGCACCGTGGCGATGTTCCTCGTCGGTGGCGGCATCCTGGTGCACGGGGTGCCGGCGCTGCACCACGCCATCGTCGAGGCGGTGCAGGGCATGGGCGCGGCGGCGCAAACCGTGCTGCCGCTGCTTGCCGACGGCGCCGTGGGTCTGCTGGCCGGCGGCCTGGTACTGGCCGCGGTGACGCTGCTGCAGCGCGTGCGCCGCGCCGTCTGAAGGTTACTTGCCGCCGATGCCGAGCAGCTCGACTTCGAACTGCAGCACCGCGTTGGGCGGGATCGCGCCGCCGCCGGCCCCGCGTTCACCATAGGCGATGGCCGCCGGGCAGGTGAGCCGCGCCTGGCCGCCGACCTTCATGCGCTGCAGGCCCTCGGTCCAGCACTTGATGACGCGGTTGAGCGGAAAGCTCGCCGGCTGGCCGCGGGCACGCGAACTGTCGAATTCGCGGCCGTCCGGGAAAGTGCCCCGGTAGTGCACGCGCACGGTGTCGCTGGCCTGCGGGCTGGCGCCGGCGCCTTCCTTCAACGTGCGGTAGACCAGTCCGCTGGCCGTGACCACCGCGCCCTTCTCGGCTGCGGCCACGGCCAGCGGGTCGCCCGCGGCGGCGACGGCGCCGTGCAGCGCCAGCGCCGCAGCAGTCAGGGTCAGGGTCGACGACAGGGGCCGCAGGCGGAGCTTCACGGGCGCAGCTTTCGTGGAGTGAGACAGGCGCCGATCATCGCAGGATGTGGCGGCACCGCCGCCAGGCCGCCGCTGCCGGGTCAGTCGGCGCCGAAGTGCTCGCCGAACCAGCGGCCGAGCATGCGCTTCTCGTACGCCAGTTCGCTGTCGTGCATGCCCAGGCCGTGCCGGAAGACGAGGTAGTCCATGTCGGCGAGCCGGGCTTCACCCGCCTTCAGCGTCTGTGCGCCGTGCTGCAGCGTGTAGCGCACGATCAGGCGCGGCCAGTCGGCGCCGCCACGCAAGATGCGCTTGTCCAGGCGATGGGGCTCCACGACGCCGGCGAGGTCGACGTCGAGCACCTCGATCGACAGCGTCTGGCCATCGGGCAACTGGCGGCCGAGTTGCGTCATGTATTCGCCGAGCGACTTCATCGTGCGCTCGCGCTCGGCGACGGTGGGGCCGGCGTCGGTGTAACGCTCGGGCTGCAGCCAGCTGACCTGCACGGTGCCGGCCGCAGTGGCCGGCAGCACGGCAACGGCCAGGGCGACTGCGCAGACTATGCGGGTCAGGGTGCGGGCGGATGTGGGCATCGTCGTCTCCTTCCACTGTGTAAACCGGCATGGGTGCGGCTGGACACCTCCGCAAGGCGAAAGACCATCCCCAGGCGCCGAAGTTCCGAACCCGGATCAGCTCGACCAGCTGTCGCGCAGTGTCGTGACGCGGTTGAAGACGGCCCGGCCGGGCGCGTGCTCGACGCGGTCGGTGACGAAGTAGCCGTGACGCTCGAACTGGAAGTGCTGCTCGCGTCCGGCTGTCGCCAGCGCCGGCTCGACATAGGCGGCCACCACCTGCTTGCTGCGCGGGTTGAGGACCTCGCGGAAGTCGCGGCCACCGGCGTCGGGCTGCGGCTCGGTGAACAGGCGGTCGTACAGCACCACGGTGGCCGGCAGGGCGTCGTGCACGCCGACCCAGGTGATGGTGCCCTTGACCTTGACGGCATCGGCGCCGGGCGTGCCGCTGCGCGTGTCGGGCACGACGCGCGCCAGCACCTTGGTGACGCGGCCGCCGGCGTCCTTCTCGCAGCCGGTGCACTCGACGACCAGGCCGTACTTCAGCCGCACCTTGTTGCCGGGCGTGCTGCGGCCGTCAGGCTGCGCCTGCGGCGGGTAGAGGCGGAAGAAGCCCTTGGGCGGCACTTCGGCGAAGTCCTCGCGCTCGATCCAGACCTCGCGCGCCAGGCCGAATTGCCGCGTGCCGAGCTCCGGGCGCTGCGGATGCGCCGGCGCCTGGCAGGGCTCGACGTGGGCATCGCTGCCGTAGACCTCGGCCCAGTTGGCCAGTTCCAGCCGCACCGGGTCGAGCACGGCCATCGCGCGCGGCGCCTGGCCTTCGAGGTCGGCGCGCAGGCACTGGTCGAGCACGGCGTAGTCGATCCAGATGTTGGTCTTGCTGGCGCCGGTGCCGTCGGCCATGGCGCGGATGCTGGCCGGCGTGTAGCCGCGCCGGCGCATGCCGAACAGCGTCGGCATGCGCGGGTCGTCCCAGCCGCCGACGATGCCCTCGTCGACCAGCGCACGCAGCTTGCGCTTGCTGGTGACGACATAGCTCAGGTTCAGGCGCCCGAATTCGTACTGCCTGGGCAGCGGCCGCGCCAGCAGGCCGAGCCTGGCCAGGTTCTCCAGCAGCCAGTCGTAGAAGGGCCGCTGGTCCTCGAATTCCAGCGTGCAGAAGCTGTGCGTGATGCACTCCAGCGCGTCCTCGATCGGGTGCGCGTAGGTGTACATCGGGTAGATGCACCAGGCATCCCCGGTGTTGTGATGGGTGGCGTGCTTGATGCGGTACAGGGCCGGGTCGCGCAGGTTGATGTTGGGGCTGGCCATGTCGATCCTGGCGCGCAGCACGGCGCTGCCGTCGGGCAGCGCACCGGCGCGCATCTCGCGCAGGCGCGCCAGGTTCTCGGCCGGGCTGCGGCTGCGGAACGGGCTGTCGGTGCCGGGGGTGTTGAAGTCGCCGCGGCGCTCGCGCATCTCGTCGGCGCTCTGCTCGTCGACATACGCCAGGCCGGCGCCCACCAGGGCCTCGGCGGCGCGGTACATGAAGTCGAAATAGTCGCTCGCGAAGTACAGGTGCGAGGTGCCCGCGCCGACCCAGTCGAAACCCAGCCAGTGCACGGCCTCGACGATGGCATCGACGTATTCCTGCTCTTCCTTTTCGGGATTGGTGTCATCGAAACGCAGGTGGCAGACACCGCCGTAGTCGCGCGCCAGGCCGAAATTCAGGCAGATGCTCTTGGCGTGGCCGACGTGCAGATAGCCGTTGGGCTCGGGCGGGAAGCGGGTGCGGATCTTCGCCGGGTCGGGCGTGCCGGCGGCGTGGTGGGCGGCGTCGCCGGGGCTGCCGCCGAACAGGCGGCCGGCATGGCTGCCGGCCTCGAGGTCGCGTTCGATGATGCCGCGCAGGAAGTTCGCGGCCTTGGGGGCGGAGTGGGGGGCGTCGGTGGCCATGCGCGGGGCAGCAGGGGGGTCGTCGGATTCTATCGACCGGGCCCCGCCCGGCCGGCGGCGGTCAGAGCCGATGGTCGTCGACGTGCAGCCAGCGTGACGCCGGCCAGGCGAAGGCCAGGGCGAGCGCGATGCCGCCCACCACGTCGAGCACCACGTGCTGGCCGATCGCCACCGTCGAGTAGACGATGCCCGCGCACCACAGCCAGTTGGCCACCACCAGCGCACCCGGCGCGGCCAACCGCGGCAGCGCGCGGTGTAGCCAGACGGCGGTGAAGACCGCCGTGGCCACGTGCAGCGACGGGCAGGCGTTGCCGGCCGCGTCCACGCCCTGCAGCAGCGCGAAAGCCGGGTGGCGGGCGAGGTCGACCGTGATCTCGGGCGGCGCCACCGCCGTCGGCCAGAGGTAGAAGATGACGAGCGCGCACAGGCACAGCGCGCCGATCCAGCCGCCGTAGACGACCAGCGTGCGCAAGCGCAGCAGCAGGCCCGGCGGGATGCCCACGTAGACCCACAGCGTCAGGTAGACCGCCAGCCAGGAAGGCTGCAGGTCGATGGTGCGGTCCAGCGCCGTCAGGGGCATCACGAACACCGGTCCGGCCGGGTGGCGCAGGACCTGGAAATAGGCGAAGAAGAACAGGCTCATGAAGGCCGAGATGCCGATCGTCTTGAGCCAGAAGTGGCGGCGCACCCGGCTCAGCACCTCGGCCCGCCAGCCGTGGCGGCGGGCATTGCCGTCGAGGGCCTGCAGGGATGGGCGGCTCGAAGGCACGAAGGAGCGGTCGGTGGCTGTGGCGGCGGGTCGGCTGGCGCGGAGATTACCATCGCAGACCCTCGGGAACCCGCTCCGCCATGACCGTATCGACACCCTCCAGCAGCACCGCCGCGGCCGATGGCTGCGATGTCCTCGTCGTCGGCGGCGGCCCGGCCGGCAGCACGATGGCGGCGCTGCTGGCCGCGCAGGGGCGCGACGTGGTGCTGCTGGAAAAGGCGCACCACCCGCGCTTCCACATCGGCGAGTCGCTGCTGCCGGCCAACGTGGCGCTGTTCGAGGAACTCGGCGTGCACGATCTCGTCGCCGGCATCGGCCTGCCCAAGTGGGGGGTCGAATTCGTCTCGCCGCAGCACGCGGCACCCAGCTTCATCGAATTTGCCGACGCCTGGAACAAGACCATGCCCATGGCCTGGCAGGTGCGCCGCTCCGAGCTCGACGAGCTGCTGTTCCGCCACGCCGCGGCGCGCGGCGCGCGCGCGCTCGAGGGCTGCCGCGTGCGCCAGGTCGAATTCGACGCCGCAGGCGCCACTGTCGACGCGACGATGGACGACGGTGCGCCGCGCCGCTGGCGCGCGCGCTATGTCGTCGATGCCTCGGGCCGCGACACGCTGCTGGCCGGCCAGTTCGGCACCAAGGCGAAGAACCCGCGCCACAACAGCGCCGCCATCTTCGGCCACTTCAGCGGCGCGCGGCGGCTCGAAGGCAAGCGCGAAGGCAACATCAGCATCTTCTGGTTCGAGCACGGCTGGTTCTGGTTCATCCCGCTGGCCGACGGCAGCACCAGCGTCGGCGCCACCTGCTGGCCGCGCTACCTGAAGTCGCGCGCCAAGCCGCTGAAGGACTTCTTCTTCGACACCATCGCACTGAGCCCGGCGCTGGCCGAGCGGCTGCAGGGCGCGACGCTGATCGGCGACGCCGTGTTTGCCACCGGCAACTTCTCGTACAGCGCGACCCGGGCCAGCGGGCCGCGCCACCTGATGGCGGGCGACGCCTACGCCTTCATCGACCCGGTGTTCTCGTCGGGTGTCTACCTGGCCATGGCCAGTGCCTTCAAGGGTGCCGAGCTGGTGGCGGCCACGCTCGACCGGCCGCGCAGCGCCTGGCTGGCGCGCCGGCGCTACGAGTCGCACATGCGCAAGGGTCCGAGCGAATTCGCCTGGTTCATCTACCGCATGACCAACCCGGCGATGCGCGAACTCTTCATGTCGTCGCAGAACGCGCTGCGGGCCAAGGAGGCGGTGCTGTCGGTGCTGGCCGGCGACATCTTCGGCCGCACGCCGTTCCGCGCGTCCTTGGGCGTGTTCAAGCTCGTCTACTACGTCAACACGCTGCGTTTCTGGCGCCGCAGCTGGGCGGCCTGGCGCCGGCGCGGCGAACAGGTGCGCGACCACGGCGCCATCCCCGGCGAGAACGTCGCCGCGGAGCTGCATTGACCGCGCCGGTGGCGCGCCCGCGGTCGGCGCTGGCCACGGCAGGCCGTGCTGCAGCCTTGCTGTGGGCGGCGCTGGCCGCGGCTGCGGCAGCGGCGAGCCAGCCGCTGTGGGAGCTGGGCCTGGGTGTCGGCGCACTGCGCCTGCCGCACTACCGTGGCAGCGACCAGAGCCACGGCTGGCTGCTGCCGGCGCCCTACGTCGTCTACCGCGGCAAGATCTTCCGCGCCACGCGCGAAGGCGCGCGCGCCGTGCTGTTCGAAAGCGACCGTTTCGACTTCGACCTCAGCGTCGCCGCCACGGCCCCTGCAGACAGCAGCAGCAACGTGGCGCGCAGCGGCATGCCCGACCTCGAGCCGACGCTCGAGTTCGGCCCCAACCTCAACCTCACGCTGGCCCGGGGCGGCGCCTGGAAGCTCGACCTGCGGCTGCCCCTGCGCGCCGTCGTCGCGCTGGGTGGCGAAACACGCGTCGTCGGCGCCACGGCCAGCCCGGTGCTCAACCTCGACTGGCGCCTGCGCGACTGGAACCTGGGCCTGCAGGGTGGCCCGCTGTTCGCCAGCCGCGCCTACCACGCCCACTTCTACGACGTGGCCGCGGTCTATGCGCGGCCCGACCGGCCGGCCTACAGCGCCGGCGGCGGCGCTGCCGGCTGGCAGCTCACGGCCGCCGCGTCGCGCCGCTTCGAGCGCTTCTGGGCCGGCGCCTTCGTGCGCGCCGACAGCGTGGCCGGCGCTGTCTTCGACGCCAGCCCGCTGGTGCGCCGGCGCGACAACGTCGTTTTCGGCATGGCCCTGGTCTGGGTCTTCGCGACCTCGGAGGAGCGAGTTGCCGACGAGCGCTGAGCGCGCAGCCATGCCCTGGATGCTGCGGCCCTTCGCCTGGCTGGCGCTGCAGCTGCACCTGCTGCTGCTGGGCGCCATGTCGGTCGCCTGGAATGCCGCCGCGCTGCTGCTGTACCCGCTGCTGCCGCGCGCCCTGGGCCGGCGCGTCGGGCGGGCCATGATCTCCTGGGGCTACGGCCTGTTCTGGCGCATCGCCGCCTTCACCGGGATGATGCAGCTGCGGTCGGAGGTGCTGGATGCCTTGCGCGACGAACCGGGCCTGATCATCGTCGCCAACCACCCGAGCATGCTCGACGCGGTGATGCTGGTGGCGCGGCTGCCGCGCAGCGCCTGCATCCTGAAGGCCAGCCTGATGCGCAACCCGCTGCTCGGCCCGGGGGCGCGGCTGGCGCGCTACATCCGCAACGACTCGGCGCGCGGCATGGTGCTGTGCGCCGTCGACGACCTGCGCGACGGCGGCCAGCTGGTGCTGTTCCCCGAAGGCACGCGCACCACGCGGCGCCCGCTGAACCCCTTCCACGCCAGCTTTGCGCTGATTGCCCGCCGTGCCGGCGCGCCGATCCAGGCCGTCTTCATCGACACCGATTCGCCCTACCTCGGCAAGGGCTGGCCGCTGTGGCGGCTGCCGCCGCTGCCGATCCGGTTCTCGGTGCGGTTGGGGCGGCGTTTCGCCCCTGCCGACGACTACCTGGCGCTGCGCGACGAGGTCCAGGCCTACTTCAACGCCGGCGTGCAGGTGCCACGGACCGAACCATGACCGCAGCCCAGGCTTCGCGCACCCACCTGGTGTTGATCCCGAGCTACAACACCGGCGCCCAGGTCTACCGGACCGTGGCTGCCGCGCGTGCCGTCTGGTGCCCGGTGTGGGTGGTCGTCGACGGCAGTACCGACGGCACCGCCGACGGCCTGCTGCGGCTGGCGCGCACCGACCCCGGGCTGCGCGTCTGGGTGCTGCCGCACAACAAGGGCAAGGGTGCGGCGCTGCTGCATGGCCTGGAACTGGCCGCCGCCGCCGGATTCAGCCACGCGCTGACGATGGACGCCGACGGCCAGCACCCGGCGGCGCTGATCCCGGCCTTCATGCAGGCCTCCGCGCAGCGGCCCGAGGCCATGATCCTGGGCCGCCCGGTGTTCGACGCCAGCGCGCCGCTGCTGCGCGTGCGCGGCCGCCGCGTGTCGAATTGGTGGACGAACCTGGAAACGCTGGGCGCCGGCGTCGCCGATTCGCTGTACGGCTTTCGGGTCTACCCGGTGGCGGCGCTGGTGGCGGTGATGAAGTTCCAGCCCTGGATGCGGCGCTTCGACTTCGACACCGAAGCCGTCGTGCGGCTGGCCTGGCGCGGCGTCAAGCCGGTCAACCTGGACGCACCGGTGAAGTACCTCAGCGCCGACGAGGGCGGCGTCTCGCACTTCCGCTATGGCCGCGACAACCTGCTGCTGAGCTGGATGCACACGCGGCTAATGGTCGAATTCGTGCTGCGGCTGCCGCTGCTGCTGTGGCGCCGGGCGACGGGCCGGCCGCCGTTCCAGGCCTGATGCGGACTGCCGATCGATGGCCAGCAAGCTGGCGTCGCGCGACGCTGCATTGCGCAGCAGGCCATGGCACCGAAGTGACTGTCGGCCGACCTTACAGGTGCGCCGCCGTCTTCTGGCCGGTCGGCTTGGGCGTGTTGATTGCAGGCACCTTTCCGGCTGCGGCACGATCATTGCATTGCGTGCACCTGGGCCTCGAAGTCCGCCACACAGGCCCCGTCATTCCCACACTTCGAAGAGGCCAGGCCATGGCGTCCACACCCACCGTCAGCCGAGGTTTCACGCTCATCGAATTGCTCGTGGTGATTGCCATCACGTCGGTTCTGATCGGGCTGCTGCTGCCCGCCGTCACGAGCGTGCGCGAAGCCGCTGCTGCGCAGGCGGCGCAGGAACTGCGCAACAAGAGCTACACCGCTGCAGCCTTGTGCACGGCGCCATACTGCAACTCGCTCAACGGCAATTTCGCCGCCGTGAGCCTGAAATACCCGCCGATCCCGGCCCACATCGTGCCCGGCGCCGTGCTCGCCTCGGGTCTGCGCGTCAGCTATGACGCTGCGTTCCTGAACACGCAGCCCTTTGGCCTGGAGCCTTGGCCCGGCGCCAACAGCCATGACCCGGGCATCGTCACGATGGAACTCCTGGCCTTCACGCTCGTCGAGTCACCCTACGCGGTCGAGTCAGCCCGTTGGCTCGACGGCGAACTCGAGTTCATCGTGCGCCAGACCGAGGGCGGCCAGACCTGGAAGCTGCGCGGCCTGATTGCGCCGACCACGCAGGCGGTGCACGTGGTCGCCGAGGCCGTGCCCGAGCCGACGAGCCTGGCGCTGGTCGCGGCGGCGCTGCTCGGGCTCGCACTCGCGCGCCGTCGGTTCGCGGGGCGGTCGCGCGCCGGCTAGGAGTCCGCGCGGCAGAACCGGGTAGTTCCTGACATCGGGTGGCACGGT
>CAYJOA010000096.1:0-16816 GCA_964371495.1 uncultured Rubrivivax sp.
CATGCGGCCGGCGGCCAGCTCGGCCACCAGTTCGGGGACGGGGGAAATGGGCATCTGCGGATTGTAGGTGGCGGGGCCGTCAGAAGCGCTCGCGCCCGGGCGGCCGCAGGCGCAGCCGCAGGTCGTCGCCGACGGCCTGCACGTCCACGTAGCGGAAGGCCAGCGCATCGGCCAGGTTTTCCAGCGGCCCGAACGCCGCCATCTCGCGGCCCAGTCCGATCAGCTTCGGCGCCAGGTAGACCAGCAACTCGTCCACCAGCCCTGCGCGCAGCAGCGAGGCATTGAGCTTGTGCCCGGCTTCGACGTGCAGTTCATTGACGCCGCGGCGCGCCAGTTCGTCGAGCAGGGCAGCGAGGTCGACCTTGGCGTTCTCGCCCGGCAGCAGCACGGTCTGTGCACCACGCGCTTGCAGCGCGGCGCGCCGCTCGGCCTGGTCGACGGCACCGAAGACCCAGACGCCGCTCCCCGGGGGGTCGAACAGCTTCGCGGCGGGCGGGGTCTCGAAGCGCGAGTCGACCACCACGCGCAGCGGCTGCACCGCGGTGGGCACCAGGCGCACGTCCAGCCGCGGGTCGTCTTCGAGCACGGTGCCGATGCCGCTGAGCACGGCCGACGCGCGACGGCGCCAGGCGTGGCCGTCGGCGCGCGCGGCGGCGCCGGTGATCCACTGGCTGCGGCCATTGGCCAGCGCGGTGCGGCCGTCCAGCGAGGCCGCGATCTTCAGGCGCAGCCAGGGCCGTCGGCGCACGATGCGCGAGAAAAAACCGATGTTGAGTTCGCGCGCGGCTGTCGCCAGGTCGGCGTCGCCGGCGTCGGCGGCCATCACCACTTCGACGCCGGCGGCGCGCAGGCGTGCCAGGCCCTCGCCGGCGACGTCGGGGAAGGGGTCGCCGACGGCCACCACGACGCGGGCCAGGCCGGCAGCGATGAGCGCGTCGCAGCATGGCGGCGTGCGGCCGTGGTGGGCGCAGGGTTCGAGCGTGACCCAGGCGGTGGCGCCGCGCACGGGGTGTCCGGCGGCCTGCGCGTCGCGCAGCGCCACCACCTCGGCGTGCGCGCCGCCGGCCTGCTGCGTGGCGCCACGTCCGAGCACGCTGCCGTCGGCCAGGCCGATGATGCAGCCGACGCGCGGATTCGGGTCGGTGAGACCGAACGACGATTCGGCCAAGGCCAGGGCTTCGAGCAGGCGGGTGCGGTCCAGCGGCGTCATGCACGCCAGTCTAGACCCTGGCTTTGGGCTCCGCCGGCCGTCAGGGGCCCGGGTACAGCAGTGACTGGTGCGCCGTGGCGACCGTCGGCGGGTCGGGGCAGGCGTTGGCGGCGCGGATGACGAGGAAGTTCTGGTTGGCGAGCGGCCCCGTCACCGCCGAGTAGTTGCCGCCGCTGGCGAAGCCGCCGTCGCCGAAGTAGCGGCAGACCTTGTAGATGCCGCCGCCGTCGGGGAACAGTGCGTCGGGCTTGAAGTACGTGCGGCCCGACCAGGTGGTGGGCGTGGGCGGGGTCTGCAGCACCACCGGCACGGCGCACAGGTAGGCGGTGTATTTGCTGGGCGCCGTGACGTTCTGGACGTAACAGGGGTGGCGCAGGGCCGACGGCGCGGTGCGGTCGACCCAGACCTCCAGCGCCAGCGGGTCCGAAGTCGGCTCTTCGCTGCCCGGCTGCGCCACCGCGGTGGCATACCGCACGTAGCCCGAGAGCAACATCGCGTTGTCGCCGCTGCAGGACAGCGAAGCCAGCGTCAGCGTGTCGTTGGTGAGGCCGGCGTCGGTGGTGCACAGCGTGATGAGCGCGGTCACGTTGTCGAACCGCCAGGCCACGGTGGGTGGAGCGCCGGGCGGCTTGAGGCCGCTGTACTGCTCGTTCAGCAGCTTGGCGGGAACGGGTATCGCGCGGTTGCGACCGAAGGGCTGGCGCACCGGGTCGCCGTCGGCCGGCACGGCCAGCGTGGCGGCCAGCTCCGGCATGATGCCCGCGATGGCGGTCGACAGGGTCACGAACTGGTTTTCGCCGTTGCGGTCGACCCAGCTCGCCGTCACGCGCAGCGACTTGGCGCGCGGCACGGTGTCGCGCTCGGGTATGCCCACGCGCGTGTCCATCGGCACCACCGCTCGCGTCAGGGTGTAGGTGGCATTGGCGCCGGCCCGGGTCTCGGCTGCCAGCGGTGTCTGGATGTCCTCGTAGGCGGTGCGATTGAAAGTGGGCGCGAGTGCGGTGACCGCGCGCCACTGTTCGATCGCTTCCTGCGCAAAGCGCACCGCCTCGGAACGCTGCTTGGCGATGTCGGAATTGCCGCGCAGGCTGGCCTGCAGGCCGACGATGCCGAGCATGCCGATGCCCATGGCCGCGACGGCGACCAGCGCTTCGACCAGCGAAACGCCACGGGCCCAACGTGCCGGGGTGCGCTGCATGTTCATTCCCTGAAGTCGCGCCAGCTTCCGGGCACGCGCACCCAGCTGCCGTAGCCGACACGCAACGTGTTGAGCACGGCTGGGCTGTAGGTCACGGTGAGTTCGTCGGTCGGCGCCGGGGTGCCTGCGTAGGAGGTCAGCAGCGATGTCTCGGAGACCAGTGCGCCGGTGATGGTGGTCGGGGCGGTGGGCAGGTTCACGGTGACTGCAGCGGGCGCGCCGGCGGGTGGCGTGCGTCCAGTGAGATAGACGAAGCCGGTGATGTCCACGCCACTTCCCAGCGTCAGCGAGATGCCGTCGATCACCAGAAGAACAGGTGCCGCCGTCGTGCCGACGGTGGCGTTGGCCTCCAGGCTGAGATTGCCGTCGACCCAAATGGCGCGCCCCGGGTGCTGCGCCAGCAAGGCATTGATGTCGGCCGCCGTGCAGGTGGTGGAGGGCGGTGATGGACAGCGCCGCAGTCCGGGCTGTTCGAGATAGGTCTGCCGCGTCATGCCGAACTGCGAGACGAACATGCGCTCGTTCGCGCTCAGGCTGCCGGCAGCGGGGGCCACCATAGCCAGCGCCTCGAGCTTGTCGTCGCTGTCGACGATGGCCAGTTCGCCCGGGACGCCGGGCAGACTGACCGCGGTCAGACGATCCTTGTTCACCGCACCGCCTGCGGTGACCGTGACGCCGTTGGTGCGCAGGTCGCGGTTCACCACGACCAGCTTCGGGTTCGAGACGTTGGCGTCGTGGCTCAGTCCCTGGCGCGCCGTCACCGCGGCCGGCGGCGGCGCCACCAGTCCACTGCGCAGCGCCACCAGCAAACGCAGCGTGGCCAGGCCGTCGCCGACATCGCCCTGCGGGTCCAGGTCCAGGCAGCGCTCACCGGCGGACGCCGGCAGCTTGGTGCAGCCGTTGACCTGCACCGCCACCACGCCGGGGCGGGCGACGAGCTGCGCCGGCGCCGGATGGGCCAGCCAGACCCGGAAAGCCGGCAGGATGTCGCTGCCGCTCACCGCACCGGGCGTGGCGGCCGTGTCGTTGGGGCAGGCGCAATGCGACGAATTGTTCCAGCTCGATCCGTCGAAGACGCAGGCGGGCCAGTTGCCGACGGCGCCCGTCGGCCGGCCGGCGCGGTTCAGCACACGGCCGTTGGTGGCTAGCGCCAGGTCGTCGGTGATCTGCAGATAGCGCTGCTGGAAGCTCACCGTCGGGGTGCCGCTGCCGCAGTTGTCGTTGACGAGGCCGCCGTTGAGCTGGGCCAGCGTCCACTCGATACCGGCCTCGGCGGCCTCGATGGCCAGCGTGCTGCGGTACTGGTTGGCCGAGGTCTTCTGCTCGAAGATCATGTTGCGGCTGGTGTAGGCCGCCGTCATCGCGATGATGAAAAACAGCACCATGACGATGGCCAGCGTCGCGACGCCGCGCTGGCCCAGCCCTGATCGGTTCATGACATCGCGCCGCGTCATGGGCACACTGCACCGCCAGCCGCATTGAACACCACGCGATCATTCCGCACGCGAACGCGGCTCTGAATACGGCGAACGACGCTGGCGTCGTTCGCCGAACTGCCTTCGATCGTGATCCGCAGGTCACGTACGCCGAGGCGGGGCCAGCAGTCTTGGCTGTCATCGGGGCACAGGCTGGCACAGGCCAAGGTGACAGGGGCCACCGGCGGATCGCTCAGCTGTTCCACCACGGTGAAGGTGGTGACCACGAGCGTATTCCGGTCGGTCAACGGCTGTGCCGACGCCGTGTTGATGCGGCGAAAGATCGTCCCATTGGACAGGCTGAACTGGTACAGCTGCTCGCTCTGTCGTTCGTAGCGGTACTGCGGTGCGCTCGTGTCGCTCAGGTTCATGCCCGACCACGCGCTCTGTAGCGGTGTCTGACCGGGCGTCCAGATGCTGTTCAAAGAGGCGGTGGTGTATCCGGCGCGGCGGAGGTCGCGCGTAACGAGATCCGCGGCGGCGCGCAGATCCTGCTGCACCTGGGTCTCGAGCAAGAGGCGGCGGTTTTCGCCGAGTTGAGACACCATCAGGAAGCTCGCGGCGGCCACAACGAAGAGCCCGATCGTGACACCGACCATCATCTCGACCAGCGACAAACCACGCTGGCCGCGACGAATTCTTGTCACTTGAGTTCGCATAACAGGATCAACACGCCGAAACGCCCGAGACGGGGGAGGCGGGTGTGCACACGCTCGGCCTGCCACTCTGCGCCACGACTGCGCGCAGAACGGGCGGGTTCGTCCTCGTCAGCGATGCGTCGATCCACGCAGGGTCGGGAAGCGGAATTAACCCCGCCAGTGGATCCGTCGACAGAGCGAGCATGGCCCCTGTGGCGGGGTCGAATGAAATGAAGGCCGGCAACGTGGCCCCTGCTGGTGACAGAGCAACTCGTACACCAAGCGAAGTCGGCAACTGTACGGTCTTGATTTCGATGTTGTTGGGGTTCAAGCCGCAACGTGGTGGTGCGGGCGTGGAGCAGGTGCAGGTGCAGCCGCTGTTGTTTCCGCAAGTGTGGACGATGTAGCAGCTCATGGCTGGTGTCAGAGATGATCCGAAGGTGATGAACACCTGTCGCTGGCGGGCTGCCGCTTCCGACCGCGCAAACTGCACATCCGTGACTACCTGAGCGCTGACCGACTTTAGACGCTGCATCTCGATCATTTCTCGAAACGATGGCGCTGCCAGCGTCAGCACGATGGCCACCAGGGCCACGACGATCAGCAGTTCCACCACCGTGAGACCACCCTGGCGGGACGATGGACGATGCCCCATCACCTGGCCCAGCAGCGGTTGGCGTCGGTCCAATCGATCGTCGCCGTCGTTGCGCCCGATCCGTAGCTCAGGTTGCCACCGGCCGCCACGCGGGCGCCCAGCGCGGCGCACCGGGAATCATTGGCCTGCGAGGTGTTGCTCACCGAAGCCGCAGTGACGGTGTAACCGGCCGCGCCAGTGCCGGACAAGGCCAAATCGTAGTAGCCCTTGGCGGTGCGCGCCGACGCCAGGCCCAGCCCGGGCGTCGTGGCGTGATCGGGAGCATTGGTCAGCGATGCCGCGTAGGCGCTGCGGTTGCTGCGCCAGCGCTCCTGCAGCTGTTGCACGTTGGCGATGGCACTGAAGGCGTCGGTGCGCCGGCTCTTGCGTATCGAGTCCATGAAGGTCGGCAGCGCCACCGCGGCCAGGATGGCGACGATGGCCACCGCGATCATGACCTCGACCAGCGTGAAACCGCGTTCGGCGCGGGCATCGTCGGTCGGGGGGCGCTGTTCCTGCATGCCTGCATTCTGACTGCCGCCGTCGCGCGCACCAACGCCGCCGGTCCGCAGGGGCACGCCATTCGTCGGCGCCCGGCCCCGCAAACGCGGGGGTCAGCAGCCGGGCAGACCGGGCAACCCCGGTGCGGGGGCGCAGTGGCGCACGCGTCCCATGAGGCTGACCACGGCGTGGATCGCCGCCCCGCTGCGCCCGCTGATGCGCAGCGTGCCGGTGGGGCTGCTGGTGCCCTGGTGCGGGTCGAACAGGATCGAGCGCACGTTGGCCCGCACCTGCACGGGCGACGCGCTTTCGAAGTGCACCGAGCGGAAGGTCTGCACGGCATCGGCGCAGGTCACGCTGCCGTCTCCCGCGCAGCTGCACTCGTTGGCGGCACCGGTGTGCACGACGTAGCAGGTGCCGGCGTCGTCGGCAACGAAGTTCATGCGCAGCGTGCGGTTGTGCGCCAGCGCCAGGCTGCGCACGAAATGGACGTCGGTCTCGAACTGGGCCGCCGCGCCCTCGAGGTGGCGCCTTTCGCGCGCGGTCTCGAAGCTCGGCACCGCGGCACCCAGGGTCACGGCAGCGATCGCCAGCACGAGCAGGCTTTCGACGAGCGTGACGCCGGCCTGCCGGCGGGCGGGGCAGCGCCGGGTCTGACGATGGTTCGAGCGGTGGTTCATGGCGGCTCCGGTAGATGAGTGCATGGCGCTCACTGTAGGAAGCCCGGCGTCGCGGCGCGACCCCATGGCGAGGGTTCCGCCACCGGCCCTGATGGGGGCCACGCGTCGTCCCCCCAGCCGGGGGTGTGCGCTCAGATGTCCCGGATCAACTGCCTGAACGCATCCACGTCTTCGAACTCCCGGTACACCGAGGCAAAACGCACGTAGGCCACCTTGTCGATGCGCTTGAGCTCGCGCATCACCAGCTCGCCCAGGCGCGAACTCGCCACCTCGCGGGCGGCGCTGGCGAGCAGCTTTTCCTGGATGCGCTCCAGCGCCGCGTCGACCTGTTCCACGCTCACCGGGCGCTTGCGCAGCGCCAGCATCATCGAGGAACGCAGCTTGGCGGGGTCGAACTCGACCCGCGCGCCGTCCTTTTTCACCACCGCCGGCAGCGCGATCTCGGGCCGTTCGTAGGTCGTGAAGCGCTTCTCGCACAGCAGGCAGCGCCGGCGCCGGCGGATCACGTCGCCTTCCTCGGACTCGCGCGTCTCGACGACCTGGGTCTCTTCGTGGGCGCAGTAGGGGCAGCGCATGGGACGGGGCGCTGCCGGTGGCTCAGCGGTAAACGGGGAAGTCGCGCGTCAGCGCGGCCACCTTGGCGCGCACCGCAGCCAGGTTGTCGCCATCGTGGGGTCGGTCAAGCACGTCGGCGATCAGGTGCCCGGTCAGCCGCGCCTGTTCGGTCTTGAAGCCGCGTGTCGTCATCGCCGGTGTGCCCAGGCGGATGCCGCTGGTGACCATGGGCTTCTGCGGATCCTTGGGGATGCCGTTCTTGTTGCACGTCATGTGCGCATCGCCCAGGACCGCCTCGGCCTCCTTGCCGGTCAGCCCCTTGGGGCGCAGGTCGACCAGCATGAGGTGGCTCTCGGTGCGGCCGCTGACGATGCGCAGCCCGCGTTCGATCAGTGTCTCGGCCAGCATGCGCGCGTTGTCCACCACCTGCTGCTGGTAGACCTTGAACTCGGGCGCCAGCGCCTCCTTGAAGGCCACCGCCTTGCCGGCGATGACATGCATCAGGGGCCCGCCCTGGATGCCGGGGAAGATGGCGCTGTTGATCTTCTTGGCGATGCCTTCGTCGTTGGTCAGCACGATGCCGCCGCGCGGGCCACGCAGGCTCTTGTGCGTGGTGCTGGTCACGACGTCGGCAAACGGCAGCGGGTTGGGGTAGACGCCGGCGGCGATGAGCCCGGCGTAGTGCGCCATGTCGACCATGAAGGTGGCGCCGATGGCCTTGGCCACTTTGGCGAAGCGCTCGAAGTCGATGCGCAGGCTGTACGCCGAGGCGCCGGCGATGATCAGCTTGGGGCGGTGCTCGTGTGCCAGGCGTTCCATGGCGTCGTAGTCGATGGCCTCCTGTGCATCCAGGCCGTAGCTCACCACCTTGAACCACTTGCCGCTCATGTTCAGCGCCATGCCGTGGGTGAGGTGGCCGCCTTCGGCCAGGCTCATGCCCATGAGAGTGTCGCCGGGCTGCAGCAGGCCGAAGAACACCGCCTGGTTGGCCTGCGAGCCCGAATTGGCCTGCACGTTGGCGAACTGGGCGCCGAACAGCTGCTTGGCGCGTTCGATGGCCAGGGTCTCGACGACGTCGACGTACTCACAGCCGCCGTAGTAGCGCTTGCCCGGGTAACCCTCGGCGTACTTGTTGGTGAGCTGCGAGCCCTGCGCCGCCATCACCGCAGGCGAGGCGTAGTTCTCGCTGGCGATGAGCTCGATGTGCTCTTCCTGGCGGCGATTCTCGGCCTCGATGGCGGCCCAGGTCTCGGGGTCCACATGGGCCACGGTGGAAAGCGTGCGGTCGAACATGGCAGTCCTCTTCGGGGTGGAAGGGCCAACGACCAAGCTGGCGATGGACGCGCGGTCGAGGGCTGCCCAGGCGAACGGCTGACACCGCCGCAGATGCCGCGGCGGCCTGCGCTTCCCGGTGGTCGTCCACCTCGGGGCGCGGCCGCCCCTATCGCCAGTTGCGCAGACCCGCAGTGTAGCTCGGGGCTCGCTCGGCGCAGCAGCTCAGCGCTGCAGCAAGGCCACCTGCTCGGCGCTGGCTGCGGCGGCGCCCGCGGGTGCGGGCACGGCAGCGGGCAGTTCCACCGGCAGGCTGGCTTCCAGCGCCCTGGGCGGCGTGTTGCTGGCGTTCACGGGTACCCGCTTGCCGCTGGCCACGTTTCGCATGTGCCCCTGTTCGGCCATCACGCGTGTGGCATACCCACCGTCACCTTCCAGCAGCGCGGCACCGACGTAGTAGCGCAGTCCTTCCTGGACACTGCCGGCACGCGCGATGCACTCCTTGAGCACCTGCACGCCGACGCGCAGGTTGCTGATGGGGTCGAAGGCGGCGTGGTTGCCGCCGAACGCGGTGTACTTGTCGTCGTGCACACGGGTCATCACTTGCATCAGCCCCTGTGCGCCTACCGAACTCTGGGCGAAGGGGTTGAAGCTCGACTCCACGGCCATGATGGCCAGGATCAAGGTCGGGTCGAGCCCGGCGCGCTGACCAATGGCCCAGGCTTCCTTCACCAGTGCCCCTACCGGCTCGGGCGCCACCTTGTAGCGCCGTGAAATCCAGGTCGCCAGTGTCGCCTGTTCGCGCGGCAGCTCCTGCAGGTTGGCGGCGGTGGCGCGCGCCACGGCGTCGGGTTCGGCCACCGCGGACAGCAGGTTGCCCGATGCCAGTTCGCGTTCTTCGTGCCGCACCTGCAGCCATTCCAGGGTCACGACCTCGACCTGGTGTCGCACGTCGGCGCGGCCGGCGGCAAAGACCAGCACCGCCACGGCGGCCAGCCCGACCAGGGCCAGAGTGTTGTGGCTGACCTCCAGCAGTCCGCGACCGACGTCGCTGGCAAAGATCACAAGCGATCGACTGCCGGCATTACCCGCCCGGCGCAACTTGGTGAGGGCTTGCATCCTGTTCTCTCCTGAAGCCTGCGGTGTCACCCGGTGTGCCCAGCAGGGCGCCCCGGGAGGGGCCGCAGTGATAATCGAACGCCGGGTGCGCCAACCTCGAACGGGCAGCTGTCAGCCTGGCGGGAATCTGGATCCCGTTGCCCACTGATGTGTTCAGTGACACGGGTTAACCCTGAATGCTCAGGTTCGGCGGATTCTAGGAACGGCCTAATACTCGGTCAAGAATAGAAATCTTCTGTCTAACTACATTAATGTATGAAGTACAGCGATTTGCGGGACTTCATCAGCCAGCTGGAGAAGCTGGGTGAGCTTCGAAAACTCACTGAACCGGTGTCGCCCAGGCTCGAAATGACGGCAATCGGCGACAAGTTGCTGCGTTCCGGTGGCCCGGCGGTGCTGTGCACGCAGCCCTTGGGTTACAGAATACCCTGCCTGATCAACCTCTTCGGCACCCCTGAACGAGTGGCCCTGGGCATGGGTGCCGAGACCTTGGCCGACCTGCGCGACGTCGGGCGGCTGCTGGCGGCGCTGAAGGAACCCGAGCCGCCCAAGGGGCTGAAGGACGCCGGCAAGCTGCTGCACATGATCAAGGCAGTGTGGGACATGAAGCCTGCGCTGCAGCGCCACGCGCCCTGTCAGGACGTGGTGCGCGAAGGTGACGACATCGACCTCGGCGAACTGCCGGTGCAGACCTGCTGGCCCGACGACGCCGGCCCGCTCATCACCTGGGGCCTGGTCATCACGCGCGGCCCGCAGGGCGTGGCGGCACCGCGGCAGCGGCAGAACCTGGGCATCTACCGCCAGCAGGTGATCGGCAGGCGCGAAGTCATCATGCGCTGGCTGGCGCACCGTGGCGGCGCGCTGGACTTCCGGGAATTTGCTGGCGCCAACCCGGGGCAGCCCTTCCCGCTGGCGGTGGCGCTGGGCGCCGACCCGGCCACCATCCTGGGCGCGGTGACGCCGGTCCCAGACTCCTTGTCGGAGTACCAGTTCGCCGGCCTGCTGCGCGGCAGCCGCACCGAAGTGGTGGCGTCCAGCGTGGGCGAGGGGGGCCTGATGCTGCAGGTGCCGGCCAGCGCCGAGATCGTCCTGGAAGGCCACATTCCGCCGGCGGCGCCGGGCTTCGAAGGGGTCTCCGAGGCCGGCGTGCCGCTGCGGGAAAGAGGCGGCTACCTGCACGCGCTGGAAGGCCCTTTCGGCGACCACACCGGCTACTACAACGAGCAGGACTGGTTCCCGGTGTTCCGCCTGAGCCGCCTGACGCACCGCCGCGATCCCATCTACCACTCCACCTACACCGGCAAGCCGCCCGACGAACCGGCGATCCTGGGCGTGGCGCTGAACGAAGTCTTCGTGCCCATCCTGCAGAAGCAGTTTCCCGAGATCGTCGACTTCTACTTGCCGCCAGAGGGCTGCAGCTACCGCATGGCGGTGATCTCGATCAGGAAGGCCTACCCCGGCCACGCCAAGCGCGTGATGTTCGGGCTGTGGAGTTTCCTGCGCCAGTTCATGTACACCAAGTTCATCGTCGTCACCGACGACGACGTGGACATCCGCGACTGGAAGGAAGTGGTGTGGGCCATCACCACGCGCATGGACCCGGCGCGCGACACGCTGCTGGTGGAGAACACGCCGATCGACTACCTGGACTTCGCGTCGCCGGTCAGCGGACTGGGCGGCAAGATGGGGTTGGATGCCACGAACAAGTGGCCCGGCGAGACGCCGCGCGAGTGGGGGCGGCCGATCGCCATGGATGCGGCTGTGACGGCGCGTGTGGAATCGCTCGTTGCCGGGCTCATGGCAGGCCGCTGAGGCGCGAGAAAGTCCGCACCGGGCGCGGCCGGTTGAGCTTGCGGCGCGGGTCGGGATGGCTTATGGTTGGCTCGCCTGCATGCAGGCAACACCGATGGCGCAATTCCAGCGCATCAGGAACCCCGGACCTCATTCCTCCGGAGTTCCAACGGCGGCTTCGGCCGCCCGCCCCCTGGCCGGCGACGGTTCAGGGGGTTTGTCCTCTTACGGCTCGAAGATGGACGCACCGCCCAAGACAAAGCGGCCCGTAGGCCGCTCGTCGTGGGTGCGGCCCGGGCCGCAGGTGCTTCAGGCTTTGCGCCGCCGAGCCACTGCCAGGCCCAGCAGGGCCAAGCCGGACAGCGCCAGGGAGCCGGGTTCCGGGATGTGGCCGTTGCCGTTGCTCTGCACCGTGTAACGCACGTTGTCGAAGGCGATACCGCCGGGGTCCGCATTGAAGATGGAAACACCTCGGACACTGGCGCCGTTGAAGGAGAACTTGTAACTTGAATTGCTCAAGCCGGGATCGCCTTGACCCCCGCCGCCAAGAATGAACCGCCCGATGCTCATGCCGTCTGCCGAAAAGAAGTCGAGAGTGGCCGTCCCGACAGCATCGTTCCCCCCGGTCTGTCCGATAGGGTCTGCCACACCCCGAATATCGAAGCCGAACTCGAACTGATCCTGGCCAAACAGCATGGCAATCGAGCCCTCACCGATGCCATCGAAAAAGAGGCCGGCCGTGCCGAGGCCGGCTAGCGCCTGAGCGGTCGTCGTAACCAAAGGAGTCAGGACGGTCAGGTTCTGTTGGATGTCGGATTGGGGTGGCAAGAGCGTCAGTGTAGAGAGTGGCTCGATGGACGCTGCGAGCACATCGAAAGCGCCTGTGCTATCCGTGCTCTTCGCTTGGTTAACGAACCGCTCGGCAAAACTCACCCCGGCCAAGGGCGGGGTAAAGATACCGTCTCGGCTCGTGCCAGGAGCCACGCCGACTTCGTCGAAGGTGACCACCTGGTTCCCGGAGGCCGGTCCTATGGACACGACGACGGCCGCAGATACCTGCGTGGCCGCCATCGCGCAGACAGCCAGCACGGCAGACAGATGGGTACGCTTCATTGGAGTTGTCCTAGTGGTTGTGGCGCCAGCGCCCAAACTATCTCCGCGCCGACTGTTGCTTGAAACGCAAGCATTTGATGTGCCAGCCTGTGAGACGTTGAATTTTCTGCACGAAATCAATGCCTTAGGCAACGACCATTCAAACACGGGGGGCTTGCTACTTGGCCGCATGTCAAGGATTCCGACAGATCGAATCCCTGGCGCGATCGCAACCGCGCCGCGCCGCGGCATCACTGCACCCATAATCGCGCCCCCGCGGCCGCACCCGGCTGCAAACCCAGCCACGCATGCCGCCGCGCGTTGCCGACGCCCCATCCAGCGCCCACGAAGCGCCCGCAGGAGTTCCGTGTGTTCAGCAAGTTCGAAACCCTGGTGCATCCCTACCCGGATGCCCTGCCGCCGCCGCCGCCGCGTACCTTCGCCGCCTTCCTGTGGGAATGCACGCGCGGCGTGCGGCCCTACCTGCTGCTGGTGACGCTGTTCACGGCCTGCATCGGGGCCTTCGAGGCGCTGCTGTTCAGCATGATGGCGCACGTCGTCGACGCGCTGGCCACCGTGCAGCCGGCCGCGCTGTGGCAGGAACACGGCCGCACGCTGGCGCTGCTGTCGCTGGTGCTGGCCGGCAGCATCGTGCTGGCCGCCATGCAGGCGCTGTTCAAGTACCAGGGCGTGTTCAGCAATTTCCCGATGCGGCTGCGCTGGAACTTCCACCGCCTGATGCTCGAGCAGAGCATGAGCTTCTACCAGGACGAATTCGCCGGCCGCATCGCCACCAAGGTCATGCAGACGGCGCTGGCGGTGCGCGACACCTGGCTGATCTTCACCGACATCCTGGTCTACGTGATCATCTACTTCGTCACCATGGTGGCGGTGGTGGGCGCCTTCGACGCCTGGCTGATGGTGCCCTTCCTCGGCTGGCTCGTGCTCTACGTGCTGACGCTGTGGTTCTTCGTGCCGCGGCTGGGCCGCGTGGCGCAGGCGCAGGCCGACGCCCGCTCGCTGATGACGGGGCGCGTCACCGACGCCTACACCAACATCGGCACCGTGAAGCTGTTCTCGCACTCGCACCGCGAGGCGCATTTCGCGCGCGGCGCGATGCGCGAGTTCATGGTCACGGCCTACGGCCAGATGCGGTTGGTGACGGCCTTCGAGGTCGTCAACCAGATCCTGAGCGTGCTGCTCATCGCCGCCATCGCGGCGGCCAGCCTGCTGCTGTGGAAGCAGGGTGCCGTGGGTGTGGGCGCGGTGGCAGCGGCCACGGCGATGGCCTTCCGGCTGAACGGCATCTCGCACTGGGTGATGTGGGAGATGGCGTCGCTGTTCGAACACATCGGCACCGTGCAGGACGGCATGGCCACCTTGTCGCGCACGCGCGCCGTGGTCGACCGGCCGGGTGCACTGCCGCTGGTCGTGACCCGGGGCGAGGTGCGTTTCGATGACGTGTCGTTCGCCTACGGCGGCGCGCGCAAGGTGGTCGACGGCTTTTCGCTCGTCATCCGGCCGGGCGAGAAGATCGGCCTCGTCGGCCGCTCGGGCGCCGGCAAGAGCACCATCGTCAACCTGCTGCTGCGCCTGTACGACGTCGAAGGCGGCCGCATCCTCATCGACGGCCAGGACATCGCCGGCGTGACGCAGGAAAGCCTGCGCCGGCAGGTCGGCATGGTGACGCAGGACACCTCGCTGCTGCACCGCTCGGTGCGCGACAACATCGTCTACGGCCGCCCCGACGCCAGCGACGCCGAGATGCTGCGCGCCGCAGAACGGGCCGAGGCCCATGACTTCATCCTCGGCCTGGCCGACCAGAAGGGGCGCAAGGGCTACGACGCGCATGTCGGCGAGCGTGGCGTGAAGCTGTCGGGCGGCCAGCGCCAGCGCGTGGCGATCGCGCGCGTGATGCTCAAGGACGCGCCCATCCTGCTGCTCGACGAGGCCACCAGCGCGCTGGACAGCGAGGTCGAAGCTGCCATCCAGGCCAGCCTGGATGCACTGATGGAAGGCAAGACGGTGGTGGCCATCGCGCACCGGCTGTCGACGATCGCGGCGATGGACCGGCTGGTGGTGATGGACCACGGCCGCATCGTCGAAACCGGCGACCATCGCAGCCTGCTCGCCGCCGGCGGCATCTACGCCCGCCTGTGGGCGCACCAGAGCGGTGGTTTCCTGGGCGAGGAGGCCGACGACACCGCGGAGGTCACCGCGTAGGGCGCGCCGGGTCCGTACCCGGCATTTCAGTGGTCGGTGCGGGACTCCGCCCCCGTCGCCGGGTTCCGGCTGCCGTGTTCGTCGCGCCGGCCGGCGGCCACGATCGGCTGAGTGTCTATCCAGGCCACCGCGGCCGGGGCCGCAGCCGCAGCTCGCGACATGCGCGCCATGGCGCTGCCCAGGGCCTGCTGGCGCGCCGTCTGGTCACTGCTGACGGCGGCCGGCTCGGCCGCCAGTTCGTCGAGTCGCACGTCCACCGACACGGCGTGCCGCGGCGGTGCAGGCAGCGGGCGGCGTGTCTTGGCGCGGGCGCCGGTCTGCTCCCACCAGGCCACGGCGACGGCCACCACCAGCAAGGCGGCGGCGGCAAGGCCGATGAAGGGCAGGATGCTTTCCATCCTCGAGCTATCGGCAACACGCATGGGCACTTGAGCGGCCTTGCCCCCTGGTGCACCACGACTGCGGCGGAACACCGACAATTCGTGCTTCGCCGGCCTGCCCGGCTCAGCGCCGGCCCTGCCGGCCCCGACCCATCGTGCCTGCCACCGTCGCCCCGCCGGCGCACGCCGCCCCCGCGGCGGCGGCCCTGCCGCCAGCCAAGCCGATCACCAGCTGGCGCCCGTTCTGGGCCAAGCGTTTCGGTCCCGCGCCCTTCCTGCCCATGAGCCGGCAGGAAATGGACACGCTCGGCTGGGACAGCTGCGACATCGTCATCGTCACCGGCGACGCCTACGTCGACCACCCGAGCTTCGGCATGGCCGTGATCGGCCGTGTGCTGGAGGCGCAGGGTTTTCGTGTCGGCATCATCGCGCAGCCCGACTGGCAGTCGGCCGAGCCGTTCAAGGCGCTGGGCCAACCGAACCTGTTCTTCGGCGTGGCCGCCGGGAACATGGATTCGATGATCAACCGCTACACCGCCGACCGCAAGATCCGCAGCGACGACGCCTACACGCCCGGTGCCGCTGCCGGCCGCCGGCCCGACCGCGCGACGCTGGTCTACACGCAGCGCTGCAAGGAAGCCTGGCCCGCGGTGCCGGTGGTCATCGGCGGCATCGAGGCCAGCCTGCGCCGCATCGCGCACTACGACTACTGGCAGGACAAGGTGCGGCGCTCGATCCTCGTCGACAGCAAGGCCGACCTGCTGCTGTACGGCAACGCCGAGCGCGCGATCGTCGAAGTCGCGCACCGCCTGGCGGCGCGCCAGCCGGTGGGCAGCCTGACCGACATCCGCGGCACCGCGTTCATGGTGCGCGGGCCGCGACCGGGCTGGTTCGAGCTGGATTCGAGCGACGTCGACCTGCCCGGGCGCATCGACGAGCACGTCCATCCCTACCTGACGACTGCCGAGGCCGCGGCGGCGCAGGGGCAGGGCTGCGACAGGGATGACAGGGCCGCTTTGCTTTCACTACCTCTCCCGCTTGCGCGAGAGGGGGTGAAGACCGTCGCGATGCCCCTTACGCGCAAGGCGGGCGCCGTGAAGCTGCCGCCCCGCGAACAGCTCGTCATCCGCCTGCCGGCCTACGAGCAGGTGAAGAGCGACGCCGTGCTCTACGCCCACGCCAACCGCGTGCTGCACCTGGAAACCAACCCCGGCAACGCGCGTGCACTGGTGCAGCGGCATGGCGATCGCGACGTCTGGGTCAACCCGCCGCCGATTCCGCTGACCACGCCCGAGATGGACCATGTCTTCGGCCTGCCGTACGCACGCAGCCCGCACCCGGACTATGCCGACGCGACCGGTGGCCATGACGGCGCAACCAAGATCCCGGCCTGGGAGATGATCCGCTTCAGCGTCAACATCATGCGCGGCTGCTTCGGCGGCTGCACCTTCTGCAGCATCACCGAGCACGAAGGCCGCATCATCCAGAGCCGCAGCGAGGACTCGATCATTCACGAGATCGAGGAGATGCGCGACAAGGTCAGGGGTTTCACCGGCGTCGTTAGCGACCTCGGCGGCCCCACCGCCAACATGTGGCGCATCGGCTGCAGGAGCCGCGAGATCGAGGCCGCCTGCCGCAAGCCGAGCTGTGTCTACCCCGGCATCTGCCAGAACCTGAACACCGACCACGGCCCGCTGGTCCGCCTCTATCGCCGCGCCCGTTCGCTGCGCGGCGTGAAAAAGATCCTCATCGGCTCCGGACTTCGCTACGACCTGGCGGTGCAGTCACCCGAGTACGTGAAGGAACTGGTGACGCACCACGTCGGCGGCTACCTGAAGATCGCCCCCGAGCACACCGAAAGCGGGCCGCTGGCCAAGATGATGAAGCCCGGCATCGGCAACTACGAGCGCTTCAAGAAGATGTTCGAGCAGTACAGCGCCGAGGCGGGCAAGAAGCAGTACCTGATTCCCTACTTCATCGCCGCGCACCCCGGCACCACCGACGAGGACATGATGAACCTCGCGCTGTGGCTGAAGAAGAACGGCTTC
>CAYJOA010000097.1:0-16603 GCA_964371495.1 uncultured Rubrivivax sp.
CGCCATAAGCCGGCGCCCACGCAGTGCGGCCCGCGGCTGCGCTGCGGGGCCGGCGCCGGCCAGCAACGCCGCCAGCGGCCAGGCGCCGGCCAGGCGGCGCAAGGCCAGCATGCCCGGCAGCGGCGTGCTGGCCACGCCGGCGGTGTAGAGCACTTGCATGCCTGGCGGCAGCCGCTGCGGCAGTGGCTCGCGCAGCGGGCCGGCGGGCAGCAGCAGGCCGTTGCCGACGCCGCGTTCGTCGAACACCACCAACTCGGCCTGGCGCGGCAAGGCACGGTGCTGCAGGCCGTCGTCGGAAACGACAAGGTCGACCTCCGGGTGGGCGGCGCACAGCGCACGCGCCGCTGCGACGCGGTCGCGGCCCACCCACACGGGCACGGCGGCGCGGCGGCGGATGAGCAGCGGTTCGTCGCCGACCTCATGGGCCGCAGTCGCCGCCGTGACCTCGCGCACGGCCTCGCCGTTGCGGCCGTGGCCGCGCGAGACGACACCCGGGTGCCGGCCGGCCGCGCTGAAGGCCTGCACGACGGCGATCACCGTCGGTGTCTTGCCGGCACCGCCGACGACGAAGTTGCCAACCACCAGCACCGGCACCGGCAGCGACTGCACCACGCCGCGCCGGCGCTGCCGCGCCGCCAGCGCAGCGTACAGCCAGCACAGCGGGCGCAGCGCCCGTGCCAGCGGGCTGGGCCGCGGCTGCCACCAGTGGCGCACCAGCAGGGACTGGGCGCGGTCGACCAGCGTCAGGCCGCGGGCCACGGTGGGTCTCAACGCGCCGCGCCGTTGGCGCTCTGCGCGGCGAAGGTCAGCCGCGACAGCCCGGCGCGGCGGGCGGCATCCAGCACGTTGACCACCGCCTGGTGCGCTGCCATGGCATCGGCGGAGACGATGACCACGGTGTCGGCGCGGCCAGCCGCCGCAGCGGCCAGCTCGGCACTCAGCAGTTCGACGCTGCGGCCGTCGACGGCCTTGCGGTTGACGGCATAACGGCCGTCGTTGGAGACCGAGACGATGACTTCGGACGGCCGTTCACGCAGCTTGTCGGCCTCGGCCGCGGGCAGGTCGACCTGCAGCTCGGTGAAGCGCGAGTAGGTCGTCGACAGCATGAGGAAGATCAGCACCACCAGCAGCACGTCGATGAACGGGATCAGGTTGATCTCCGGCTCTTCCATGCGGCGACGGCTGAACTTCATGAAGCGGCGGCTTCCTGGGCGGCGATCACGCGGCTTGTTCCTCAGTCGCCGGTGCGCACCGTGAAGCGCATCAGGTGCGGCACCATGCGTTCGGCGGCCAGCTCCATCACGAGCTGGAACTCGTCGACACGGCCGCGGAAGTAGCGGTACAGCATGAGCGAGGGGATCGCGATCATGAGCCCGAAAGCGGTGTTGTACAGCGCCACCGAGATGCCGTGCGCGAGCTGCTGCGGGTTGGTGCCGCCGCCGGCCGTGGGCGCCTGCGAGCCGAAGATCTCGATCATGCCGACGACGGTGCCGAACAGCCCGAGCAGCGGCGCCGCGGCGGCGATCGTGCCCAGGGTGTTGAGATAACGTTCGAGCTGGTGCACGGCGGTGCGGCCGGCGCTCTCGAAGACCTGGCGCAGCGCGGGCTCGGTGATGCGCGGCTCGGCGGCCACGCTGCGCAGCCCGGCGGCGAGCACGCTGCCGAGCACCGAGTTCTCGGCCAGCTTGTTGACGACGCCCGCCGCGGGCAGCGCCGTGCGCGAGACGGCGACCACTTCCTCCAGCAAGGTCGGCGGCGCCACCAGCGAGCGGCGCAGGTGAAACAGGCGCTCGATGACCAGGGCCAGCGCCACCACGGAGCACAGGATCAGGGGCCAGATCGGCCAACCGGCCGCTTGTATGATCGACAGCAAAGGGTTCTCGTGCGGCGTTCTTCTGGGCACAGGGGTCCCAAGGGCGGCCGATTATGGCGGATGCTCGTGCGGCGCCTGCGGCGGTTGCCGCTGCCAGGCCGGATGCGCAGACACCTGTCAACAGAATCTGTGGACAACTTTGTGGGCAAGCTGGCGAATTCGCTCGCAAAACCGCGCGTTTGCTGGGCCGGGGCCGCTTTGCTGAAAGAGCGGGCACCAATAAACCGATGCGAATCAAGCACTTGCACGAACATGTCGGATTCGTGACGGCCATAGCGGGCGTTTGCGCCTTGTCTGGCGCGGCTGTGGAGTTTCAACCCCGCGCCAATGCTGGAGATTCTCGTGACTGAGCCTGAAGCGGGGCCGTTGGCGCGCTTGCCGTGGGGCGTGGCCGCGCTCCTGCTGGCCACCGGCGATGCGCTGGCCGCACGCTTCGGCGCCGTGGCGGTGCGCGGCGAACTTTCGGGTCTGACGCGAGCCGCCAGCGGGCATTGGTATTTCTCGCTCAAGGACGCCGACGGCGCCCCGGCCCTGCTGCGCTGCGCGATGTTCCGCCGTGCTGCCGTGCTGGTCGACTTCGTTCCCGCCGACGGCCAGCAGGTCGAGCTGCGCGGGCGGCTGGGCGTCTACGAGCCGCGCGGCGAATTGCAGATGGTGGTGGAGTCGCTGCAGCGCCTGGGCGCGGGCACGCTGTACGAGGAATTCCTGCGCCGCCGGGCGCGGCTCGAAGCGTCAGGGCTGTTCGATGCCGCGCGCAAGCGGCCGCTGCCGGCTTACCCGGTGGCCATCGGCGTCGTGACCTCGCTCGGCGCGGCGGCGCTGCGCGACGTGCTCACCACCTTGCAGCGCCGCGCACCGCAGGTTCGTGTGGTGATTTACGCGAGCCCGGTGCAGGGCGCCGAGGCGCCGGCCGAACTGGCCGCCGCCCTGCAGCGCGCCGCGGCCAGGAAGGAGGTCGACACGCTGCTGCTGGTGCGTGGCGGCGGCTCGCTGGAGGACCTGTGGGCCTTCAACGACGAACGCGTGGTGCGCGCCGTGGCGGCGAGCCCGATCCCGGTGGTGTGCGGCGTCGGCCACGAAACCGACATCACGCTGTGCGACCTTGCGGCCGACCTGCGGGCACCGACGCCGACGGCGGCCGCCGAGCTGTCGGCGCCGTCCCGGGCCAACGCCATGGCCGCGCTGCAGTCGCAGCAGACGGCGCTGCGGCGTGCCTTGCAGCGCACCCTGCAGACCCAGGCTCAGCGCCTGGACACGGTGGCGCAGCGCCTGGGCCGGCCGGCGCAGACGCTGCGGCTGCAGGGCCAGCGGCTGCGGGACCTGGCGCGGCGGCTCGGCCTGGCGCAGCGTCACGGCCGCGAGCTGCACGCCCAGGCGCCGCAGCGCCTGGCGCAGCGCCTGCGGCGCGCCGCCGCCGCGCAGCTGCAGCAGCGCCGGCTGGGGCTGTACGGGGCCCAGCAGCGGCTGCAGGCGCACGACCCGCAGCGTGTGCTGCAGCGTGGCTACGCCTGGGTCGAGTCGGCCGACGGCCGGCCGGTGGTGTCGGCGCTGGCCCTGCAGCCGGGGCAGACCGTGCGCGCCGTGTGGGCCGACGGCCGCGCGCGCGCGCAGGTGCTGGACGTGGAACCCCTGCCGCCGGCGCCGTGAAACCCGGCTGCCTACAATGCCGCGTTGCGTCCACATTCAACGAGGAATCCGCCATGGAACACACCCTGCCCGCCCTGCCGTATGCGATCGACGCGTTGGCGCCGCACTACAGCCGCGAGACGCTGGAGTACCACCACGGCAAGCACCACAACGCCTACGTCGTCAACCTCAACAACCTGCAAAAGGGCACCGAGTACGAGGCCATGGCGCTGGAAGACATCGTGCGCAAGTCCAGCGGCGGCATCTACAACAACGCCGCGCAGATCTGGAACCACACCTTCTTCTGGAACTGCATGAAGCCCAGCGGCGGCGGCGAACCCGGCGGCGCGCTGGCCGCGGCCATCCAGGCCAAGTGGGGCTCCTACGCCGCCTTCCGCGACGCCTTCGTCAAGTCGGCGGTCGGCAACTTCGGCTCCGGCTGGACCTGGCTGGTGAAGAAGCCCGACGGCAGCGTGGACATCGTCAACATGGGTGCCGCCGGCACGCCGCTGACCACCGCCGACAAGGCGCTGCTGACGGTGGACGTGTGGGAACACGCCTATTACATCGACTACCGCAACCAGCGTCCGAAGTGGGTCGAGACCTTCCTCGACAAGCTCGTCAACTGGGAATTCGCGCAGGCCAACTTCGCCTGAACGGCCCGGCGCCTACTTGCCGAACGGGCCCCCGCGCAGCCGCAGCCCGGCCTTCAGGCCGCGCTGCGCGAACCAGCCCTGGCGCATTTCCAGCGCGTAGCGCACCGGCGCGGCCGAGCAATGCGATTGGTCCGACTTCGGCTGCATGTCGGCGAGGTTGACGATGGTGCCGTCGTCGGCGACGAAGGCGATCGTCAGCGGCAGCAGCGTGTTGCGCATCCAGAAGCAGCGCACGCCGCTGTCGGCGTTGACGAAGAGCATGCCTTCGTTGGCGCCCATCTCGCGCCGGAACATCATGCCGGTGGCCTGCTGCGCGGGCGTCACGGCGAGTTCGGCACGGATCAGGTGCATGCCGGCGGTGAGCTGCACTGTTTCCAGTTTCGGTTGCGGGCCGCCTTGCGCCGCGGCCTGCAGCAACGCCGCCAGCAGGCCGAACAGCAGCCCTGCGGAGCGCGGAAAAGTCGCCTTGATGAAAGTCATGGGGTGTACAAGACAGGGTCGCTAGATTATCGGGCCACCCGACGGCCCTGAAATGACCGCCGCCACTGCCGTACCCCTCAACGCTGCGCTCACGGTTGTCGACGACCCGATCGAACAGGGTCGCTACACGCATTGGGTCAGCGGTGCCGCCGGCGAACGGCTGGGCGTGTCGTCGCTGCAGCTCTCGGGCATGTATTGCGCGGCCTGCGCCGGCATCATCGAACGCGCCATCGGCGGCGTCGACGGCGTGCGGTCGGTGCAGGTGAGCGCCGCGGTGCAGCGCGCCACCGTCTGCTGGGACCCGCAACGCACGCGGCCGTCGGCCTTGATCGAGGCCGTGCGCGGCGCGGGTTACGAGGCGGTGCCCGATGCCGCGGCGCCGGCGCGTGCGCTGCGCCGGCGCGAGCACCGCCAGGCGCTGTGGCGGCTGTTCGTGGCCAGCTTCTGCGCCATGCAGGTCATGATGCTGGCCACGCCGAGTTACGTCGCCGGCCCCGGCGAACTGGCACCCGACCTCTGGCAACTGCTGGCCTGGGGCAGCTGGCTGCTGGCGCTGCCGGTGCTGGTGTTCTCGGCCGGGCCCTTCTTCAGCGGCGCCTGGCGCGCGCTGCGCCAGCGCCGCATCGCGATGGAGGTGCCGGTCGCCCTGGGCGTGGCCATCACCTTCGTGGCCAGCACCGGCGCCACCTTCGACCCCGGCGGCCTGTTCGGCCACGAGGTCTACTTCGATTCGATGACGATGTTCGTCAGTTTCCTGCTCGGCGCGCGTTATCTCGAGCTGCTGGCGCGACACCGCGCCGCCGCGGCGCTGGAAAGCGCGCTGGCCTGCCTGCCCGAGACCGCCTGGCGCCTGGCCGCCGACGGCAGCGTCACGGCGGTCAGCGTGCACAGCCTGCGACCCGGAGACCTCGTCCGCGTGCCGGTGGGCCAGGCCTTTCCGGCCGACGGCGTGCTGCAGGGCGCGGCGACGCGGGCCGACGAGTCCCTGCTCAGCGGCGAATCACGGCCGGTGGAGAAGGTCGCCGGCGCGACCTTGGTGGCCGGCAGCATCAACCTCGGTGCGCCGGTCGTGATGCAGGTTCAGCGCGTCGGCGCCGACACACGCTTCGAGGCCATCGTCTCGATGATGCGCAGCGCCATGAGCCAGCGCCCGGCAGCGGCGCGCCTGGCCGACCGCTGGGCGGCACCGTTCCTGTGGGTCGTGCTGCTGCTGGCGGCCGGCGGCGCCGCGGCGTGGAGCCTGGTCGACCCCAGCCGTGCCGTTTGGGTGGCGGTGGCGGTGCTCATCGTCACCTGCCCGTGCGCGCTGTCGCTGGCGGCGCCGGCGGCGCTCACGGCGGCAGCGCGCGGCCTCGCAAGGCGCGGTGTCATGGTGCAGCGCCTGGATGCCATCGAGGCCCTGGCCGGGGCGCAACACTTCTTCTTCGACAAGACCGGCACGCTCACCGAAGACCGGCTGCAGCTGTCGGCGGCGCGGCTCACGCCGCAGGGGCAGGCGATGTTTGCCGACGCCTCGATGGCGACCCGGCTCGCCGCCACGCTGGCCGCCTGGTCGACGCATCCTCTGGCGCGCGCGCTGGCCGCGGCGGGCCACGGCAATGCGCGCTCGGGCGCGTGGTCGGAGATCGAGGAAGTGGCCGGCCACGGCCTGCGTGCGCGTGGCGACGGCGGCCGTGTCTGGCGCCTGGGTGCTGCTTCCTGGGTCGACAGCCGGCTCGACGCAGGCGGCGCCGAGCAGGTCTGGCTGGGCTGCGACGGGCAGGCGCTGGCGGCTTTCGAACTCGAGGAGGTCCTGCGCCCGGGCACCGCCGCGGCCCTGCAGGCGCTGCGCGCAGAAGGCGTGCAGATCACGGTGCTCACCGGAGACGCCCCCGAGCGCGCACTGGCGCTGGCGGCGCGCATCGGCGTCGCCGACGTGCGCGCCGGCGCCACGCCCGAGGCCAAGCTCGCGGCCGTGACGGCGGCGCAGGCCGCCGGGCAGAGCGTGGCGATGGTCGGCGACGGCATCAACGACGCGCCGGTGCTGGCGCGCGCCGACGTCTCGCTGGCGATGGGGCAGGGCGCGCTGGTGTCGCGCAGCCAGGCCGACGCCGTCATCGCCTCCAATCAACTCGCCGACCTGGTGCGCGCCCGGCGCACGGCGCAGCACGCCTTGCGCATCGTGCGCCAGAACTTCGTCTGGGCCGCGTCGTACAACGCACTGTGCATTCCGCTGGCGCTGGTGGGCTGGCTGCCGCCCTGGGCCGCGGGCCTGGGCATGGCGCTGAGTTCGCTGATCGTGGTCTTCAACGCCTTGCGCGCCGCCCGCTGAGGCACCGTCACCCAGCCGTGGACAGCCTGTACCTGCTCATCCCCTTGTCGGTAGGGCTCGTGCTGGCGATCCTGGCGGTGTTCGGCTGGGCTTTGCACGGCGGGCAGTTCGAGGACCTCGATTCCGAGGCTGAACGCATCCTGACAGACGAGGTCCGGCCGCTTGACTCCGATCAAGCCGCTGACCGGCAGCCGCACCAACAATCGCGCGTTTGATCCGACGCACAGAGGAGAAGCTTCATGGCAAGCAGCGCTGCAATTGCCGCCCCCGCCGCCACAGCCAGGCCCACCGAGGGTGTCTACACCGACGGCGCGGTGCGCCTGTTCGCGTTGGCGGCGGTGCTCTGGGGCGTGGTCGGCATGCTGGTGGGCGTCATCATCGCCGCCCAGCTGACCTGGCCTGAACTCAATTTCGGCATCCCCTGGCTCAGCTATGGACGCCTGCGTCCGCTGCACACCAATGCCGTGATCTTCGCCTTCGGCGGCAGCGTGCTCTTCGCCACCGCCTATCACGTCGTGCAGCGCACCTGCCAGACGCGGCTGTTCATGCCCGGGCTGGCCCTGTTCACGTTCTGGGCCTGGCAGGTCGTCATCGTCGCCGCGGCCGTGACGCTGCCGCTGGGCATGACGCAGGCCAAGGAGTACGCCGAACTCGAGTGGCCGATCGACCTGCTGATCGCCGTCGTCTGGGTGTCCTACGCGATCGTCTTCTTCGGCACCATCGGCATCCGCAAGGTGCGCCACATCTACGTCGCGAACTGGTTCTTCGGCGCCTTCATCATCGCCGTGGCGCTGCTGCATATCGTCAACAGCGTGGCCATCCCGGCCAGCCTGACGAAGAGCTACTCGGCCTACGCCGGCGTGCAGGACGCCATGATCCAGTGGTGGTACGGCCACAACGCGGTGGGTTTCTTCCTCACCGCGGGCTTCCTGGGGATCATGTACTACTACATCCCCAAGCAGGCCGAGCGCCCGGTCTACAGCTACCGGCTGAGCATCGTGCACTTCTGGGCGCTGATCTTCACCTACATGTGGGCCGGCCCGCACCACCTGCACTACACGGCGCTGCCCGACTGGGCGCAGAGCGTGGGCATGGTGTTCTCGCTGGTGCTGCTGGCGCCCAGCTGGGGCGGCATGATCAACGGCATCATGACGCTCAGCGGTGCCTGGCACAAGCTGCGTGACGACCCGATCCTGAAGTTCCTCATCGTCAGCCTGTCGTTCTACGGCATGAGCACCTTCGAAGGGCCGATGATGTCGATCAAGACCGTCAACGCGCTCAGCCACTACACCGACTGGACCGTCGGCCACGTGCACAGCGGCGCGCTGGGCTGGGTCGGGCTGATCAGCATGGGCGCGCTGTACTACCTGATCCCGCGCCTGTTCGGCCGCACCACGATGTACAGCGTGAAGGCCATCGAGACGCACTTCTGGATCGCCACCATCGGCATCGTGCTCTACATCGCCGCGATGTGGATCGCCGGTGTCATGCAGGGCCTGATGTGGCGCGCCGTCAACCCCGACGGCACGCTGGTCTACAGCTTCGTCGAAAGCGTCAAGGCCACCTTCCCGTACTACGTGGTGCGCCTGCTCGGCGGCCTGCTCTACCTCACCGGCATGCTGATCATGGCCTGGAACGTGGTGATGACGGTACGCAGCGGCAAGGTGGCACAGGCGCCGATCCCGGTCGTCGCCGCAGCGCACGCCTGACGGCAGCGCAGGAGTCCAAGACATGGCAAACACGCACACACCCGGCGGTCACGAGAAGATCGAGACCAGCAACTTCCTGATGATCGTGCTGATCCTGCTGGCGGTGGCCGTCGGCGGCATCGTCGAGATCGTGCCGCTGTTCTTCCAGCGCTCGACGACGCAGCCGGTCGAGGGCCTCAAGCCCTACACCCCGCTGCAGCTGGCCGGCCGCGACATCTACGTGCGCGAGGGCTGCTACAACTGCCACTCGCAGATGGTGCGGCCGTTCCGCTCCGAGGCGCTGCGCTACGGGCAGCTGTCGGTGGCCGGCGAGTTCGTCTACGACCACCCCTTCCAGTGGGGCAGCAAGCGCACCGGCCCCGACCTGCACCGCGTCGGCGGCAAGTACAGCGACGAGTGGCACAGCATCCACCTCAACAACCCGCGCGAGCTGGTGCCGGAATCGAACATGCCGGCCTACCCGTGGCTGTTGGCGGCCACCGTCGACGCGGCCGGCATGGCGCCGCGCATGAAGGCGCTGCGCACCGTCGGCGTGCCCTACACCGACGACGAGATCGCCAAGGCCGCCGAGGACGTCAAGGGCCGCAGCGAGATGGACGCCCTGATCGCCTACCTGCAGGTGCTCGGCACCGCGCGCAAGTAGGAGCCGCCCGCCATGGACATCAACGACATCCGCGTCGCCGTCACCGTGTCCGGCCTGGTGCTGTTCATCGCGCTCGTCGTGCATACCTGGAGCCGCAGCCGCAAGGCCGAACACGAGGCTGCGGCCCTGCTGCCCTTCACCGGTGAAGCGGACGCTCCGGCCCGCCAAGGAGAACTGAAGTGAGCGATTTCGTGCACAGTGGCTGGGGGCTGTTCGTGGCCATCGCCACCGTCGTCAGCCTGGTCTTCTGCCTGGTGCTGCTGATCATCGCCAGCCGCCGCAAGGTGATGGCCTCCGACAACACCACCGGTCACGTCTGGGACGAGGACCTGCGCGAGATGAACAACCCGTTGCCGCGCTGGTGGATGTGGCTGTTCGTCATCACGGTGGTCTTCGCGGCCGTCTATCTGGCCTTCTATCCCGGCCTGGGCAGCTATGCCGGTACGCTGAAATGGACCAGCGTCGGCCAATACGAAGCCGAGCAGGACAAGGCCCGCGCCGCCCTGGTGCCGGTGTACGCGAAGTACGTCGCCATGAACGCCGAACAGCTGGCGCAGGAGCCGGTGGCGATGGGCATCGGCCAGCGCCTGTACCTCAACACCTGCGCGCAGTGCCACGGCTCCGACGGGCGCGGCAGCACCGGCTTCCCCAACCTGGCCGACAAGGACTGGCTGGGCGAGGGCACGCACGACTACGTGAAGACCACGATCACCGCCGGCCGCGTCGGCGTGATGCCGCCGATGGCCGCCGCCGTCGGGTCGGGCGAAGACGTGCGCAACCTGGCGCATTACGTGCTGAGCCTGTCGGGCAGTGCGCACAACAACGTCGCGGCGCAGCTGGGCAAGGACAAGTTCGCCGTCTGCGCCGCCTGCCACGGCGCCGACGGCAAGGGCAACCCGCTGCTCGGCGCGCCCAACCTCACCGACAAGATCTGGCTGCACGGCTGGGGCGAGCAGGCCATCGTCAACATCGTGACCCAGGGCAAGAACAACGCCATGCCTGCGCAGGGCCGGCTGTTGACGCCCGAGCAGGTCCACGTGCTCGGCGCCTACGTGCTGAGCCTGTCGCAGACGACACGCGTCGCCGGCAACTGAAGAGCGTGCTGCCACCGAGCCCGGGCCCCGCCCCCGCCAACGCCACGCCCACCGCGGCGGCGGCAGATGCGGATGCGCGCGAGACCCTGGTCTCGATGTACCAGGCGCAGAAGAAGATCTACGCCCGCGCCGTGTCCGGCTGGTTCGCCGGCTGGCGCTGGGCGCTGGTCTGGGCCACGCAGCTGGTCTTCTACGGCCTGCCGTGGCTGGACTGGAACGCCCGCCAGGCGGTGCTGTTCGACCTCGGCGCGCGCCGCTTCTACATCTTCGGCCTCGTCCTCTACCCGCAGGATTTCATCTACCTGACGGGACTGCTCATCGTCGCGGCCTACTCGCTGTTCCTGTTCACGGCGGTGGCCGGGCGCCTGTGGTGCGGCTTCGCCTGCCCGCAGACGGTCTACACCGAGATCTTCATGTGGGTCGAGCGTCGCCTCGAGGGCGACCGGGCCCAGCGCATGCGGCTCGACGCCGCGCCATGGGGCCCGAACAAGCTGCTGCGCAAGGGCGGCAAGCACCTGGTCTGGGGGGCCATCGGCCTGTGGACCGGCTTCACCTTCGTCGGCTACTTCACGCCGATCAAGAGCCTCGCCGTGGCGGCTTCGACGCTGGGCTTCGGCCCCTGGGAGTGGTTCTGGGTCCTCTTCTACGGCTTTGCCACCTACGGCAACGCCGGCTGGATGCGCGAGCAGGTGTGCAAGTACATGTGCCCCTACGCGCGCTTCCAGAGCGCGATGTTCGACAAGGACACGCTGATCATCACCTACGACGAAGCGCGCGGCGAGCCACGCGGCGCGCGCGGCCGCAAGACCGACCTCCAGGCGGCCCGGCTGGGCCACTGCGTCGACTGCAACCTGTGCGTGCAGGTCTGTCCCACCGGCATCGACATCCGCAAGGGCCTGCAATACGAATGCATAGGCTGCGCAGCCTGCGTCGACGTCTGCGACGGCGTCATGGACCGCATGCAGTACCCGCGTGGCCTGATCCGCTACGACACCCAGAACGGCATGGCCCAGCATCTGAGCCGCGCGCAGCTGCTCAGGCGCGCGCTGCGGCCGCGCGTGCTGGTCTACACCTCGGTGCTGGTCGTGATCCTGGTCGCGCTCGGCACCAGCCTGGCGCTGCGCTCGCCGTTCAAGGTCGACGTCGTGCGTGACCGCGGCGCGCTGGCGCGCATCGTCGACGACGGCTGGGTCGAGAACGTCTATCGTCTGCAGCTCATGAACACCACAGAACAGGTGCAGCGCTACCGCATCGCCGCCAGCGGCTTGGACGGCATGCGTCTGGACCTGCAGGACAGCGTGGCGGTGGAAGCGGCCGCGGCGCGCTGGGTGCCGGTGGCGCTGCGCGTGCCGCCGGAAGTGGCGGCGGCGGCCGGCCGCGGCTCGCACCCGATCGACTTCATCGTCGAACGCATCGAGCCGGCACCGGCCGGCAAGCCGCACACGCTGGTCGAGCGCTCGACCTTCGTGGTGCCGCGCTGAACCGAGCACCGAACCCGAGGAGACCCCGATGGCCCCGCAACCCGCGCCTGCACAAAGCGAGCCGATACCCTGGTGGCGCCTGCCCATCGTCTGGATGGTGATCGGCGGCCCGCTCGTCGTCGTCGTGGCCAGCTTCGCGACCCTGACGCTGGCCCTGCGTCACCCCGACCCGGTGATCTCGGCGCCGGCCACGGCCAGCGCCTCCGAGCAGCCGGCCGTGCAGGGGCGCAACCACGCCGCCACGCCAGCACGCTGAGGCTGGGCGCATGCCATGAAACGCCTGGCCCGCCGCGTCGCGACCATCGCCTGGCCGGCTTTCCTGGGTGCCGGGGCGCTGGAGATGGCGGTGTTCGCCTTCGTCGACCCGGCGACGCTGACCGTGCCCGGTGGCGCGGCGCTGGGCCTGTCGGCCACGGCGGTGTACTCGCTGGCCTTCTTCGTCTTCTGGGCGGCCGCGGCGGCGGCCTGCGCGCTGACCTTGCTGCTGGCGCGCGGCGCCGACGAAGTCAACGCCTGACGCCAGCGGCTGCTCAGCAGCTGGTGCCGTTGACCAGCTTCTGCAGCGCGGGGGCGTCGAGGATCTCGATGTGGCGTTGCCGCACTTCGAGCATGCCGTCCTCCTGGAACCTGGAAAACGCCCGGCTCACGGTTTCGAGCTTGAGCCCGAGGTAGCTGCCGATTTCCTCGCGCGTCATGCGCAGGATCAGCGAACTGCCCGAGAATCCCCGCGCGCGTAGGCGCTGCGTCAGGTTGAGCAGGAAGGCCGCCAGCCGCTCTTCGGCCCGCATGCTGCCCAGCAGCAGCATGACGCCGTGGTCGCGCACGATCTCGCGGCTCATGATGCGGTGAAACTGGCGCTGCAGGTCGGACAGCTCGCGCGCCAGGCCCTCGAGCTGGTGGTAGGGGATGACGCAGACGTTCGCGTCTTCCAGCGCGACGGCGTCGCAGGTGTGACGGTCGGTGCCGATGCCGTCCAGACCGAGCAATTCGCCGCCCATCTGGAAGCCGGTGACCTGGTCGCGGCCGTCCTCGGACGAGACGCAGGTCTTGAAGAAGCCGGTGCGCACCGCGAACAGCGAGGCAAAGCCGTCGCCGGCCCGGTACAGCGCTTCGCCGCGCGGCACCGAACGCCGGTTGGCGACGATGGCGTCGAGCTGGTCCATCTGTTCCACCGACATGCCCACGGGCAGACACAGCTCACGCAGGTTGCAGTTGGCGCAGGCCACTTTGAAGGGTTCCAGGCGTATCGCGTGGGGAGCAGATTGCATGGGCTGGGGGACGGTCGGCGACGGCGGGCGTGGACCGAAGTATCGCGCAAGCGCGGCGGGCCCGGCAGCGGGCCGGCGAACACGCCTGTTCGGACTGTGCCTGCAACTTGACTTGTCCAAGATCAAGGTCGGCGGCCCTCAGTTGGGCAGAGTACCGCCCCATGAACTCAGCAGTCTCTCCGTACCCCGAAGTCACGCTCACCGAAGCACAGCTGCGCAGCCTGGACGTCCCCGGGCCGCGCTACACGTCCTACCCCACGGCCGACCGCTTCGTCGAGGCCTTCGGACCCAACGAATACCGGCAGGCGCTGCGCCAGCGCGCCCAGGGCGCGGTCGTCGGCGGCGTGCCGCCGCTGTCGCTGTACGTGCACATCCCGTTCTGCGATTCGCTGTGCTACTACTGCGCCTGCAACAAGATCATCACCAAGCACCACAGCCGCGGCCGCGAATACCTGGGGCTGCTGGCGCGCGAGATCGACCTGCACGTGGCCGAACTCGGTGCCGGGCAGGGGCTGACGCAGTTGCACCTGGGCGGGGGGTCGCCCACCTTCCTGTCCGACGAGGAACTGTCCGACCTGATGGGCCTGATCCGCGGCGCGTTCCGGCTGCTGCCCCAGTGCGAGGTGTCGATCGAGGTCGACCCGCGCACGGCGTCGCGGCAGCGCATGCGGCACCTGGCCGAGATCGGCTTCAACCGGGTCAGCTTCGGCGTGCAGGACTTCGACGCCGACGTGCAAGCCGCGGTGCACCGCGTCCAGTCCTTCGAAAGCGTGCAGGAACTGGTGGCCGAGGCGCGCGCCCTGCGCTTCGAGTCGATCAACGCCGACCTCATCTACGGCCTGCCCAAGCAGACGCCCGAGTCCTTCCGGCGCACCATCGCGCAGGTGGCGGAACTGCGACCGACGCGCATCGCGCTGTATGCCTACGCGCACCTGCCGCAGCGCTTCAAGCCGCAGCGGCGCATCGACGCGGCCGCGCTGCCCACCGGCGAGCAGCGCGTGCAGATGCTGGGCAATGCCCTCGCCGGCTTCATCGGCAACGGCTATGTCTACATCGGCATGGACCACTTCGCCCTGCCCGACGACGCGCTGGCGGTGGCCAAGCGGCAGGGCCGGCTGCACCGCAACTTCCAGGGCTACACCACGCAGCCGGACTGCGACCTCATCGGCCTGGGCGTGTCTTCGATCGGCCGCGTCGGTGCCACCTACAGCCAGAACGCCAAGACGATGGCCGAGTACGAGGACGCGCTGGCGCAGGGCAACCTGCCCATCGTGCGCGGCCTGGCGCTGACGCGTGACGACCTGCTGCGCCGCACCGTCATCATGGCGCTGATGTGCCAGGGCCGGGTCGAGATCGAATCGGTCGAGCTGGCGCACCTGATCAACATGCGCGAGGCCTTCGCGCCGGAGTTCGAACGCCTCAAGCCGCTGGCCGAGATGGGCCTGGTGGAGGTCACCGACCAGGCCATCCAGGTCACGCCCACGGGCTGGTTCTTCGTGCGCGCGGTGGCGATGATCTTCGACCGCTACCTGCAGTCGGACAAGGTGCGCGAACGCTTCTCGCGCATCATCTAGCGTGGATGGGGCGCTGATCACCAGCGCCGCCTTGCTGGGTCTGGCGGGCGCACCGCACTGCACGGCGATGTGCAGCGCGCCGTGTGCCGCGGCCATCGGCCGTGACGCGGGCGTGCCGGCGACGGTGGCCTTCCACCTGGCGCGCATCGGCGGCTATGCGGCTGCCGGTGCCGTGGTCGCCTCCACCGTCGGGGCACTGGCGGCGCTGTCGCAGTTGAGCCCCGTGCTGCGGCCCTTGTGGACCCTCGTGCAGTCGCTGGCGTTGGCGCTCGGCCTGTGGCTGCTGTGGACCGGCCGCCAGCCGGCCTGGATGACATCGCTGGGCCGTACCCAGACGCCTGCCGGCGAGGCGGGCGCCTGGAAGCCGGTGCGCGGGCCGGCGCGTGCGGCGCTGGCCGGCGGGCTGTGGGTGGGCTGGCCTTGCGGCTTGCTGCAGGGCGCGCTGCTGGTGGCGTCGATGACCGGCAGCGCCGCTGCCGGCGCTGCCGCGATGGCCGCCTTCGCGCTGGCCTCGGCGCCGGGGCTGCTGCTGGCGCCGTGGCTGTGGCAGCGCTTGTCCGGGCGCGGCGACGCCGCGGCGCGCGAACGCTGGGCCATCCGCGCCGCCGGCGGCATGCTGGCGGCGGCGTCGGGGTGGGCGCTGACGCATGGGCTGTGGGAACGCTTCGCCGCCTTCTGCGCGCAATTCTGAAGTCGCCAGGGCGGCGTCGGCGCGGCGTCGAGAATGGGGCGCCCACGGCTGTGCTGCGCAACGAAAAACGCCCGGCTGGGCCGGGCGTGTCACGGAGTCCCGTTGCCGGGCTCGCCGTGGCGAAGAAGATTACTTCTTGGCTTCTTCCTTCTTGGCTTCGGCCTTCTTCTCGACCTTCTTGACATCCTTCTTGGCAGCGGCCGAGGCGGTGGCGGCCGGTGCAGCCGCTTCCTTCTTGGCATCGGCGGCGAAGGCGCCGGTGGTGAGGAAAGCAGCAGCGATCAGGGCGGCCAGGAGCTTGTTCATGAGTTCTACCTTGTGTGAATGGACTTTGGATTGCCGCCCGAATACCGGGCGGCAGTGAGGAGAACGCAGTGCCGCGTCAGTCGGTTGACAGCGGGCGTGGCATAGAATTTCTGGCTTTCCCAATCGACAAGACCGCCGTTGCCTGTCCAGGCCCGGCCAGGTGGAGACCACAGTCATGTACCAGCACATCAAGGTGCCCGCAGCCGGGCAGAAGATCACCGTCAACGCCGACTACTCGCTCAACGTGCCCGACCAGCCGGTCATTCCCTACATCGAAGGCGACGGCACCGGGCTGGACATCACGCCGGTGATGTTGAAGGTGGTCGACGCGGCGGTGGCCAAGAGCTACGGCGGCAAGCGCAAGATCCACTGGATGGAGGTCTACGCGGGCGAGAAGTCGACGCGCGTCTATGGCCCCGACGTCTGGCTGCCGGAAGAAACCTTGCATGCCGTGCGCGACTACGTGGTGTCGATCAAGGGCCCGTTGACGACGCCGGTGGGCGGCGGCATCCGCAGCCTGAACGTGGCGCTGCGCCAGGAACTCGACCTCTACGTCTGCCTGCGTCCGATCCAGTACTTCAAGGGCGTGCCCAGCCCGGTGAAGGAGCCCGAGAAGACCAACATGGTGATCTTCCGCGAGAACTCGGAGGACATCTACGCCGGCATCGAATTCGAGGCCGAGAGCGACAAGGCCAAGAAGCTGATCAAGTTCCTGACCGAGGAGATGGGGGTCAAGAAGATCCGCTTCCCCAACACCTCGGGCATCGGCATCAAGCCGGTCAGCCGCGAAGGCACCGAACGCCTGGTGCGCAAGGCCATCCAGTACGCCATCGACAACGACAAGCCCAGCGTGACCATCGTGCACAAGGGCAACATCATGAAGTTCACCGA
>CAYJOA010000098.1:0-16574 GCA_964371495.1 uncultured Rubrivivax sp.
CATGTACGCGACGATGCTGATCGCGGTGCCCACGGGCGTGAAGATCTTCAACTGGACGGCCACCATGTGGCGCGGCTCGATGAGCTTCGAGACGCCGATGCTGTGGTCGGTGGGCTTCCTGTTCGTGTTCACGATGGGCGGGTTCACGGGCCTGATCCTGGCCGTGGCGCCGATCGACATCCAGGTCCAGGACACCTACTACGTGGTGGCGCACTTCCACTACGTGCTGGTCGCCGGCTCGCTGTTCGCGCTGTTCGCCGGCGTCTACTTCTGGGGCCCCAAGTGGACCGGCGTCATGTACTCCGAGACGCGCGGCAAGATCCATTTCTGGGGCTCGATGATCTTCTTCAACATCACCTTCTTCCCGATGCACTTCCTGGGCCTGGCGGGCATGCCGCGCCGCTATGCCGACTACCCGATGCAGTTCGCCGACTTCAACATGGTGGCGTCGATAGGCGCCTTCGGATTCGGGCTCATGCAGGTGTACTTCTTCGTCTTCGTCGTCATCCCGATGATGCGCGGCCTGGGCCGGCCGGCGCCGCAGAAGCCCTGGGAAGCCGCCGAGGGCCTGGAATGGGAAGTGCCGTCGCCGGCACCCTGGCATACCTTCGAGCATCCGCCCAAGCTGGACGCCACCGCCACCCGCGTGGTGGGCTGAAGCGCAAGCCATGGCATTGTCCGAGCAGCAACGCAAGGCGAATCTGCGGCTGGCGCTGATCCTGGCGTCGGTGGCAGCGATCTTCGCCGCCGGCTTCGTGGTCAAGATCGTCACGCTCGGGGGTTGACGAGGTGAACCGTGCCGCGCTGCTGGCCTGGGGTCACAACCGCCGCATGCTGATGAAGCTGCTGGTCGTGGTGGCGGTGATGTTCGGCTTCGGTTACGCGCTGGTGCCGATGTACCGCGCCATCTGCGACGCGCTGGGCATCAACGTGCTGTCGCTGGCCGAACAGCGTGTGGCCGGCGGCGGCTGGAGCGGGCGCAAGCCCGACGCCAACACGCAGGTCGACACCACGCGCACCATCACCATCGAGTTCGACGCCAATGCGCGCGGGCCCTGGGACTTCAAGCCGGCGCAGCGCTCGGTGCAGGTGCACCCCGGCGAGATGACGACGGTGATGTACGAGTTCAGGAATGTCCAGAACCGCACCATGGCCGCGCAGGCCATCCCGAGCTACGCGCCGATGCAGGCCAGCGCGCACTTCAATAAGCTCGAATGCTTTTGCTTCAACGAATACATCCTGGCGCCGGGCGAGTCGCGCAGCTGGCCGGTGGTGTTCGTGGTCGACCCCAAGCTGCCCAGGGACGTGACGACGATCACGCTGTCGTATACGTTCTTCGAAGTCGGCGGCAAGGTGCCAGCGGCCCCGGCGGGGACGCTGGGTGCCGTCGCGGGCCAGGCCAGGGAGCCGGGCGCGTGAGCGATCTGCGCGAAGCTGCCAACCGGCCGGGCTCGCTGGTGCAGACCCTGCGTGCGGTGGCCTGGTCCTTCCTGGGCATCCGCCGCTCGGACGACTATGCGCAGGACGTGGGCAAGCTCAATCCGGTGCACGTCATCGTCGCCGGCGTGCTCGGCGCGGCGCTGTTCGTGCTGGCGCTGGCGCTGCTGGTGCGCTGGGTGGTCGGCAGCGGCGTGGCCGCCTGACGGCGGCCCCCGGTCAAACAGGATTTCGGTTCGAGGAGAGAGTTCAAGATGTCAGCCACGACCCCCGCGGGACACACCCCGTACTACTACATTCCCTCGCCATCGAGCCACCCGGTGCTGGTGGCCTCGGGCCTGTTCCTGGTGATCCTGGGCGCCAGCCAGTGGGTCAACGGCGCGGGCTGGGGCGCCTGGGTGCTGCTCGCCGGCATGGCGCTGTGGCTGTCGGTGCTGTTCCGCTGGTTCAGCCAGGCCATCGGCGAAAGCGAGGGCGGCCTGTATTCGGACCGCATCGACGTCTCCTTCCGCTGGAGCATGAGCTGGTTCATCTTCAGCGAGGTGATGTTCTTCGCCGCCTTCTTCGGCGCGCTGTACTGGGCACGCGTGCACGCGATACCGATGCTCGGCAACCTCGACCACCAGATCCTGTGGCCCGACTTCAAGGCCATCTGGCCCAGCGCCGGCGGCGGCATCACGGCTTCACCGGCGGGCACCGTGGAGCCCTTCCAGATCATCGGCCCGTGGCCGCTGCCCACCATCAATACCGCGTTGCTGCTGAGCTCGGGAGTGACGCTGACGATCGCGCACCACGCGCTCATCGCCAACCAGCGCGGCAAGACCGTCTTCTGGATGTGGATCACCGTGATCCTGGGCGCCACCTTCGTAGGCGTGCAGGCTTACGAGTATGCCCACGCCTACAACGACCTGAACCTCAAGCTCAGTTCGGGCATCTTCGGCTCCACGTTTTTCATGCTCACCGGCTTCCACGGTTTCCACGTGCTGGTGGGCATGCTGATGCTGCTGTTCATTACGCTGCGCATCATGAAGGGCCACTTCACGCCCGAGCGCCATTTCGGCTTCGAGGGCGCGGCCTGGTACTGGCACTTCGTCGACGTGGTCTGGCTCGGCCTGTACGTGGTCGTGTACTGGCTCTAGGCTTCCAGCTTTCGGGCATGAAGGAGCGCCGCCCGCCGCGGCGCTTTTTGTTTCGGGCCCGTTGTCGGGGTCAGCCGCCCACGGGCAGTCCACCAGGCCGCACCCAGCCCATTGCCCAGCCCAGCATGATCAGCAGGAACAGCGCCACCGACAGGCCGACACGCAGCGCCAGCGCGCGTGCCATGTGCTTGCCGTGCGGGTCCTTGTCGCGGCCCTTGCGCAGCATCAGCACACCGGCGCCGGCCAGCGCCCCCAGTACGGCCAGCAGGATCAGCACGATCACGGTCTTCATGCCGCAGGATTATCCAGCCGGGGCCGCCTCATGACGCCGGCAGGGCGCCGCTGGGTGGTGCTGGTCGCTGCGCTGCTGGCCACGCTGCTGACGGCACGCCTGGGCGTCTGGCAGCTCGACCGCGCGGCGCAGAAGAACCGCCTGCAGGCGGCGCTGCAGAGCCAGCGCGCGCTGCCGCCGCTGCCCGTGACCGAGCTGGCAAGCGACGCCGCCGGCGCCGCGGCACAAGAGCACCGCGCCATCGTCGTTGAAGGGCAGTGGCTGGCGGCGCTGACGGTGTACCTGGACAACCGCCAGATGAACGGCCGCGCCGGCTTCTTTGCCGTGACGCCGCTGCGGCTGGACGACGGCAGCGCGGTACTGGTGCAGCGCGGCTGGCTGCCGCGCGACGCCAGCGACCGTACGCGCATCACCGCCGCGCCGCTGCCGGCAGGGCGGGTGCGCGTGCAGGGCCGCATTGCCCACGCCCCGGCGCGGTTGTACGAGTTCGACGCGGCGGCATCGGGGCCGATCCGGCAAAATATCGACCTCGATGCCATTGCGCGTGAAGCCGGGCTGACGCTGCGGCCACTGACCGTGGTGCAGGAAGACGGCCCTGTGCCGCCCGGCGACGGGCTGCTGCGCCTGTGGCCGCGACCCGCCGCCGATGTGCACAAGCACTATGGCTATGCCTTTCAATGGTTCTCGCTCGCCGCGCTCGTCCTGGGTCTGTATGTCTGGTTCCAACTCATCCGTCCGCGCCGGCGGCAGTCGCGCGGCTGAACCCCTGGGCATGACGGTGCACCGCGTCGCCACCCTCGACCTGTCGGACCCGCGCGAGATCGAACGCAGCCGCACGCGGCGCGGGCGCATGCGCATGCTGCTCGTGTTGCTGGTCTGCGCGGCGCCGGTGATCGCGTCCTACCTCGCCTACTACGTGATCCGCCCCGAAGGCCGCACCAACTACGGCGAGCTGATCCTGCCCACGCGCAGCCTGCCCGCGCTGGCGCTGCGCACGCTCGACGGTGCCGCGGTGCCGGCGCGCACGCTGCGCGGCCAGTGGCTGCTGGTGGCGGTGGCGCCGTCGAGCTGCGGCGAGCGCTGCCAGACCACGCTGTTCATGCAACGCCAGTTGCGCGAAATGCTCGGCCGCGAGCGCGACCGCCTCGACAAGGTCTGGTTCGTCACCGACGATGGGTCGCTGGCGGCGCCCTTGCGCGCCGCCGTCGAGGCCGCCCCGGCGATGACCGTGCTGCGCGTCGAGCGCGACGCGCTGGCGCGCTGGCTGGCGCCGGCGGACGGGCAGGTGCTGGAAGACCACCTCTACGTCGTCGACCCGATGGGCGAATGGATGATGCGCATGCCGGCCGACGCCGAACCCTCACGCGTCAAGCGTGACCTCGAACGCCTGCTGCGCGCCTCGGCCTCCTGGGACACCGCGGGCCGCTGAGCACAGTCATGGACACCACACCGCTGGTCGACCTCGCCCCGCTCGTGCGCCTGCTGCTGCTGGCGGCGACGATTGCGTTGCTGCCCTTGTCGTGGCTGTGGCTGCGCCAGCGCGGCAGCGACACGCGCGGCCGCCTGGCGGGGCTGACGGCGCTGACGATGTTCCTGACCTTCGATCTCGTCGTCTTCGGTTCCTTCACGCGACTCACCGATTCCGGCCTCGGTTGCCCCGACTGGCCGGGCTGCTACGGCGAGGTCAGCCCGTTCGGCGCGCGCGACGACATCGCCGCCGCGCAGTCGGCACTGCCCGGCGGCCCCGTCAGCTGGTCCAAGGCCTGGATCGAGATGATCCACCGCTACCTGGCGATGACCGTCGGTGCGCTGATCCTGGTCATGACGGTGTTCAGCTGGAGCCATCGCCAGCGCCTGCCGTTTTCGCCCTGGTGGCCGACGCTGACCCTGGTCTGGGTGGTGGTGCAGGGCCTGTTCGGCAAGTACACGGTCACGCTCAAGCTCTACCCGCTGGTGGTGACGCTGCACCTGCTCGGCGGGCTGCTGCTGCTGGCCATGCTGGCGCTGCAGCACGAGGCCTTCCGGCGGCGCCCGCTGGCGCTGGCTGCCGGTGTGCGGCGCGGTGCCTGGGCCGTGCTGGCGCTGCTGGGCGTGCAGATCGCGCTCGGCGGCTGGGTCAGCAGCAACTACGCCGTGCTCGCCTGCACCGGGTTTCCGCAGTGCAACGGCGCCTGGTGGCCGGCAATGGATTTCGGCCACGGCTTCACGCTGCTGCGCGCGCTGGGCGAGGGCGCCGGAGGCGCTGGCCTGACCTTCGAGGCGCTGGTCGCCGTGCACATGATGCACCGCCTTTTCGCGCTGCTCGCGCTGGCGGCGCTGTCGTGGCTGGCCTGGCGGCTGTGGCGCGCACCGCAGGCGGCGGCCCGGCTCTTCGGCGCCGGCCTGGCGGCGCTGACCGTGGCGCAGCTGGCCAGCGGCCTCTCGAATGTCGTGCTCGGCTGGCCGCTGGTGGCGGCGCTCGGACACTCCGCCGGCGCGGCCGGCCTGCTGCTGCTGTTGACGATGCTGGTGGCGCGCAGCGCGGCGCGCTGGCAACAGGCCGGCGCAGCGCGGCCCGCGGCAGCGGCTGCCTAGGAGCCTGGCGGGCTCCTAGAATCGATGCCTCGCATGGCCCACACTCTCGTCGTCCCACGCAGCTTGGCCTCGCGCTGGTCGCAGTACTACGTGCTGACCAAGCCGCGCGTGGTGCAGCTGATCGTGTTCTGCGCCCTGATCGGCATGCTGCTGGCGCAGCCGGGGTGGCCCGACTGGCGGCTGGCCGGCGCGGCCACGCTGGGCATCTGGCTGGTGGCCAGCGCCGCGGCGGCCTTCAACTGCCTGGTCGAACAACGCATCGACAGCCGCATGGCGCGCACCTCGTGGCGCCCGAGTGCCAAGGGCGACCTCGGCTCGGCGCAGACGCTGCTGTTCTCGGCCGCGCTGTGCGCGCTGGGCAGCGCGCTGCTGTACTGGGCCGTCAACCCGTTGACGATGTGGCTGACCTTCGCCACCTTCGTCGGCTACGCGGTGGTCTACACCGTGGTGCTGAAGCCGCTGACGCCGCAGAACATCGTCATCGGCGGCGCCTCCGGCGCGATGCCGCCGGTGCTGGGCTGGGCGGCGATGACGGGCGAGGTCGGCCCCGAGGCGCTGATGCTGTGCCTGATCATCTTCCTGTGGACGCCGCCGCACTTCTGGGCGCTGGCGCTGTACCGCGTCGAGGACTACCGCAAGGCCGGCCTGCCGATGCTGCCGATCACGCATGGCCCCGAGTTCACGCGGCTGCAGGTGCTGCTGTACACGCTGGTGCTGTTCGCGGCGACGCTGCTGCCCTTCGTCTACGGCATGAGCAGCTGGCTGTACTTGGCGGCAGCGCTGGCGCTGGGCGCGCTCTTCATTCTCTATGCCTGGACGCTTTGGCGCGACTACAGCGACCTGCTGGCGCGGGCGACCTTCCGATTCTCCATCTGGCATCTGTCGCTGCTGTTCGCCGCGCTGCTGCTGGACCACTACGTGAGCCCATGGCTGTTCTCAGGCACTTCCTAGTCTTCCTGGCGCTGGCGGCCGGGCTTGCCGGCTGCGAGCGCGGCGCCACGTCGTCGTTCAAGGCCATCGACATCACCGGTGCCGAGTACGCGCAGGGTTTCGACCTGCCCGACGTCGATGGCCGCCGCCGCACGCTGGCCGACTTCAAGGGCCGCGTCACGCTGGTCTTCTTCGGCTACACGCAGTGCCCGGACGTCTGCCCGACGACGCTGCTCGAGATCGCCGAGGTACGCAAGGCCCTGGGCGCCGACGGCGAGCGGGTGCAGGGGGTCTTCGTCACCGTCGACCCCGAACGCGACACGCCGCAGGTTCTGAAGGCCTACGTCGACCACTTCGGCGCCGGTTTCGTGGCCCTGCGCGGCAGCATGGAAGAGACGCAAGCCGTGGCCAAGGCCTTCAAGGTCTACTACGCCAAGGTGCCCGGTCAGGCGCCGGGCAGCTACACCATGGACCACACGGCGGGTGCCTATGTCTTCGACGGCAACGGCAAGGTGCGGCTGTTCACGCGCTACGGCACCGGCGCCGAGGCGCTGAAGCACGACCTGCAATTGCTGCTCGCGCAAGCCCCGCGCTGAGCCTCGAAAGCGCAACGGCTCCCGCGGGAGCCGTTGGTCGATGACATCGCGGTGCGGCTTTCAGGCCGGTGCCAGTGCCTTGCGCATCTTCTTCAGCGCTGCGACTTCGATCTGGCGGATGCGCTCGGCGCTGACGCCGTAGTCGGCCGCCAGTTCGTGCAGCGTCATGCCGCCCGAAGCGTCGTCGTTGACCTTGAGCCAGCGTTCCTCGACGATGCGCCGGCTGCGTGCATCCAGCGTGTGCAGCGCCTGGGCGATGCCGTCGCCGGCCAGCCAGTCGCGGTGCATGGCTTCCAGGCGCCGTGTCGGTTCGCTGCTGTCGTCGGCCAGGTAGGCTATGGGGGCGTAGCTTTCCTCGCTGTCGTCGGAGGGCGGCTCCAGTGCCACGTCGCCGCCGGTCAGGCGGGTTTCCATTTCCACCACTTCGGACGGCTTGACATTCAGCTCGCGCGCCATCGTCGCGACCTCGGTCGGGGTGAGGGTGTTGCGGTGCGTGTCGGCGTCGAGGGCGTCTTCCTTCATGCCCTGCTTCATCGAACGCAGGTTGAAGAACAGCTTGCGCTGGGCCTTGGTGGTGGCCACCTTGACCATGCGCCAGTTCTTCAGGATGTACTCGTGGATCTCGGCCTTGATCCAGTGCATGGCGTAGCTCACCAGGCGCACGCCCTGTTCGGGGTCGAAGCGCTTGACGGCCTTCATCAGGCCGACGTTGCCTTCCTGGATCAGGTCGCCCTGGGGCAAGCCGTAACCCAGATACTGGCGCGAGATCGACACCACCAGCCGCAAGTGCGACAACACCAGCCGCCCCGCGGCCTGCAGGTCACCCTGGTCGCGCAACTGGCGCGCGAATTCCAGTTCCTGCTCGTGCGTGAGCATCGGCAGGCGGTTGACCGCCGTGACGTAGGCGTCGAGGTTGCCCAGCGAGGGCACCAGGGACCAGGCGTCGCGTACGGCCAGGGCGTTCGGGGTGCTTGTAGTCATGCGGTCTGTGAGTGCCGGATCGGAGTCGAGTTCCATAAATGTTAGCACTCTCGCGCCGTGAGTGCTGACTGAACCCGATGCCCGCGGAACGTCTCCGTGACAATCCAGACATCGCTTGCAAAATCAGAGAGTGTTCACTCACATTCACCAGCGAGTGTCGGCCTCTTCCAGCAGCTTGTCGACGATGCGCAGGAACCGCGACACGTCCAGCGGCTTGGTCACGTAGTGCGCTGCCCCCAGCGTCAGAGCCTGCTGCACGTGCAGCGGCGAGGCATCGGCCGAAACCACGACCACCGGGATGTCGGCCAGCATGTCGTCGCGCTTCAGATGACGCAGCAGCTCGATGCCGCTGATGTCGGGCAGCTGCATGTCGAGCAGGACCAGGTCGGGGCGGCTGCGGCGGATGGCGGCCATGCCGTCCAGGCCCAGCGTCGAGGTCTCCAGCACCACCTGGGCGCGCAGCGCGAGCACGCCGCGCATGACCTCGATGTTGGTTTCGTTGTCCTCGACGTAGTGCACCCGGCGCTCGCGGTAGGGCGCCGGCGAGGTGTCGGTGTAGCGCTCCGGCACCGGTTCGGCGGCTGCCGCTGCCGGCAGGCGCAGCGTGAAGGTCGAGCCCGCACCGCCGCGGCTCGTGGCCTCCAGCGTGCCGCCCATCAGCTCGGCCAGGCGGCGGCTGATGACGAGGCCGATGCCGGTGCCTTCGATGCCGCTGGCTTCACGCCCGAGGCGGTTGTAGGGCTGGAACAAGCCGGCCAGCTGCTCCTCGTTCATGCCCAGGCCGGTGTCGACGACCGCGATCTCGACCATGCCGTCGTCGGCCAGCCGCGAACTCACCGTCGCGCTGCCGCCGGGCCGGTTGTACTTGACGGCATTGCTCAGCAGGTTGGTCAGGATCTGCTTGACACGCGTGGCGTCCCCCACCAGCGCCGGTGCGTCGCGGGCCAGCCGTTCGTGCAGCGTGATCTCGCGCTGCTCGGCGGCTGCCGCCACCATGGCGCGGCTGGCCGACACCAGCGGCGCCAGCTCCAGCGGCGCCAGGACCAGCGTCACCGCACCCGACTCGATGCGCGCCAGGTCCAGGGTCTCGTTGATCATCTCCAGCAGGTGCCAGCCGGCACGCTGGATCTGCAGCGTCCATTCGCGCTGGTGTGGCGCCAGCCCGGGCTCGCGGTCCATGCCCAGCAGCTGGGAGAAGCCGATCATGGCGTTGAGCGGCGTGCGCAGCTCGTGGCTCATGCGCGACAGGAACTCGCTCTTGGCGCGGTTGGCCGCCTCGGCACGGTGCAGCGCGTCTTCCGAGGCCTGCAGCCGCCGGTGTTCGGTGATGTCCTCGAGCACGCTCACGATGCGCACGACGCGGCCGCGTTCGTCGCGCAGCGCCGAGGCGCTGGCGCGCACCAGCAGCTCGCGGCCATCGGCCGGGCGCATGCGCACGGCTTCGATCACCGCGTCGGGCAGGCCGGTGAACAGGTCACGCCGCTGGCGCCGGATATGGGCCGCGTCGTCGGGGTGCACGAGCTCGGCCACCGAACGGCCGCGCAGCGCGTCGGCGCTGCGCCCGATCAGCTCGCACAGCCGCGGGTTGCATTCGATGATGTGACCGCGCGGGTCGAGGAACATGACGCCGATGGGCGCGTGGTCGAAGATGCTGCGCAGCCGCTGCTCGCTGTCGCGCAGGGCTCTTTCGGCCTGTGTGCGCTCGGACACCTCGCGCCGCAGCTCGGTGGTGCCGGCCTGCACCACCAGTTCGGTACGCCGGCTGTGCCCGGTGACCGTGAGCAGCAGTGCACCGAGCATGGCTGCCGAAGCCAGGCCGGTCAGCGACAGCAGCCAGGCGGTTTCGCGCTGCTGGCCGGGAACGTCGGCCAAGGCCGTGCTGACCTGCAGTTCGTAGCCGCGACCACCCAGCTGCAGCGTGCGCACGGCCTTGAGGTGGGTGGCCGGCACCAGGTTGGCGGCCGCGGCCTCGCAGCTGCTGCCGCCGGCCAGCCAGCGGTGCGGCGCCTCCGAGCTGGGGTCGATGAGGCACCAGCGCAGGTATTGCTGGTCGGCCGGCGCCAGCGCAGCCATCGCTGCTTCGGTGCGCAGGGTCACGAACACGACGCCGCGGAAAGCCGCCATGCGATCGGCTTCGCTGTCCGGCTCGCCGCGGTACAGGGCCTGGTAGATGACGACGCCGGTTTCTTCGGCTGCCGACTGCGTGAGCCGGAAACCGGACGTTGCCGCCGGCTGGCCGGTTCGGCGCGTGGCCAGGATCGCTTCCCGCGCCGCCGGGATCGACAAGGCGTTGACACCCAGCGCGGCGGCGTTGCCGAGGGCCGGTTCGACGTGGCGCAGGGCCACCACCTCGCCGTCGGCGCCGCGGGCGGCGCCGCGGTCACGGTCGAACACGCGGAAGCCGTCCTGGCCCTGGGCCCTGGCCGCGGCCTCGAACGCCGGCAGCTCGCCCAGCGTCACGCGCGGGCTGTAACCCATGGCCTGCAGCGGGATCGGCTGGCCGAGCCACCAGCGCGACGCCTCGCGCAGCGTCTGGCTGTCGAGTTCGCCGCGCGCGCGCGCCGCGCTGTGCAGGGCCTGCAGCGCGTACACGGGCGCGCTCAGCCGCTCCCGTGCCTCGGCCGCCAGGCGGTCGGCGCCGCGCTCGAAGGTGGCCACCAGGCGCTGGCGGTCGAGCCGGCCGTGCTCGACCGTCACCGCGGCCAGCAGCGCCAGCGCCACCAGCAGCGGCAGGCCCAGCGTGAGCCGCCGCGAGCGCCAGTCCTCGCGCGGGCGGCCGATCAGCGTCAGTGCCAGCGGTGCCCCGATGAGCACGCCCACGGTGTCGCCGGTCCACCAGGTGGTCCAGGTCGGCAGCGCCGTGCCGGGGTCTATGGTGCCGCTGAGCAGCAGCGCCGCCACCGCCACGCTGGGGCTCACGACGCAGGCCACGACGGCACCCAGCGCGCCGGCCAGCAGGATGTCGCGCGGCGCGTTCAACACCACCGGCTGGCCGACGAAGCGGCGCATCAGTGCCGCGCCGACGGCCGCCTGCAGCGCGGCACCGGCGCCGATGAGCAGCGGCAGCAGCAGCATCGACAGACCCGTCGGCTCGCGCAGCAGGCCGAGCGCGGCATTCACGGTGAAGGCGCCCAGCGCCACCCCCGGCAGTGCGGCGCGCCCGAAGGTCAGCGCGGCCGCCAGCGCGATGCCGGCCGACGGGTACAGCGGCGACGCATACCCCGGCGGCCCGGCCAGCAGCAGCCCCAGGCCGCCCACCGCCGCGTAGGCCGCTGCCGTGGCCAGCGCCACCAGCCACGCCTGTGCCGGCGTGGTCGCGCGCGAGGGCGGCGCCTGCAACGGCACGGGGTGGGTCGTCATGGGCCGACTCTACTGCCGCACCGTCGGCACGCGGTCCGCCGGCAGCTGCGCTCCGTTGGGATCTTTCGCGTTCAGACGTTGAATAGGAAGTTCAGCACGTCGCCGTCCTTGACGACGTACTCCTTGCCCTCGGCGCGCATCTTGCCGTGGTCCTTGGCACCTTGTTCGCCCTTGAAGGCGATGAAGTCGTCGTAGGCGATGGTCTGGGCGCGGATGAAGCCGCGTTCGAAGTCGGTGTGGATGACGCCTGCGGCCTGCGGCGCGGTGTCGCCGATGTGGATCGTCCAGGCCCGCACTTCCTTGACCCCGGCGGTGAAGTAGGTCTGCAGGCCGAGCAGCCGGAAGGCGGCGCGGATGAGGCGGTTCAACCCCGGCTCGTCCTGCCCCATCTCGTGCAGGAACAGCGCGCGGTCGTCGTCGGCCATGTCGGCCAGCTCGGCCTCGGTCTTGGCGCAGATCGCCACCACCGGCGCGTTCTGCCGCGCCGCGAACTCCTCCAGGCGCGCCAGGTAGGGGTTGTCGGTGAAGCCGTCTTCGGCGACGTTGGCGACGAACATCGCCGGCTTGGCCGTGATCAGGCACAAGGGCTTGAGGATGGCGAGTTCCTCCTTGCCGAAGGCGATGCCGCGCACCGGCTGCGCCTGATCCAGCGCCGCCTGGCACTTCTCGAGCACCTTGACCAGCGCCGCGGCTTCCTTGTCGTTGCCCGAGCGCGCCGCCTTCACGTAGCGGTGCAGGCTCTTCTCCACCGTCGCCAGGTCGGCCAGGCAGAGCTCGGTCTGGATGACCTCGATGTCGGAGACGGGGTCGACCTTGCCGGCGACGTGGATGACGTTGTCGTCGTCGAAACAGCGCACGACGTTGACGATGGCGTCGGTTTCGCGGATGTGGCTCAGGAACTGGTTGCCCAGGCCTTCGCCCTTGCTGGCGCCGGCCACCAGGCCGGCGATGTCGACGAACTCGACGATCGCCGGCACCACGCGCTCGGGCTCGACGATGGCGGCCAGTGCGGCCAGCCGCGGGTCGGGCAGCTCGACGACGCCGACATTGGGTTCGATGGTGCAGAAGGGGTAGTTCTCGGCCGCAATGCCGGCCTGCGTGAGGGCATTGAAGAGGGTCGACTTGCCGACGTTGGGCAGGCCGACGATGCCGCACTTGAGGCTCATGGGGTTCTTTCGGGGTCAGATGGGGCTGATGCGGGAAGCCGGCAATTTTCCTACACTGGGCCGATGAACCCCAGGCACCTGTCGCTGCACCCCCACGCCAAGGACCTCGGTGGCGGTTTCGTCGTGCGCCGCCTGCTGCCGGCGGCGGCACGGCAGGCGGTCGGGCCCTTCCTGTTCTTCGACCACTTCGGGCCAGTCGACGTGCACCCGGGCGAGGATCACGACGTGCGGCCGCACCCGCACATCGGCCTGGCCACCGTGACCTACCTGTTCGAGGGCGCCATGCTGCACCGCGACTCCACCGGCGTCGTGCAGCGCATCGAGCCCGGAGCCCTGAACTGGATGACCGCCGGGCGTGGCATCGTGCACAGCGAACGCTGCCCCGACGACCAGCGCGGCCGGGCGCGGCGCAGCCACGGCCTGCAGCTGTGGGCCGCGCTGCCGCTGGCCGACGAGGAGGCCGAGCCCTCCTTCGCGCACACGCCGGCGGCGGCGATCCCGGTGCTGGACGTCGGCGGTGCCGGCGTGCGCGTGCTGATCGGCAGCGCCTTCGGCGTCACCTCGCCGGTGGCGGTGCGCTCGCCGATGCTGTATCTGGACATCACGCTGGCGGCGGGCGACGCCTTGCCGCTGCCGCCGGCGGCCGAACGCGCGGTCTACGTCGTGTCCGGCGCCGTCACGCTGGACGGCAGGCCGCTGCAGCCGCAGACGATGGCGGTGCTGGGCAGCGACGACGAACCCATGCTCGCCGCCGCCGGCGACGCCCGCGTCGTGCTGATCGGCGGCGAGCCGCTGGGCCCGCGCCACATGTGGTGGAATTTCGTCTCGTCGCGACGTGAGCGCATCGTGCAGGCCGCCGACGACTGGCTGGCGCAGCGCTACGCGGCGGTGCCGGGCGAGACCGAGTTCACGCCGCTGCCCGAACGGCGGCCGGAGTAGGGCGCCACCGTCAGAAGTTCAGGCGGGCGCGGGCGGCCTGGCCGACGCGCAGCGTGCGTCCGCCGCCCTCGGCGACGACGGCGTTGACGCAGAAGGTGATGCCGCCCTTCACGCGCGGGTCGGCGCGGTAGCTGGCCAGCGTGTCGCCGGGCTCGTGGCCGGTGGCGGCGGTGGCGGGGTCGACGTTCGGGATCGTGCAACGAACGCAGGGCTTGACCAGGCGCAGCCGCACCGGGCCGTCGGTGGTGTCGATGCCGATCTCGTCGATGTGGTCCTCGTCGTAGGGCTGCAGGCCGTCGAGCACCAGGTTGGGCCGGAAGCGCTGCATCGTCACCGCGGCCACGCCGCGCGCGGCCAGGCGCTGGTTGAGGTCGGCCAGCGAAGCGCTGTTGGCCACCAGCAGCGGGAAGCCGTCGGCGAAGGCGGTCTCGGCCTGCAGCTCGCCGGTCCAGTGCGGGTCGGCCAGCCTTTGCTGTTCGGGGTCGAAGCGCACCAGGCGCAGCGGCCCGGCGGCGCGGCCGATGAAGTCGCTGAACCACTGCGCCGCCAGCGCGCCCATGTCGTAGGCCTTGACGATGTCGTCCCAGACGCGCACGCGGGTGGCGGCCTCGACGGTGTCCAGCCGCACGTGCAGGGCCAGCATGCCGGGGGCGCGCAGCACCATTTCGCCGCCCTTCAGCGACGGCTGCACCAGCGCCAGCCTGGGCAGCGTGCGCTGGGTCAGCATGTCGCCGTGTTCGTCGACCACCATCCAGGCGCGGTCGAGGTCCAGGCCGGTCTCCACCAGCAGGGCGTCGTTCACGGCGATGCCGGCGCACGACTTGACGGGGTAGACATGCAACGCGGTCAGCTGGCAGGCAAGGTCGCTCAAGTGCGCTCCAAAGGGTCATCCGGTCGGCCTGATTGTGCCGCCCGGCAGCTTCCTACAATGCCGGGGTGACGACACACGACATCCTCGTACGCGGCGCCGGCGCCGTCGGCCTGGCCACCGCGCTGGCGCTGTCGCGCCAGGGCTTGCGCGTGGCGCTGCTGGGCGTGGCCGCGCCGGTGGCCGACGATGTGCGCGCCTATGCGCTGAACCGCAGCTCGGTGGCCCTGCTGTCGGCGCTGAAGGTGTGGGACGCGATTCCCGCGGACGCCCGCACGCCGGTCTTCGACATGCACGTGCAGGGCGACGCCGCCGGCGCCGTGCTCGACTTCTCGGCCTGGGCGCAGGCGGTGGGTGAACTGGCCTGGATCGTCGACGCCGCCGAGCTCGAACGCGCGCTGCGCACTGCGGCGCGTTTTGCACCGCACGTCACCCTCGTCGACCAGGAAGTGCCGGCGGCGCTGCAGGTGCTGGCCGAGGGCAAGGACTCGGCGACACGGCAGCGCCTGGGCGTGCACATGCCCAGGCGGGCTTACGGGCACCGCGGCATCGCCGCGCGTCTGCTCGGCGACGAGCCGCACGCCGGCCTGGCCCGGCAGTGGTTCCGCAGCCCCGATGTGCTGGCGCTGCTGCCGCTGGACCGCCCCCGGCCGGGCCACGGCCTGGGCCTGGTCTGGTCGGTGCCCGACGCCCGTGCCGACGAACTGATGGCCTTGCCCGAGCCCGACTTCATCGCCGCCCTGATGGACGCCAGCCAAGGCGCTGCCGGTACGCTGGCGCTGGCCAGCCCGCGTGCGCAGTGGCCGCTGTCGGTGGCGCAGGCCGAAGCCGTGCACGGGCCGGGCTGGGTGCTGGTGGGCGACGCCGCGCACGTGGTGCATCCGCTGGCCGGCCAGGGCCTGAACCTGGGCCTGGCCGACGTCGCCGCGCTGGCCGACGCGCTGGCCGGACGCGAGACCTGGCGCGCGCTGGCCGACCCCAAGGTGCTGCAGCGCTACGCACGCCGGCGCATCGGGCCCACGCTGGCGATGGCCCACCTCACCGACGGCCTGCTGCATCTCTTCGCCAACCCGGCGCCGCTGGCGCGGGAACTTCGCAACCGCGGGCTGACTCTGGTCAACCACCTCACGCCGCTGAAGCGGCTGCTCGCCGCGCGCGCGCTCGGCGCATGAACGCCCATCCAGGATCCTTCCCGATGCACATCCTCCACTCGACCAAGACGCTGCTGGCCGCCGCCGCGTTGCTGCTTTCCTGCGGCGCGCTGGCCCAGGAGGCCGCGATCCGCAAGACCCTGGCCGAGCGGCTGCCCAACCTGCCCAAGATCGACGAGATCGTGCGCACGCCCGTTGCCGGCCTGTACGAGGTGCGCTTCGGCGGCACCGAGATCCTGTACAGCGACGCCACCGGCGAGCATGTCTTCGTCAACGGCGCGCTGGTCGAGACCAAGACCCGCACCGACCTCACGGAAGCGCGCATGCAGAAGCTGCTGGCGATCGACTTCGACAAGCTGCCGCTGAAGGACGCGATGACCCAGCGCCAGGGCAGCGGCGCGCGCAAGCTGGCGGTGTTCGTCGACCCCAACTGCGGCTACTGCAAACGCTTCGAGCGTGATCTGGCGGCCGTCAAGGACGTCACGATCTACACCTTCCTGATCCCCATCCTGGGGTCCGACTCGGTGGCCAAGTCGCGCGACGTCTGGTGCGCCAAGGAGCCGATGCGCGCCTGGCGCGACTGGATGCTCGACGGCGTGGTGCCGCCCAAGGCCGCCGGCAAGTGCGACACCGCAGCGATCGAGCGCAACCTGGCGTTCTCGCGCGCCCACCGCATCAACGGCACGCCGGCGGTCTTCTTCGAGGATGGCACGCGCAAGCCGGGGGCGATCCCGGGTGCCGAGGTCGAGCGGCTGCTGGTGGCCGCCAGCGCCAGGAAGTAGCGCGGCAGCGCGGCTGGCGCGGCCGTCTGCGAGACGATCCCTTCCGGTGAACACCGCGGCCGCAGAGCGCCGCCGGCTCGCGCCGCCGCGGTGGCGCACGCTGGCCCTGTTGTCCGTGGCCGTGGCCTCGGCTCACCTGTGGCTGGCCGGCGAGGTGCTGCCCGACCGCCTGGGCGAGGGCGCTGCCGACAGCCGCCCGCGCCGCATCGAAGTGGCTTTCGTGCGCGAACTGGCCCCCGCGGCGCCGCCGGCCGCGGTGCCGAGGCCACGGCCCAGGCCGCGCGCCGTGGGGGGGGGCCCCGCCCCCCGCCCCGCCGGGGGGGCGGGCCGGCCGCCCCCCCGCGGGGGGGGGGGGGGGG
>CAYJOA010000099.1:0-11959 GCA_964371495.1 uncultured Rubrivivax sp.
CACTGATCATGCAAGCCGCTGAAGTATGGGCGTTTAACTAATTCAACGGCAGAGAAAAGGCCCACTATGGATCTTCGGACGCGCACCTGCTTCACGCTGAGTCGGTGGCTGATGCAGCCACCTGCTGAGCGGACGGTCGACTACTCTGTGTACAGCAATTGGCGCAGCGACCATCTCGCGAAGAGTTGGTCGGCGTTTTCCGACAACCATGTCACCCACAAGGATGTACTGGATTTCGGGTGCGGTGACGGGCCCCTGAGTCTGTTTCTCGCTGAGAGGAAAAACCCCCGCCGCATCGTGGGCGTGGACCTGAGCGAGGATGCGATCGAACGAGCACAGGACAACCTTCGGCAGACGCCACTGGCGCCTGATGTCAAGGTTGAGTTTCTTGTCGGGAACTCGGATGCGTTACCGGTCCCCGACTGCTCCTTTGACACCTTGCTCGCATTTGATTGCCTGGAGCACGTGATGGCTCCTGGTCCGATTCTGCGTGACTGGTACCGCGTGCTTCGCCCTGGTGGTCGATGTTTAATCGAGTGGTTTCCCTACAAGGGTCCCTGGGGCCCACATATGGAGGCATTGATACCCATTCCGTGGGCGCATGTCTTGTTTGGCGAGCGAGCCATGTTTCGTACCGCAGAGAAAATCTATGATCTCCCAGGGTTCGTGCATCGTCACTGGGATCTGGATGCGGATGGACGTAAGAAACCAAATAAGTGGCGCGCTTGGTCATCGTTCGAAGAGCAGGGATATATTAATAAACTTGATATGCCAACGTTTGAGAACCTAGCCCAGACCGCCGGATTCAGAATTGATCGCCTCGAACTGCACAGTTTCGGAGGTTCGAATCTACGTCGTCTTATCGGTCGCACCCTAATGAACCTGCCCTGGATCGGTGAGTATTTCGTTTCATACGCCACAATAGAACTTGTTCGTGGGGCAGATTGAGTGCCCAGCATTGTCCGACCGCTCCAGCGGCCCGCCAGAGTCTTGATGTACACGGCCTACTTCGCGCCGGAGTACAGCGGCGCGGCGCTGCAGGCATTGACGCTGGCCAAGGAGTTACGCCGACGAGGGCATCACGTCGAGTTCGTCACCAACCGATGGCCCGGGCTGGCCGAGACTTGCGTCGTCGATGGATTCGCCGTGCAGCGGCTGGAACCCGGACGGCTGCACAAGCACCGCGAGCTCCGACTATGGTTCAACCTGAGCCGCTATGTCTGGGCGCGTCGCCGAGATTTCGACATCCTGCATGGACATGGCGCCTACTTCTCGTATGCCTTCATCGGGCCGCTGGCCCGGGCGCTGGGTCTCAAGTCATTGGTGAAGGCCAGCCTCGCCAAGAACGACCTGCAGGGACTTTCGCAGTCGCATGTTGGCACCCTGCACCGGCACATGCTGCGCTGGGTTGATGCCTATGTGGGCATCAGCCATGATCTCGTCGATGAGTTCCGTGCTGGCGGCCTGAGTCCGGAGAAGATCCACTACCTGCCAAACGGTGTGGACACCGATCGTTTTCGGCCTGCGACAGGGGTCGAGTCGTCCAGACTCAGGGCGAGTTTAGGGCTCCCCCCTGAACAGTTGATCGCGCTTTACGTTGGCGTACTGGATAGTCGCAAGAACATTCTGTGGCTGGCCGAGCAATGGGTGGCGAACGACGCCTTCGGCACCGGGGCGCTGCTGTTGGCCGTCGGGCCGCAGAGCCGCGACGACCGCGACGGCACCTTGCGCTCCCGACTGACTGAACTCGCGCAAAGCAACCCGAAGCGTTTCATGCTGCGCGACTTTCACACCGACGTCGCGGTCTACTACCAGTGCGCAAACGCCCTCGTGCTGCCCTCCGTCAACGAGGGGCTGCCTAACGTGGTGCTGGAGGCCATGGCCTGCGGCTTGCCTTGCGTGGCCGCGCGTGCCAGCGGCACCCGCGAACTGGTGCTCGAGGGCGAGACGGGCCATACCTATAAACCGGACGACGCTTGCGCCCTTGCTGAGGCCGTGCGGCGCTGCCTGTCACCAGCTGGCGCGCGCATGGGCGAACTGGCCAGACGACACGCGATCGAACGCTATGGCATTCGCCGCCTCGTCGATCGTTATGAGGCTCTGTATGCACGGCTCCTGCGCAGGCCCGTCACCCAACCCGCAGCCTCGCTCGCCGGTGGCTCCCCTGCGATGGCGCCCAGGACCGTTCTGTTCGTCGAGAACGGCATCGGCTACGGTGGTGCGGTGACCTGCCTGCGCCACCTGGTAAGGGAACTGGACCGCAGCCGCTATGAACCGGTCGTCCTCACCGGGCAGTCGACGGGCCCCTACGCTGGCATTGCCGAGGACGCGCAGTGGTTCAGCATCCCAGACCGTCACGTCGACGTGACGGCGCTTAGGCGCCGACTGGAGGCCCTGCTCTGGCTCGACCGGGTTCCGGGGCTTCGGTGGTTGCTGCTACAGGCCATTGCGCGCCTCGACGACCTGGCCAACTCGCTGCCGTTCTTCCTGAGGCTGGTCTGGGCTCTGACACGAAAGCGTCCTGCGGTGGTGCACGTCAACAACGAACCGCTGTGCAACCGCGCCGCGGTGGTGGCCGCGTGGGTGCTACGCATTCCGCTCGTCAGCCACGTGCGCGGCGACCAGTTCGGCTCGCGCAGCATGGCGTTACTGTTCCGGATGCCCGACGAGTTCATCCCCGTCTCGCGCTGGATCGCCGCCAGCATCGGCCGGCTGGGCGTGCCCGCGGACCACAGCACGCCGATCTACGACGGCCTCGACTTCACACGACTGGATCGCCAGGCCGATGGCGCTGCCTTCCGCTCGGCACACGGGATCCCGCGCGACGCGTTCGTGGTCGGCCTGCCCGGCGTGCTCATCGAGTGGAAGGGTCAGGCGCTGCTGCTCGAGGCCGCGCGGACGCTGGCGGCTGAGTTTGCTGACCTGCACTTCGCCATCGTCGGTGGCACGCCCGACGAGTGCCAACCGTTCGAGCAGGCGTTGCGCGCCTTCGTCGCACGACACGGCCTGCACGACCGCGTCACCTTCACGGGCCATGTCGGGGACATGTCGGCCGCTTACCGCGGGCTGGACGTCGTACTTTCGGCGTCGACCGCGCCCGAGCCCCTGGGCATGATCGTGGTCGAGGCCATGGCCATGGAACGCCCCGTCATCGCCCCGGCACACGGCGGCGCGCTCGAAGTGGTGGAACACGAACGCACCGGGCTCCTTTTCGAACCCAACGACGCCGCCGCGCTGGCCGCGGCGATCCGCCGATACCGCACGGATGACGTGCTGCGCGCGAGGATGGCCGCGTCCGGCCGCGCGCGGGTGATCGACACGTTCTCCGTGACTCGCAGCGCACGCGAGGTCGAGGCGGTGTACGAAAGGTTGCTGGAGTCGACCTGAGAACTGCCTGCAGCGTGAAGCGGGCCTGCCGACCTTGCCACGGGCGCAGCGGCCGGGCGACTACTGCGCGGGCACGCTTTCACCCTTTGCAGGCGCCGGCTGCCAATGGCCGGAACGGTATCGCTCCAGATTGCCCTTGAACGGCTCCTGGTAGCGGTATTCCCACGCCCCCAGGAGTTGGCCCAGGTTGTTGCACAGGCTGCGCGCCATGACGATGACCGGCACGTACAGGCCTGCCCCCGAGGTGCTGGTGCGCTGCCGCACGGCGGCCAGCACCGGTCTGACCAGCGTGGAGTACATGAAGGCCAATACGCCTGCCGAGACGAGCATCAGCCAGGGGAACACAGGTGACAGCAGCAGCGGCAGCATCCACAGCGCGTGGTTGCGGAGGTGGTAGACGACGGTGCGAAGTTCGGCGTTGCCGATGCGGCCGGTACCGCGGCCGTACAGGAAATACTGCTTGCACAGCTTGCGCAGCGTGGAGCGCGGGCGCCACGACACCACAGCCTGCTCGGCGACCGCGACACGGCAGCCCAGCGCCTTGGCGCGCAACGAGAACAAGGTGTCCTCGGCGGTGTAAAGCCACTCGGGATAACCGCTCACCTGGGCCCAGACGGACTTTCGGAACGCCGAGTTGCGGCCGTAGAACATGCGATCGGCGTCGTTCGCCGCATTGACAGAGGTTGAAAGCAGGCCAGCGAACTCCTCGAACCGATTGGTGCCGACGATTCGCCGTGCGCCGCTCACGGCACCATAGCCCGGGTCGTCGACCAGCGGGCGCACCAGTTCCTTCAGCCAGTCCGGTTCTGGGAAGCAGCCGCCGTCCGTCACGGCGACGATGCTGCAGCGAGACCGGTGGATTGCGATATTGCGGCCTCGAGCGATGTTGACCCCCTGCTCGACGTGCAGCTTCACGATGGGGTGCTCCTGCGAGTACCGCTCCAGGACATCGATCGTCCCGTCGGTCGATCCGCCATCGACCACGACAATCTCGTCTGGCTTGCGAGTCTGGGCCAGGAACGCGTCGAGCAGCACCTGGATGCCGCCGCGCTCGTTGAGCACGGTGGTGATGACGGCGACGGTTTCGTTGCTCATGCTTGTTGGCTGGCGGAGGCCTGGCAATCCAATGGCCGGGTGTCGAAATAGTCGCCGTCGAGACCGCTACGGAACCAGCCGTCGAGGGTCTCCTGGTTCAGCGTCTGGCGGCTGTGCACGTGGTAGCGGTTGCCGATGGACGGGATGCGCTCGTAGCCCAACGTTGTGAACAGTGGCGTCAGGCGATCAGAAGCGACCTCCAGGTTGGCCCAGCTCATGCTTTGCTGCCGCCAATGTTCGGCAAGGAGGAACAGCATCGAACGCAGCGCCTCTTCGTCATCGTGGGCGACGAAGAGGTCGCGCAGCACGGCACAGGACACGTGCTTCGAATAGCGCTGCTCGTGCCAGATGCTGTAACCGCGAAGCCGTCCGCTGCTGTCGCGCAGGGCCGCAAGTGACAGCGGATGCGTCGGAAAGTCGAACACACGCCAGTTGAGATATCGGCTACTGCGCTCCAGGCATGACGTGTAGCCCGATCTGGCTCGCGCCCACAGTTCGTCGAACTCGCCGGTGCAAACGATCACGGGCTGCAGGCGGAACCCGCGCGCGCCGCCAAGCCGACGCCCAGCACCGCTGGACAGGACATCGACCAACCCGCCAATGGCCCAGCCCAACGGGTCGCCCAGGCGCGACTGCAGGGACCCTACGTAACTGGTCCGCAACCGAAAGAAGTCGTTGCCCGCCCCACCTATGGCGACGAAGCCCTGCTTGCGGTAGACCTTCTGCGTGATATCGCCGGCCGTGGTGCTGCCCGTGATGTCGGAGAAGTCGCGACTTGCCGCGATCAGCCGGCCACCCAGGCCACCGCCGCGATAGGCCGGCTCGATGCTCGTGTGCGCGGCGAAGGCAATCACCGTGGAACGGCCGTCGATCCACCATGGTTGCGCAAACATCGCCCGGCAGGCAACCAGCCTGCCGCCTTGGCGAGCCCCGAGCCCAATGCCCTCCAGCGCCTGCTGCCACGGATTGTTCGAGATCCGCGCGTCGAACCAGTGGCGGACGGCCTCCGTGTCGCCCTCGAAGTGGTCGAACGATCGGCACGCCAAGTCGATGCAGTCCGGCAGGTCCTCCAGACCCAGGCGAGTGAACTCCAGCTCGGGCGTCGGCATCGCGTGATCAGGCATGAATGGCTGCCGGCCTGCGACTCACCCGCCGAATCAGCAGTTCGCCGGGCAGCGCTGCGCCGGTCAGACGCAGCAGACTCCAGAGGCGACCGGTCTGCCCCAGCCGCTGCCAGACAAACGGAAAGCGATCACGTCGGCGGGTGACGATCCACTGGGGGTCGCGGGTCCTGTAGATGCGGAACAGGTCGCCGGATGACAGGAACCGCAGCGCAGGCGCTGCGGCCAGCGCCCCGGTGAGGAGCTGCTGCAGCTCCTGCAAGCTGTGTGCATGTACGGCCGGGTCCTGGCAGAAATTGACGCGGTGGTTCTCCAGCACGCAGGGGCGCCCCTCTGCACTGGCGCGCCGCAGGGCGCGCAACGCGTAGGCGGCATCGCGGCCGCGCGCCGGCTCGAAGTAGTCATAGCGCACCAGGTAGGTTATGCCGCCGGCGCTGTCGCCGTTGGCGAAGCGTGCGTCGTCGGCAACGCTCGAGCCGTCGGCGGCGCGCGCCGCAAATCGGCAGCCCGGCGTGATCACGCATTCGATACCCTGGGAGGCCCAGGCGCGCTCTACCGCCGGTGTCCAGACGAAGGTCGGCGGCACGATGAGGGTGGGCGCGCTGCCGATCGCGCGGCGGTAGACCTCGATCTCGTTGATCGCCGCGCGATGCACGGCGTCGTCTGGCAGCGGCCGCGTCGGCAGGCGAGATGCATCGACCCAACGGCTCTGCAGGTGGGACGGTAGCCGCTCAGTCGATGCGGGCGGCGGCTCGCGTAGCCAAGCCTGTACCTGGGGTTCGGCACTGGCCATCAGATTCTCGGGCCAGTAGTGCTCCAGGCCGTGTAGCTGCAGCGAGAACGCCCCCTGCGCCTCACCCCGCTTCAATGCGGCCAGCACGGGGGCCAGCAACGGCTCATCGAGGAAAATCCTGCGGTAGGCGTTGCCGTTGCTGGCGATGGCCGTGCCGTCGGGCACGGCCAGCACCACGGCCAGACTCATGACCGCTGGCCGACCCGCGGAGTCACTGAATCGGCGCAGGAGGGCGGCGATGTCGTCGAGCGCCGAGGCCTGATCCAGCGGGCCGGCACCCCAGTCGTCGCTCTCCAGCACGAGCACCGGCCACCGCAGCACGGGCTCGCGCAACAGGCGACCGATATCACGCCGATACCAGGAAAGGATCGCCGCCACCATGCCCAGCCACAGCACGGGCAAGGCCCACCATTGCCAGGTCACGCCGGGACTCGAGGCAAGGCAGTCGCCCGCGCGTCCGGCGGCTGGGCAGCTTGCGCGGCCGAGTTCACGCCAGGGCTTCGGCTCGGCTCGACCACGACCATGTGGTGCACGACGACCACGATGGCGACCAGGTGGTAGATGTAGTCGAAGTAGGCCAGCCCCAGGAAGGCACCTGCGGACATGTACGCCACCATGGAGACCTGGATCATGGCAGCCAAGTCCTTGGCCCATAGCGCTTCCGGGCGCGTCCTCGCATGACGGATCACCGCGTTGCACTTCATCCAGGTCAGCGCCAACAGCGAAAGGAAGAGGATCAGCCCGGGCCAGCCGTGTTCGCCCAGCACCTCGAAGTAGATACTGTGCACGTCGCGCACGTTGGTGGGATCCGGGGCGTAGCGGCTGAACACCGAAGGTATCCAGGTCTCGAAACCACCACCGACGAGGAGGTCGTTGGCCAGATGCCAGGCTGTCCACCAGGCATTGATGCGCCCCAGCGCCGATGCGTCCTCGCCATAGGCCTGGATCGTATTCATGCGCTCGAACCACTCTGCAGGCATGAGGCTAAGCCCGACCACGCCCGCGAACGCGACCAGGACCAGGGTCATCGCCTTGCGCCGGCTCTTCAGCCAGAAGATGGCTCCGGTCAGGGTGAGCGCGACCAAGGCGCCGCGCGACTGCGTGCCGAAGGCGGCGATGGCGGTCAGGACGATGGCCACCATCAGGCCAGGCTTGAGCCACTTGTGCTTCTCGTGCATGTACAGGTAGTACATCAGCGGGATGGTCATGACCATCGCCAGCGCGAGTTCGTTGTTGCCACCGATGAAGGTCCCCAGTGGCCCTTGCACCCTGTGCACACCGCCCTTGGCAATGGTGAAGATGCCGCCCTTGACGCCATAGAAGGCCAGAGAAAAGACGATGGCCCAAACCAGCAGGTTCACCCGCTCGCGCGACGTGAGCAGCAGCAGGGTCATGAAGGTCAGGATCTGGATCTTGATGACCTTTTCGTACTGCACAAGCGCGTCGGCCGGATTGAAAGCGAGGTTCGTGGTGAGGCCCATCCAGACGACGAAGATCAACAGCACCGCGATCTCGCGGCTCCAGATCATGCGCTTGGCCTCTTTCGAGAACAGCATGCCGAGCAGCGTGGCAATGGCCACGATCTGCACCACGGGCATGCTCAGCATGAACGTGTAGCAGAGGCGGTGCGGGTTCATGTAACCCAGCCCGGCCAGCAGCACGATGCCCCAGAAGGGCCGCTTCAGGATGAAGGGCAGCGAGCCGAAGACGATCATCGCCACCAACAGGTCACGCATGGGCGGCCTCCCGCGGCTGCGCCGCCGGCACGTGGCTCACTACGTAGCGGTGCTTGCCCGACTGCTCGGGCGGGATCGCGCCCACTTGCTCGACGGTGACGCGCACCTGCTGCCCCAGGCGTGCCCGCGCCTTGGCCTGGATATCGGGCACGCAGGCGGGGTCGAAGGCGTCGTCGCCGACGATCAGGATGCGTGTGGCCTGCAAGGTTTCCTGAACGATCTTGAACTGCCGCACGCCGGGCAGGTCGCGCAGGATGTAAATGAGGGCCAGCCCGTGCATCACGGTGCCGTCGGCGGCCACCACGAAGTCGGTGGTGCGGCCCTGAATTTCCTTGAGCATCGGCAGGCCGCGGCCGCAGGCACAGCAGGCGTCGTCGAGTATCCCCACGTCGCCGGTGCGGTAGCGAATGAACGGAAAGTCTTTCGTCGCCAGGTGAGTGACGACGATCTCGCCGGCCTGCCCTGGCGGCAGCACGCGGCCCTCTGCATCGATGACTTCAACGACGATGTCTTCGGCCGTCAGGTGCATGCCCCCTTCGGGGCACTGATGCGCAATGAAACCCGCATCGCGCCCGCCGTAACCGTTGGCCACCGGGCAGCCGAAGACGCGGGTGATGGTGGCGCGCTGGTCGTCGTACAGCCGCTCGCTGGTCACGAAAGCCACCTTGATGCCCAGGTCGTCCATGCGCTGGCCGCGCGTTTCGGCGTGGCGTGCGATGTGGCTCAGCGCGCTGGGGTAGCCGAAAAGCATCTTCGGCCGGCGGGCGCGGATGGCGGCGATGAAGCCGTCGAGTTTGGCCGCACTCATCTCGAAGGCGGGCAACAGTTCGGTACGCAACATCTCGTCGCGCAGCGCACGGATGCGGTCCTGGCTGCCCAGCTCGATGGGCGAGCCCCAGACGACGATCTCGGGGTCGCCGATGTCCACGCCCCACCAGCGGGTGGCGCGCCACTTGGCGGCCACGTCGTGGCTGACGCGTTCATTGCCGATGTAGAAGATAAGCGGCTCACCGCTGCTGCCGCCGGTGTTGAAGCGCGCCAGGCCGCTGGCCTGCGGGTGCTTCATGGCGGCCGAATGGGCGCGGATCGTCGCCTTGTCCAGCAGCGGCAGGGCCTGCAGGTCTTGCACGCGAGTTACGGCGCGGGAGTCGAAGCGCAGGCTGGTGAAGAGGTCGTGCCAGTAAGGCACCTCGGCGGCTGAGATCAGCAGTGCTCGCAGGCGCTCGGCCTGCAGGGCGGTGATCTGCCCGGGTTCCAGCCACTGCGTCTCTTCCATGCGGCGGCGCACGGCCACGGTGGAATGGCCCTTCAGGCGCTCGTGCAACGGAAAGAGCAGGTTCGAAACCAGCGCGGTGTACATCACCCGTGACTTTACGGGCGTTGGGCCTTGCCCGGGCCGGGGGCCGGCACCACGCCGCTGGCCGGGGCGCGGCACAGCGCACGGAACTCGGCTTCCAGCACATCCACGCGGCGGTCCCAGGTGTTGGCCTGGGCATACTGGCGGATCAGGGTGGGGTCCCAGGCGTGGCCCAGCGCGGCGTGCATGGCGGCGGTGAGCGCGGCGTCATCGCCGAACGGCACCACGGTGCCCAGCTCGGGGCGGCACACCACTTCGGCGTTGCCGCCCACGGCGGTGGTCACCACCGGCAGGCCGCACGCCATGGCCTCCAGGAAGACGTTGGCCCAGCCTTCGTTGCGCGTGGCCAGCACGAAGACGTTGGCCGCCGAGAGCACACGGTGCAGGTCTTGCGGCGGCACGGGGCCGGTGAAGTGGACGCGGTCGGTCAGGCCCAGGTCATGCACCTGGGCTTGCAGCTGGTCGGTCAGGTCGCCTTCGGGGCTGGGCCCGCCCACCACGAGCAGGTGAGCGGGGGTACCCAGGGCGTGTAGTGCCGGCAGGCAGGCTATGACGCGGTGGAAGCCCTTGCGTTCGCACAGACCACCGACGCTGACGAATACAGGTGCGTCAGCGGGTAGGCCGAGCGCGGTGCGCGCCTGCGTGCGGTCGACGGGGTAGAAGCTCTCCAGGTCCACCCCGTTGCCCACCACGCGCACGCGCTCGGGTGACACGCCCAGACCCAGCGCCACCTGGCGCAACGACTCGCTCACGGCAAATACGCGGTCGGCGCGTTGCAGGGCCCGGGCCAGCAGGGGGCGGAGCGCCAAGTCTTGTGCATGGCGTGCCTCGGTGCCGCGCATGGTGATCGTCACCGGCACCTTCAGCCAGCGGCCCAGCCGGGTGGCGGCGTAGCCGTCGGGGTAACTGAAGTGGGCGTCCAGCACGTCCAGCCGGCCGGCGCGCTGCAGTGCCAGCAGGCGCGGCCATGCGCCCAGAGCCATGAACCAGCCGTCCAGGCGTTTCAGCACGCCGGGCACGCTGAAATAGCGCGGGTACCAGACGGGGGTGCCGAACTGTGTCTCCTGGCGCGGGGCGCCGGGGCGGAAGCCAGGGCGCCAACGTCCGATCAGGCGCTGCAGCGGAAACCAGGGCGTGGGCGCCACCACCGCCAGAGGCAGCCGCCGGCCGACACGGAACACGCGCTCGCGGATGAACAGCCCGGCCATGGGCTGGACGGCGCTGGGGAACAGGCTGCTCAGGACGACGACATGCGGGGGGCCCGGCTCAGGCGGCGGCATCGGCGGCAGCCCGCTGGCTCAGGCTTTCAAAGACGGGCCGGTAGTGGGCGGCGCTGGCGCGCCAGTTGCGCTCGGTCTCGACGAAGCCGCGCCCGGCAGCGCGCAGCGCGCGCCATTCACTGCGCCGACCCAGCAAGCCCAGCACGGCCTGGGCCAGCGCGTCGGCGCTGCCGGCCTGGAACAGCATGCCGGTCTCGCCGTGGCGGATAAGTTCCCTGTGCCCGCCCACGTCGCTGGCCACCAGCAGCCGGCCCTGGGCCATGGCTTCCAGCGGCTTGAGCGGGGTGACGAGTTCGGTCAGTCGCATGCTGTGGCGCGGGTAGGTCAGCACGTCCACCAGGTCGTAGTAGCGCTGCACCTCGGCGTGCGGCACACGGCCGGTGAAGAGCACCTTGTCGGCCACGCCCAGCCGCAGTGCCTGCGCCTGCAGCGCGGCCTCCTGCGGGCCACCGCCGACCAGCAGCACGCGCAGGTCGGGCCGGTGCTGCAGCAGCGCGGGCAGCACAGCCAGCAGCAGGTCCAGCCCTTCGTAGGCGTAGAAGCTGCCGATGAAACCCAGCACGGTGGCGCCGTCCAGGCCCAGGCGGGTCTTCAACGCGGCGTCGGGCGTGCCGCCGGGTTCGAAGTCGTCGATGTCCACGGCGTTGGGGATCACCGTCACCTTGCTGGCCGGGATGCCGCGCGCAGCGATGTCCTTGCGCAGGCCTTCGCAGATGGTGAACACGTGGTCGGCCTGGCGCAGCGCATGGGTTTCCAGGCGGCGCGTCAGGCGGTAGCGCAGGCTGCCTTCGGTGGTGGTGCCGTGGTCCACCGCGGCGTCTTCCCAGAAGGCGCGCACTTCGTAGACCACGGGGATGCCCAACTCGCGCCCCACGCGCAAGGCCGGGATGGCATTGAGCACCGGTGAATGGGCGTGCAGGATGTGGGGCTGCACCTGGCGCGCCACTTCCAGCAGGCGCTGCTGGGTGGCTTTCATCAGCGCGTTCTCGGCCAGGCCGGGCAGGCGCGGGCCGGTGGGCGCGGGCGTGCGGTGGAAGTGCCAGCCGTCGACCGTTTCTTCCGGGCCGCTGGGGGCGCTGTGCTTGGGGCTGGTGAGGTGAAAAGTCTCCCAGCCCAGGCGGCGCTGCTCGCGCAACAGCGCCAGCGTGCGGAAGGTGTAGCCGCTGTGCAGGGGGATCGAGTGGTCCAGG
>CAYJOA010000099.1:12059-16170 GCA_964371495.1 uncultured Rubrivivax sp.
CAGCGCCAGCGTGCGGAAGGTGTAGCCGCTGTGCAGGGGGATCGAGTGGTCCAGGACGTGCAGGATGCGCAGCGTCATGCCGGCTGCTCCGCCGGCGCACGCTGCGCCTGCCGGCTTGGCGAGCCGACCGGGACTTCGACGACGTTGCGCAGAAAGGCCTCGAACATCAACAGCGTCCACAGCGGCGCGCTGTAGTCGCGCGTGCCGGCCTGGTGCGCGTCGACCAGGTGCTGCAGGTAGTCGCGGTTGAACCAGCCGGTGTCGGCCAGCCGCGGGCCTAGCACCGCGTCGCGCACACGCTGCTTCAACGGCCCGCGGAACCAGCGCGCCAGCGGCACGCTGAAGCCCATCTTCGGCCGGTACAGGATGTCGGCCGGCAGCTTGGGCTCCATGGCCTTCTTCAGCAGGTACTTGCCCTCCTGGCCGCGCACCTTCAGGCTCGACGGCAGCGTGCCCAGCCACTCGACCAGCTCGTGGTCCATCAGCGGCTCGCGCACTTCCAGGCTGTGCGCCATGCTGGCGCGGTCGACCTTGGTGTTGATGTCGCCCACCAGGTAGGTCTTCAGGTCCAGGTACTGGATCAGCGCCAGCGGGTCGTCGGTGCCGGCCTGGGCAGCGTGGCGGTCGAACACCTGCTGCGCGTCGTAGCCGGCCAGGGTGCGCTTGAAGGCGTCGCTGAACAGCTGCTCGCGCATCGGCCGGCGCAGGATCGACACACTGTGGAAGTAGGCCTCGACCGAGGTGCGCGCCATGCCCTCGAAGGTGGTCTTGGCGCGGAACAAACGCGGCGCCCAGTCGGCCTTCGGGTAGACGCGGCCCAGCAGCCCGAACAGCGGCTGGCGCAGGCCCGCCGGCATGGCGCTGCGCATGCGCTCTTCCATCAGGTGCATGCGGTAGCGGCGGTAGCCGCCGAAGCTTTCGTCGCCGCCGTCGCCCGACAAGGCCACCGTGACACGCTTGCGCGCCAGCTGGCAGACGCGGTAGGTGGGGATCGCCGAACTGTCGGCGTAGGGTTCGTCGTACAGACGTGCCAACGTGTCGATGAGGTCGAAGTCGTCGCTCTTGACGGTTTCGACGTAGTGGTCGGTCTTGTAGCGGTCGGCCACCGTCTGCGCGAATGCGGCTTCGTCGAAGGCCGGGTCGTCGAAGGCGATCGAGCAGGTGTGCACCGGCGTGTCGGACAGCCCGGCCATGGTGGCGACGACGGCGCTGCTGTCGACGCCGCCGGACAGGAAAGCGCCCAGGGGGACTTCGGAGATCAGGCGCAGCCGCACCGATTCGGTGAGCCGCGCGCGCAGCTCGTCGCAGGCGTCTTCGGCGCTGATCGGGTTGTCGAGCGTGAAGCGCACGTCCCAGTAGGGCTGCGGCTCGGGCACCGGCTGCCCGCGGCGGATGCTCAGCATGTGGCCCGGCGGCAGCTTCTTCGCCTGCTTGAAGATGGTGCGCGGCTCGGCCACGTAGCCCAGGGCGAAGTACTCCTCCACCGCCAGCGGGTCGATGTCGCGCTTCAGGCCGCCGTGGGCCAGCAGCGACTTGAGTTCGCTGCCGAAGAGCAGCAGGCCGTCGTCGAGCACGGCGTAGTACATGGGCTTGACGCCGAGCCGGTCGCGCGCCAGGAAGAAGGTCTGGCGATTGCGGTCCCACAGCGCGAACGCGAACATGCCGCGCAGGCGCTGCACGCAGGCGTCGCCCCAGGCTTCCCAGGCGTGCACGATGACCTCGGTGTCGCTGCGCGTGCGGAACACGTGGCCCAGCGCCTGCAGCTCGGGGATCACTTCCTGGAAGTTGTAGATCTCGCCGTTGAAGACGATGGCCACCGAGCCGTCTTCGTTGAACAGCGGCTGCTGGCCGGTGGCGACGTCGATGATCGACAGCCGCCGGTGCCCCAGGCCGACGCCGGGCTCCACGTGCAGGCTGCCCTCGTCGGGGCCGCGGTGCGCCTGCGACTCGTTCATGCGCTGCAGCACCGGGTGCGAGAGGGCACGCTCGCCGCGCGTGTCGAAGGTGCCAGTGATGCCGCACATGGGGGTGGGGTTCCTGTCTGGCGTGCGTCGCACGGCCGTGAGTAGCGCGAATGGTAGGCGACAAGCGCGGCTTCGTCGGCGGCGGCGGTGAGCAAGACGGGTGGGCGCATGACATCTGACACGGCGGGCGGGGCACCCGCCCGGCTGCGTCGGGCAATCACGCCGCGCACCGCGTCGAGCTTGGTCGCGACACAATCGGTCCTCGCACCGAGCCACTCTAGAGCAGGTTCCACCATGCAACTGACCGCAGTGCTCACGCCCGCCGAAGAAGGCGGCTTCGTCGCCATGAACCCGGAGACCGGAACCACGACCCAGGGCGAGACGATCGAGGAAGCAATCGAAAACCTCAAGGAAGCGACGGCGCTCTACCTCGAGGAGTTCCCGCAGTCCACTGTGGGGCATCCACTCGTCACCATGTTCTCGCTGCCAGAACCTGTGAATGCCTAAGCTGCCGCGCATATCGGGAGCCGAAGCCATCCGGGCTTTGCAGCGCCTGGGCTTCGAGAAGGCGCGACAGAGCGGCAGCCACGTGGTCATGCGTCGCGCAAGCAAGGGCTGTGTCGTCCCGCTTCACGCCGAACTGAAAGCTGGCACCCTTGCCGGCCTCCTGCGTCAGGCCGAAGTGTCCGCGGAGGACTTTGCCGCCAACCTATGAAGCTTGCGCCTTGCCAACCCCAACCAGCGCACAACGGCCTGATGCCCCTGACCTTCACCCACCACGGCGCCGTGGACGGCGTCACCGGCTCGTGCCACCAGCTCACGCTGCCCGACGGCCAGTCGGTGCTGGTCGACTGCGGCCTGTTCCAGGGCGCCGAGACATCGTCCGACGGCGCCGGCGCCAACCAGCTGGAGATCGGCTTTGCGCTGGACAAGGTGCGGGCGCTGATCGTCACCCATGTGCACATCGACCATGTCGGCCGCATCCCCTACCTGCTGGCGGCGGGCTACAAGGGGCCCATCCTTTGCAGCGAGGCGTCGGCGCTGCTGCTGCCGCTGGTGATCGAGGACGCGCTGGAGGTGGGCTTCACGCGCGAAAGGGCCCTGATCGGCCGCGTGCTGGCGGTTCTGCGGCGGCAGATCGTGCCGCTGGCCTACCGGCAGTGGCACACGGTGGTTGCCGGCGTGCCGGGGCTGCGGGTGCGGCTGTCGCCGGCCGGGCACATCCTGGGCTCGGCCTACGTGGAGCTCGACGCGCAGCTGGGGCCCGCGCCCGGCCAGCGGCAGCGGGTGGTGTTTTCGGGCGACCTCGGCGCACCGTACACGCCGCTGCTGCCGGCGCCCAAGTCGCCCATGGCGGCCGACGTGGTGGTGATGGAGAGCACGTATGGCGACCGCAGGCACGAGGCGCGCAAGACGCGCCGCCAGCGGCTGCAGGCGCTGTGCGAGCACGCCTTCGGCAACCGGGGCACGCTGCTGGTGCCGGCCTTCAGCATCGGCCGCACGCAGGAACTGCTGTACGAACTGGAGGAGATCATCCACCGCCACCGGCAGCGGCCGGCGGCCGCAGGCATGCCCTGGGCAGACGTGGACGTGATCGTCGACTCACCGCTGGCGGCCGACTTCACCGCCGGTTATGCCCAGCTCAAGTCGCACTGGGACCGGGAGGCGCGCCGCAAGCTTGCCGCCGGGCGCCACCCGCTGGCCTTCGAGCAGGTGACCACCATCGGCGACCACGCCGCGCACCTGCGCAGCGTGGAGGCGCTGGCGCGCAGCGCGCGACCTGCGATCGTCATCGCGGCCAGCGGCATGTGCAGCGGCGGGCGCATCGTCAACTACCTGAAGGCGATGCTGGGCGATGCGCGGCACGACGTGCTGTTCTGCGGCTACCAGGCGGCGGGCACGCCGGGGCGGGCGATCCAGACCTACGGGCCCAGGGGCGGCTACGTGGAGCTGGACGGCCAGCGTCTGCACATCCGCGCCGGCGTGCACACGCTGGACGGGTTCTCGGCGCATGCAGATCAGAAGGATCTGCTGAACTTCATCGGCCGCATGCGCACACCGCCGCGGCAGGTGCGGCTGGTGCATGGCGACGACGCCGCCAAGCGCACGCTGGCCGGGCTGCTGCGGCAGCGGCATCCGGGGCTGGA
>CAYJOA010000100.1:0-16135 GCA_964371495.1 uncultured Rubrivivax sp.
GCCCCCAACGTCGGCAAGGAGGCGATCGCGCTGAACCTGAAGGACGAGCGCGGCCAGGCGGTGCTGAAGCGGCTGATCGGCGCGCTCGACGTCGACGTGTTCTGCTGCAACACGGTGCCGGCGCGCTACCGGGCGCTGGGCATCGAGCCCGAGACCCTGCGCGCCGTGAAGCCCGGCCTGGTGTGGGCCGGCATCTCGGCGCTGGGCCCGGCCGTCCCCGATGCGCCCGGCTACGACCCGGTGCTGCAGGCGATGGCCGGCTTCATGGAGGTCACCGGCATGCGCGACGGCCCGCCGACGCTGACCGGCATCCCGGTCATCGACCTGAAAGCCGGCGACGAGCTGTACGCCAACGTGCTGCTGGCCTTGCTCGAACGCGCCGAAGGCGGCGCTCGCGGTGGCCCCGGGCCGGGGCGGACGATCCATGTCTCGATGCTGCAGGCCGCGGCGTCGTGGCTCATCACGGTGCTGCCGCTGATCGACTTCGGCTGCCGGCCCGACGAGATCACGCGCGCCGGCAACGAACACCGCAAGTTCATCCCGACCAACGTCTACCCCACGCGCGACGGCTTCGTCTACCTCGCGATCGGCTCCGACGTGCAGTGGCGCCGGCTGACCGCCATCCCGCGCTTCGCCGGCGTCGCCAACGCGGTTCGCGCGACCAACGAAGGCCGCCACGCCGAGCGCGAGGCGATCCATCGCGACATGGCGGCGGTGACGTTGCGCCACACGGCCGACGAGCTGTTGGCCGACCTGCGCGGCGCCACCATCCCGGCCACCCGCATTCTCGACATCCGCCAGGTGCGCGAGCTGCCGCTGCTGGCCGACAAGCTGACTCGCACCGCGCTCGCCGCAGCGCGCAGCGTGCGCATGCAGCCGATGGCGGTGGACCTGCCCGGCGCGCGCACCGAGCTGCCCGCGCCGCCGCGCTACGGCCAGCACACACGCGCCGTGCTGGCCGATGCCGGGTACGACGGTGCCGAGATCGGCGCGCTGATCGAGGCGCGCGTCGTCGCGTGAAGCCGCCTGCAAACCCAGATCCAACGAAGGAGACGACAAGCCATGAGCCACCATCACATGACACGCCGGGCCACGCTGTGGGCCACCCTGACGGCAGGCCTGCTGGCCGCCGGCGCCGCGCAGGCCGAGATCACGATCGGCGTCTCGCTGGGCACCACCGGGCCCGGCGCGTCGCTCGGCATCCCGTACCGCAACGCGTTCCAGCTGGTGCCCAAGACGCTGGGCGGCGAGCCGGTGCGCTACATCATCGTCGACGACGAGTCCAAGCCCGACAACGCGGCGCGCAACGCGCGCAAGTTCGTCAGCGAGGACAAGGTCGACGCGATGATGGGCTCGACCGGCGTGCCGTCGGCCGTCGCGATGGCGCAGGTGGCGGCCGAGGCCCGCACGCCGCTGGTATCGCTGACCCCGCTGCCGCCGCTGGCCCCCGAGCGGCTGCACTGGACGATGATCGTGCCGCAGCCGACCGAGCTGATGATGAGCGCGGTGGCGCAGCACATGAAGTCGCGCGGCATCAGGAGCGCCGGCTTCATCGGCTTTTCCGACACCTGGGGCGACCTGGTCTACAACGCCATCAGCTCGCACGCCGGCGCCAGCGGCTTCAAGCTCGTCACCAATGAACGCTACGGCCGCGCCGACACCAGCGTCGCCGGCCAGGTGCTGAAGATCGTGGCCGCCGCGCCCGAGGCGGTGGTGGTGGGCGGTTCGGGGTCGCCCGCAGCCACGCCGCAGATCGCGCTGGCCGAACGCGGGTTCAAGGGGCCTGTCTATCACAACCACGGCACCGTCAACCTGGCTTTCATCCAGACGGCGAAGAAGTCGGCCGAAGGGGCGATCGCGCCCACCGGCGCGCTGATCGTCGCCGAGGAACTGCCGGCCGACTTCCCGACCAAGGCCGTGTCGCTGGACTTCGTCAAGCGCTACGAAGCGGCGTTCGGCGCCGGCAGCCGCAACGCCTTTGCCGGCTACACCTACGACGGTGTGCTGCTGCTCGACGCCGCGGCCGCGGTGGCGCTGAAGAAGGCCCGGCCCGGCACGCCCGAGTTCCGCGCGGCGCTGCGCGATGCGCTGGAGAACGTGAAGAACATCGTCGGCACGCACGGCGTCTACAACCTCACGCCGGCCAACCACAACGGCCTGGACGAGCGCGCGCGCGTGCTGGTGCAGGTGGTGGGCGGCGAGTGGCGGCTGATGAAGTGATGCCGGTCCCGCCGCACGGCACGCGCACCGCATGAGCCGCCCGGCCGTTGCGAAGGCGAGTACCGCAGCGCTCGGGCGCGCAGGCCGTCCGGTGCGCCCCCGCGCGGCGGTGCCAAGCACGGAGCTTTCCCGTTGACCGCCGAGATCGCGCTGTGGCTGCTGCAGGACGGCCTGACCACCGGCGCGATCTACGCGCTGCTGGCGCTGGCGCTGCTGCTGGTCTTTGCCGTCACGCGCATCATCTTCGTGCCGCAGGGCGAGTTCGTCGTGCTCGCGGCGCTGACGCTGGGCGTGCTGCAGCAGGGCCGGGTGCCGGGCACGGTGTGGCTGCTGCTGGCCGGCGGCGCGGCAGTGGCGCTGCTCGACGGGCCCGCGGCGTGGCGCACCGGGTCGTGGCGCGCGCTGGCGCGGCTGCTCGGCGCCAACCTTGCGCTGCCGGCGCTGATCGCCGCCGCCACGGTGGCGCTGGCGCCGCGCCAGCCGGCCCTGGTACTGCAGATGGCCTTGACGATGGCGCTGGTGGTGCCGCTGGGGCCGATGCTGTACCGCGTCGCCTACCGGCCGCTGGCCGGCGCCTCGGTGCTGGTGCTGTTCGTCGTCTCGATGGCAGCGCACTACGCGCTGGCCGGGCTGGCGCTGCTGATCTTCGGCGCCGAGGGTCTGCGCACCAACGCGATCTCGGACGCCCGCTACACGATCGGGCCGCTGCAGATGGGGGCGCAGACGCTGTGGGTGGTGGGCGCGACGCTGGCCTGCATGGCTGCGCTGTGGGCCTTGTTCGAACACACCTTGCTGGGCAAGGCGCTGCGGGCCACGGCGATGAACCGCGTCGGCGCGCGCCTGGTCGGCGTCAGCGCCTCCTACGCCGGCGGGCTGGCGTTCGGCGTGGCCGCGGCGATCGGTGCGCTGTCGGGCATCCTGATCTCGCCGATCGCGACCATCTACTACGACACCGGCCTGATGGTCGGCCTGAAGGGCTTCGTCGGCGCCATTCTCGGCGGCATGGGCAGCTACCCGCTGGCCGCGCTGGGCGCCTTGGCCGTCGGGGTGCTCGAAGCCGGCGGTTCGTTCTGGGCCAGCAACCTGAAGGACAGCATCGTCTTCTCTTTCATCATCCCGGTGCTGCTGTGGCTGTCGCTGCGCGCGCGCCACGCGCCGGTGGAGGACGACGATGAGTGAAGCCACCGCGCCCGCCGCCGTGGCGCGTTCGCCGAGTGCGCGCGCGCCGCGGCGCATCGCTGCGCTGGCCGCTGCGGCTGCATTCGTCGGCGCGGCCGCGATGTGGTTGCCCGAGTTCCACGTCACGCTGCTGAACTACGTCGGCCTGGCGACGCTGGTGGTGCTGGGCCTGGTCGTGATGACCGGCGTGGCCGGCATCGTGTCGTTCGGCCAGCAGGCCTTCGTCGGCATCGCCGCCTACACCACCGCCGCGCTGACCACGCTGGCCGGCGTGTCGCCGTGGCTGGGGCTGGTGGCCAGCCTGGCGCTGGTGGCGCTGATGGCGCTGCTGATCGGGCTGGTGACGGTGAGGCTGTCGGGGCACTACCTGTCGATCGCGACCATCGCCTGGGGCATCGCGATCTACCACCTGTTCGGCAACCTGCCCGCGCTGGGCCAGTACAGCGGCATCGACAACGTGCCGCCGCCGGCGCTGGGGGGCTGGGTGCTCGACAGCGGACGCGAGATCTTCGTGCTGATCTGGGCCGCCGCGCTGGCAGCGCTGGTCGGCGCGCGCAACCTGCTCGATTCGCGCAGCGGGCGCGCCATCCGCGCATTGCGGCAGCGCGCGGCGATGGCCGAGGCCTGCGGCGTCGACACCGTGCTGCTCAAGCTGGTGGTGTTCGTGCAGGCGGCCTTGCTCGCCGGGCTGGCCGGCTGGCTGCACGCGCACTACCTGCGTTTCGTCAGCCCGCATGCCTTCGGCGTCAACGCCGGCATCGACTACCTGTTCATGGCCGTGATCGGCGGCGCGACCCAGGTCTGGGGTGCGGTGGTCGGTGCCGGCATCGTTGTCGTGCTGAAGGACTGGCTGAAGGACTGGCTGCCGCGGCTGTTCGAGCTGCAGGGCAACGTCGAGGCCATCGTCTTCGGCGCGCTGATGATCGTGCTGCTGCAGCGAACGCGCGAGGGGCTGGTGCCGGCGCTGCTTCCAGCTCTGGTGCGGCGCCTGCCGGCGCTGCGGCGGCTGGCGCCGGCGTCGGGGCGGCGCCATGCTGCCGACGACATCGCCGGCGCCGCTGCGCTGCCGCGGCGCCAGCGCGCGTCGCCCGGCAGCCCGCTGCTCGAGGTGCGTGGCCTGCACAAGCGCTTCGGCGGCCTGGTGGCGGTCAAGTCGCTGTCGTTCGAGCTGCGCGCCGGCGAGATCCTCGGCCTCATCGGCCCCAACGGCGCCGGCAAGAGCACGGCCTTCAACCTGATCAGCGGCGCGCTGGTCGCCGACGGCGGCGAGGTCGTGCTGCGCGGCCAGCGCGTCGACGGCCGCAGCGCGCGCGCCATCGCCGGCAGCGGGCTGGCGCGCAGCTTCCAGCATGTGCACCTGGTGTCGCGCATGTCGGTGCTGGACAACGTGGCACTGGGGGCGCACCTGCGCGGGCGGCGTGGCACGCTGGCCGCGATGTTCAGGCTCGATCGCGCCGAGGACGGCGCGCTGCGTGCCGAGGCTGCGCGCCAGCTCGAGCGCGTCGGGCTGCACGGCGCCATGCACGCCAGCGCAGGCAGCCTGCCGCTGGGCCAGCAGCGCATCGTCGAGATCGCACGCGCGCTGGCGGCCGACCCGCAGCTGCTGCTGCTCGACGAGCCCGCCGCCGGGCTGCGCTACGCCGAGAAGCGCCAGCTCGCCGAGCTGCTGCGCGCGCTGCGCGCCGAGGGGCTGACGATCCTGCTCGTCGAGCACGACATGGAATTCGTGATGGGACTGGTCGACCGCCTGGTGGTGATGGATTTCGGCGAGAAGATCGCCGAAGGCCTGCCGGCCGACGTGCGCCGCGACCCGGCCGTCATCGAAGCCTACCTCGGAGTCGCGGAATGAGCGCCGCACGATCGCAGACAAGGCGCTCGCTCGCCCTCGGGAGCCCGGCCCGCAGGGCCAGGGGGGTCCAATGACCGAGGCGCTGCTGACGGTGCGCGAGTTGCGTGTCGCCTACGGCAAGGTGCAGGCGGTACACGGCGTCAGCCTGGACGTGCCGCAGGGCTCCATCGTCACCGTGATCGGCCCCAACGGCGCCGGCAAGACCACCTTGCTGGCCGCGCTGATGGGGCTGCTGCCCTGCCACGGCGAAGTGCGCTGGAGCGGTCGCGAACTGGCCGACGTGCCCACCGAAGCGCGCGTCGCGCTGGGGCTGGCGCTGGTGCCCGAGCGGCGCGAACTGTTCGGCGGGCTGACGGTGCACGACAACCTGCGGCTGGGCGCCTTCCAGCGTTCGCGGCGGCGCGACCCCGGCGTCGCCGGCGACCTGGCGGACGTCTACCGCCGCTTCCCGCGCCTGGCCGAGCGGCGCGGCCAGTTCGCCGCCACGCTGTCGGGCGGCGAGCGGCAGATGCTGGCCATCGGCCGCGCGCTGATGGGGCGGCCGCGCCTGCTGATGCTCGACGAACCGAGCCTGGGGCTGGCACCGCGCATCGTGCGCGACATCCTGGCCATCGTCGCCGAGCTGCGCCAGGGCGGCGTGGCCGTGCTGCTGGTCGAGCAGAACGCGCGCGCCGCGCTGAAGATTGCCGACCGCGGCTGCGTGCTCGAGACCGGTGAACTGGTGCTCGAAGGCAACGCGGCCGAGCTGACGCGCGACCCGCGCGTCGTCGAGTCCTACCTCGGGTTGCGTGAAGCAGCATGATCGCCGCACGGCCGCTCCGCAGGCGATCGCACCCCCTCGGGGGGCGGGCGCGCAGCGCCCAGGGGGCCGCATGATCGCCGCACGGCCGCTCCGCAGGCGATCGCACCCCCTCGGGGGGCGGGCGCGCAGCGCCCAGGGGGCAACATGATCGCCGCCACCACCGTCGTGCAGTTGCTCGTCGACGCCGCGGCGCGGGCGCCGCAGCGCGAGGCTCTGGTGTGCGGCGACGTGCGTATCGACCATGCGCGCTACCTGGCCGCGGTGGCCGGCTTCGCGCACGAACTGCGCGCGCTCGGCGCGCCAGGCGAACGCGTCGCCACGCTGATCGGCAACTCGATCGACGGCTGCATCGCCGCCTTCGCCTGCCTGGCCGCCGGCGCGCAGCACGCGCCGCTGAACGCGCTGCTGACGCCGCACGAACTGGAGCCGATCCTTGCGGATGCGCAGCCGCACGTCTTCGTCGTGCAGGCACAACTCGCCGCCGCGGCGCTGCCGGTGGCGCGGCGGCTGGGCATCGTGCACTGCATCGTCGTCGGTGACGGTGCGCACCAGCTGGCCGACGCGGCCGGCGGCAGCGCGCCGCTGCCGCCGCTGCCCGACCCCGATGCGCCGGCGCTGCTGCAGTACACCGGCGGCACCACCGGCCGCGCCAAGGGCGTCGAGCTGACGCACCGCGCGCTCGCCGTCAACGTCGCGCAGCGCGAGGCGCTGCTGCCCACGCGCGAAGGCGACCGCGTGCTGTGCATGATGCCGCTGGCGCACGCCTACGGCATGGCCATGGGCTTGCTGCTCGCCGTTCGCGCCGCCAGCACGCTGGTGATCCTGCCGCGTTTTCAAAGCGACGCCGTGCTCGACATCGTGGCGCGCGAGCGCATCGGCGTCTTCCTCGGCAGCCCGACGATCTTCACCGGGCTGCTGGCGCACCCGCAATGCGCCGCCACCGACTGGCGCAGCGTCCACACCTGCTATTCGGGCGCCTCGGCGCTGGCGGCGGCCACGCTCGAGCGCTGGCACGCGCTGACCGGCGCGGTGGTGCTCGAAGGCTACGGCCTGACCGAGGCCGGGCCGGTGCTCACCTTCAACCCGGCCTGCGGCCCGGTCAAGGCCGCAACCGTGGGCGTGCCGGTACCCGGCACCGAGATCGAGATCGTCGATGTCGAGACCGGAACCCGCGTGCTGCCGCGCGGCGAAAGCGGCGAGATCCGCGCCCGCGGCCCGCAGCTGATGAGCGGCTACCGCAACCGGCCGGATGAAACGGCGCAGGCGCTGCGCGACGGCTGGCTCTACACCGGCGACATCGGCTCGATCGACGTCGACGGCGCCCTGGCGATCCGCGACCGCAAGAAGGACATGGCGATCGTCGGCGGCTACAACGTCTACCCGCGCGAGGTCGAGGAGGTGCTGTTCGCGCACCCCGACGTGGCCGACGCGGCGGTGATCGGCGTTGCCGACGCCTACCGCGGCGAGACGCTGCGCGCCTGCGTCGTGCCGCGCCCGGGCGCCGCCGGCGACACCGCGGCGCTGCAGGCTGCGCTGCAGGCGCTGTGCGCCGAGCGGCTGTCGCGCTACAAGCTGCCGGCCGCCTTCAGCTTCATGGCTGCACTGCCCAAGACCGCGGCCAACAAGACCGACAAGGCGGCGCTGCGCCGGGGGCCATGGTGAGTTCAGCCCTCGGCGCCGAGAAAGCCGTCGACAGCGGCGGCGAAGGCCTCGGGCATCTGCTCGGGCAGCGGCACCATGCCGCCTTCGATGCGCGCCAGCCTGGCCCCGGGCAGCCGCGCGGCCAGCACGGCGGCGTGCGGCGCCGCGAACGGGTCGCCGCCGGCCTGCAGCACCAGCGCCGGCGCACGCACCAGCGCCACCCGCTCGTCCATCGCATAACGCGTCACCGCGTCGTGGCCGTCCTCGACGCGGTCGAGCACCTTCATCGCATCGAGCACGAAAGCGTGCAGCAGCTCGGGCCGGCCGGCGGGATAGAACGGTGCGCGGCGCTGCCACAGTTCGGCCAGGTGCATGCCGTCGGCGCGCGGCTCGACGCGGTCGATGGCGCCGCGCTGCGCGCGCCGCGTGCGCTCGGCCGCATCGATCCACGGCGTGGACGACAGCACCAGGCGCGCCACGCGTTCGGGCCGCGCTGCCGCCAGCTCCAGCGCGATCACGCCGCCGGTGTGGTGGCCCACCACGTGTGCGCGCGCGATGCCCAGCGCGTCGAGCAAGGCCGCCGCGGCATCGGCCCAGCCCTCGATCGACGCGCCCTCGGGCAGCGGATCAGAAGCGCCGAATCCCGGCGTGTCGACAGCGATCGCCTGCCAGCGCAGGCCCAGCAGCGGCAGCACGGCGCGGTACTCGGCCACGCTGCGTGGCGTCTGGTGCAGCAGCAGCACGGCCGGGGCATCGGCGGCGCCGCAGCGCGCCACGTGCAGCCGAGCGCGCCGCGTGCGGACGTAATCCAGGTCGATGGTCGGTGCGTGCATCGCGCCGCCATTGTCCCGCGCGCGCGCCGCCGCCAGGCGACAGGGTGCGCGGTTTTCCGTTCGGTGCCTGCGCGCCGCGCCGGCACCGGCTTCAGCCAGCCGACCACGGCTTCCCCACCACGCCACCGAGGAGCAGACGCATGAACACGCCCACCAAGTTCGTTCTCGACGAATCGAAGATGCCGCGCGATTGGTACAACATCGTGGCCGACCTGCCGACGCCGATGGCGCCGCCGCTGCACCCGGGCACCTTGAAGCCGATCGGGCCCGACGACCTGGCGCCGCTGTTCCCGATGGAATTGATCATGCAGGAGGTCAGCGCCGAACGCACGGTGCCGATCCCCGAACCGGTGCGCGAGGTCTTCCGCCTGTGGCGGCCCGCGCCGCTGTACCGCGCGCACCGGCTCGAGAAGGCGCTCGGCACACCGGCGAAGATCTACTACAAGTACGAAGGCGTGTCGCCCGCCGGCAGCCACAAGCCCAACACCGCGGTGCCGCAGGCCTGGTACAACGCCCAGGCCGGCATCAAGCGGCTGTCCACCGAAACCGGCGCCGGGCAATGGGGCTCGTCGCTGGCCTTCGCCGGCGCGCTGTTCGGCATCGAGGTCACCGTCTATCAGGTGCGCGTGTCCTACGACCAGAAGCCGTACCGGCGCGCGCTGATGGAGACCTACGGCGCGAAGTGCCTGCCGTCGCCGTCGGACACGACGAACTGCGGCCGCGCGATCCTGGCCGAGAACCCGCACCACCCGGGCTCGCTGGGCATCGCCATCAGCGAGGCGGTGGAGGTGGCGGCCACGCACGACGACGTGAAGTACGCGCTCGGCTCGGTGCTCAACCACGTGCTGATGCACCAGACCATCATCGGCCAGGAGGCGATGCTGCAGCTGGAAATGGCCGGCGACGACCCCGACGTGATCGTCGGCTGCACCGGCGGCGGCAGCAACTTCGCCGGCATCGCCTTCCCCTTCATCGGCCAGCAGCTGCGCGGCGGCGGCAAGACCAAGCAGCGCCGCATCGTCGCCGTCGAGCCGGCGGCGTGCCCGAGTCTGACGCGCGGCAGGTTCGCCTACGACTTCGGCGACACCGGCCACCTGACGCCGCTGGTCAAGATGCACACGCTGGGCAGCACCTTCACGCCGCCGGGCTTCCACGCCGGCGGGCTGCGTTACCACGGCATGGCGCCGCTGGTGTCGCACCTGCATGCGCTGAAGCTGATCGAGGCCACCGCGTACACGCAGAACGCCTGCTTCGAAGCCGGCGTGCTGTTCGCGCGCAGCGAAGGCATCGTGCCGGCGCCCGAGGCCAACCACGCCGTCAAGGGCGCCATCGTCGAGGCGCTGCGCTGCAAGGCCGAGGGCCGCAGCGAGGTGATCCTGTTCAACCTGTGCGGCCACGGCCACTTCGACATGAGCGCCTACGCCAACTACGCCTCCGGCAAGCTGGTCGACCAGGCCTACGACGAGAACGAGCTGGCGATGGCGCTCGCCGGGTTGCCCGCGGTGCCGGCGTGAACCGGCGCCACTGCTGAAAGGTCGATCCGATGAGCGCTCCCGCCTTTGCCAACCCTTTGCTCGAAGCCGTCACGCGGCCGCCGCCGCGGCGCGTGGCGGTGATCGGCGCGGGCACCATCGGGCCCGACATCGGCTACTACCTGAAGAGCGCGCTGCCGGCGCTCGAGCTGGTGCTGGTCGACCTGAAGCAGGAGGCGATCGACGCCGCGCTCGGGCGTCTGCAGGGCTACGCCGAGAAGGCGGTGGCCCGCGGCAGGATGAGCGCGCCGCAGGCCGCCGCCGTGCTCACCGGCCTGACCGGCAGCACCGACTACGCCGCGCTCGCCGGCGCCGACTGGGTGATCGAGGCCGCCACCGAAGACCTGGCGTTGAAGCGGCGCATCTTCGCCGCCGTCGAGGCGCAGGTGGCGGCCGACGCCGTGATCACGTCCAACACCAGTTCGCTGCCGGCGGCACGGCTGTTCGCCGACCTGGCGCACCCCGGGCGCGCCACCGTCACGCACTTCTTCGCGCCGGCGTGGCGCAATCCGGTGGTCGAGGTCATCGACTGGCCGCGCGCCGACCGCGCGCTGCTGGCCTGGCTGCGCCGGCTGTTCGCCAGCACCGGCAAGCTGCCGCTCGTGACCGGCGACGCACCGTGCTTCATGCTCGACCGCGTCTTCGACAACTGGTGCAACGAGGCGGCGCACCTGCTGGCGCAGGCCAGCGCGGCGCAGATCGACAGCGTGGCGATGGCTCACGTGCACGCCGGGCCGTTCTTCGTGCTGAACCTGGCGCACGGCAACCCGATCATCGTCGAGACCAACACGCTGCAGGCGGCCGAGGAGGGCGCGCACTACGACCCGGCGCCGATCTTCGGCTCGGTCGAACGCTGGCTCACCGTCGCACCGGGGCAGGCCGTCGACGTGCCGGCAGCGCAGGCGGCCGCCATCGGCGACCGCCTGCTCGGCGTGTTGTGGTCGCAGGCCGTCGACATCCTCGACCGCGGCATCGGCGCCAGCGCCGACCTCGACATCGGCTGCCGCCTGGCGCTGGGCTTCCGCCACGGGCCGCTGGAATCGATGCACGAAGCCGGCGCGGCCGAGGTCACGCGGGTCCTCGCGCGCTTCGCTGCCGAGCGCGCCGGCATGCCCATGCCGCGGCGCGCACTGGCCGAGTACCAGCCCGCCGAGCGCCACGTCGTCGTCGACCGCATCGACGGCGTCGTCGTGATCACGCTGCGCCGGCCCGAGGCACTGAACGCGCTGCACGACCAGATGACCGACGAGATCCTGGCCGTCGTCAGGCGCCACGAAGGCGACCCCGGCGTGGCCGGTTTCGTGCTCACCGGCTGGGGCACCAAGGCGTTCTGCGCCGGCGGCGACATCGGCCGCTTTCCGTCGTTGCTGGGCGACGCGCCAGCGGCGGCGCAATACGCGCGCGACTGCGCGCGGCTGCTGGTGCACCTGGACCGTTGCGCCAAGCCGGTGGTGGCCGCGATCCATGGCATGGCGCTGGGCGGCGGCTTCGAGCTGGCGATGCGTTGCCACGCGCTGGTGGCCGACCGCGACGCGTGGTTCCAGCTGCCCGAGGTGACGCTGGGCATCCTGCCGGCGATCGGCGCGCTGGCGGTGCCGCAGCGCCGCTGGCCGGCCGCGGCGCCGACCCTGCACCGCATGCTGACGCGCGGCGACAAGCTGCGCGCGGGCGAGGCGCTGGCGCTGGGGGTGCTGGATGCCGTGGCCGACGACGCCGGCGCGGTGCTCGAACTGGCACGGCGCAAGGTGCACGAACTCGCGGCGCGCGGCACACCGCGGCTGCGCGACGAGCCGGTGACGCTGCCCGAGCTGCCCGGCCCCGATCCGCAGTCGGGCGCACGGCCGCTTTCGGCCGCGGTCGTGGCGCTGATCGACGGCGCGGTGCGTGAAGCGGCGCGCGCGCCGACGCTGGCGCAGGCGCTCGAGGTCGGCTACCGGGCCTTCGGCGAGGTGGCCTGCACGGCCGCTGCGCGCGAAGGCATCAGCGCTTTCGTCGAGCGCCGCCGTGCCGACTTCTCGCGCACCGGATGACGATGCCGCGCGACGAAGCCGCCCTCGACGACCGCTGGCGCGTGCAAGTCGGCCCGGTCTTCCTGACCGGCGTGCAGGCCCTGGCGCGCTTGCCGATGCTGCAGCGCGAACGCGACCGCGACGCCGGGCTCGACACCGCTGGCTTCGTCACCGGCTACCGCGGCTCGCCGCTGGCCGCACTCGACGCCGCGCTGAACGAGGCCCGGCCGTTCCTGACCGCACACGACGTGCGCTTCGAATGCGCGGTCAATGAAGATCTCGGCGCCACCGCGGTCTGGGGCACGCAGCAGCTGCACCTGCTGCCGGCGCCGCGCCGCGACGGCATCTTCGCGCTGTGGTACGGCAAGGGGCCGGGCGTCGACCGCTGCGTCGACGTCTTCAAGCACGCCAACCACGCCGGCACCGCGCGCGCCGGCGGCGTGCTGGTGGTGGCCGGCGACGACCACGGCGCGCGCTCGTCGGCAGTGGCGCACCAGAGCGAACACGTGTTCTCGGCCTGCGCGATTCCGGTGCTGGCGCCCAGCAGTCTGCAGGAGGTCATCGACTACGGCTTGATGGCCTGGGCGCTGTCGCGCTACAGCGGCCTGTGGGTGGCGCTGAAGCTGGCGGCCGACATCGTCGAGAGCTCGGCGGTGGTCGAACTGGGCGCTGCGCGCGCCTACGCGGAACCGCGCGACATCGTGCTGCCGCCCGGCGGCCTGAACATCCGTTGGCCCGACCCGGTGCCGGCGCAGGAACACCGCATGCAGGCGTGGAAGATCTACGCCGCGCTGGCCTGGGCAGGCGCCAACGGCATCAACCGCGTCGTCGTCGAGTCGCCGCGCGCGCGCCTGGGCGTGATGGCCTGCGGCAAGGCCTGGTCGGACCTGCGCCAGGCGATGGTCGAGCTCGATCTGAGCGACGAGCGCGCCGCCGCTCTGGGCGTGCGCGTGATGAAGGTCGGCATGCCGTGGCCGCTGGAAGCCGATGCGGTGCGCGCCTTTGCCACCGGGCTGGCCGAGATCCTCGTCGTCGAGGAGAAGCGGCAGATCATCGAGTACCAGCTCAAGGAGATGCTGTACGACTGGCGCGACGACGTTCGCCCGCACGTGCTGGGCAAGTTCGACGAGGTCGGCGAGTGGCCGGCGCCGCACGCGCCCTGGCTGCTGCCGCCCACCGGCGAGCTGACACCGACGATCGTGGCGCGCGCACTCGCCTCCAGGCTCGCGCTGCTGGACCCGTGCGGACCCTGGCAGGCCCATGCCGCGCTGCCGGGACCGGCGGCGCCGCCGCTGCTGGCGCTGCAGCGCACGCCGTACTTCTGCCCGGGCTGCCCGCACAGCCGCTCGACCCGGGTGCCCGAAGGCAGCTGCGCGCTGGCCGGCGTGGGCTGCCACCTGATGGCGGTGGCCATGGAGCGCAGCACGCTGACGATCAGCCAGATGGGTGGCGAAGGCGTCACCTGGGTCGGCATGGCGGCGCACGCCGGCGTGCAGCACGTGTTCGCCAACATGGGCGACGGCACCTACTTCCACTCCGGGCTGCTGGCGATCCGCGCTGCCGTGGCCGCCGGCGTCAACATCACCTACAAGATCCTCTACAACGACGCCGTGGCGATGACCGGGGGGCAGCCGGTGGACGGGCCGCTGTCGGTGCCGATGCTGACGCGGCAGGTGGCTGCCGAAGGCGTGAAGACGATCGTGGTGCTGGCCGACGACGCGCACAAGTACGGGCCGAAGCCGGGCTTCGCCAGCGGCGTTCGCGTGCTGCCGCACGACCAGCTCGAGCGCGTGCAGCGCGAGCTGCGCGACGTGGCCGGCACCACGGTGATCGTCTTCGACCAGGTCTGTGCCACCGAACTGCGGCGCCGCCGCAAGCGCGGCCTGGCGCCGCCGCCGCAGCGTCGCGTGCTGATCCACGAGGCGCTGTGCGAGGGCTGCGGCGACTGCGGCGTGAAGTCCAACTGCCTGGCCATCGTTCCGGTCGAGACACCGTGGGGCACCAAGCGCGCCATCGATCCGTTCGCCTGCAACAGCGACCTGAGCTGCCTGGACGGCGAGTGCCCGGCGCTGGTCACCGTGCAAGGCGGCACCGAACGCCGCGCCGCGGGCATCGCGGTCGACGAAGACGACCTGCCCGAACCCGCGCTCGCGCGGCTGGACACGCCATGCTCGGTGCTGGTGGCCGGCGTCGGCGGCACCGGTGTGGTCACGATCGGCGCGCTGCTGGGCATGGCCGCGCACCTGGACGGCAACGCCGCGACGGTGCTCGACCAGACCGGGCTGGCGCAAAAGGGCGGCGCCGTGCTGACGCATGTGCGCATCGCGCGCGCGCCGGCCGAACTGCACGCGCCGCGCATCGTGCACGCCGACCTGCTGCTGGCCTGCGACCTGCTCGTGGCCTGCGGCGCCGACGCACTGGCGCGGCTGCGGCCGGGCCGCACGCGCGCCGTGGTCAACACCGCCGCGCTGATCACCGGCGACATCGTGCGCCACCCGGAGCTGCGTTTTCCCTACGCCGCGGCGCTGGACGGGCTGCGCGAGCGGCTTGGCGGCGACGCTGCCGGCAACCGGCACGGCGACGAGTTCGACGCCACGCGGCTGGCCGCCAGGCTGGCCGGGAACAGCATCGCCGCCAACGTGCTGCTCGTCGGCCACGCCTGGCAGCGCGGCTGGCTGCCGGTGTCGCGCGCTGCGCTGCTGCGAGCGATCGACCTCAACGGCGTGTGCATCGCCGAGAACCGGCGCGCCTTCGCCTGGGGCCGGCGGCTTGCCGTCGCGCCGGAGCCGGTGCTGCAGCGCGCCGGCATCGCGGCGGCGCCGGCCGCGCCGCTGCGGCCGACGCTGGAACAGGTGCTGGCCCAGCGCCGCGCCCACCTGCTCGCCTACCAAGGGCCGGCACTGGTGCGGCGCTACGACGCCTGGACGGCGCGCGTGCACCGCGCCGAGCAGCAGGCGGCGCCGGGCAGCGAGCGGCTGACGCTGGCGGTGGCGCGCGCCGCGCACCGCCTGCTGGCGCCGAAGGACGACTACGAGGTGGCGCGCTTGCTCGGCGACGGCACGCTGCAGTCGCGCTGCGCCGAGCTCTACGACGGCCGCTGCGAGCTGCACTTCCACCTGGCGCCGCCGTGGCGGCGCGGTGGCGCCGAAGCGGCTGCGGCCAAGCGCGACTGGGGCCCGCGTCTGCGCCACGCGCTGCGCTGGATGGCCCGGGCCCGCGTGCTGCGCGGCAGCTGGTTGGATCCGCTGCGCGGCAGCGTCGAGCGCCGCCGCGACCGCGAGCTGCTGGTGCTGTACGAATCAGCCATCGACCGCCTGCTGCCGCACCTGTCGGCCGCGCGGCTGGACGCTGCGGTGGCCATCGCCGAACTGGCCGACGAGGTGCGCGGCTTCGGCCACGTCAGGGCCCGCCACGCCGAACGCCTGCGGACGCGGCTGCACGAAGCGCTGGCGGCCTTCGAAGCCGCCGAGGCGCATGCCGCCTGAGCGCCGGCGCTGGCCCGTGCGCGCCACGCCTTGGCTGGCGGCTCCGTTCAGGCCGTTCTACGCCCTGGGCGTGGGCTACGCGGGGCTGCTGATGGTGCTGACGGGGCTGGGCCTGGCCGGCGTTGCACCGGCTGCCTTCGCGATCGCCTGGCATGGCCACGAGATGATCTTCGGCTTCGCTTTCGCGATCATCGCCGGCACGGCCTTGACGGCGTTGCCAAGCTGGGCCGGCATCGCCGAAACACGCGGCGCGATGCTGGCGCTGCTGGCCGGCGCCTGGCTGGTCGGCCGCGTGGCGTGCGTCTTCGGCTCGACCTGGCCGTGGGCATGGGTGGCGGCCTGCGACGTGGCCCTGCCACTGCTGCTGATGGCACATCTGGGCGCGCCGCTGCTGCGGCTGCCACAGCGCCGCTGGCGGCTGCCGCTGGTGGTCTTCGGCCTGCTGGCGCTGGCCAACGCGGCCTGGCACACGGCGGCGGCCGCCGGCGACATCGCGGCGGCGGCACGCGCGCTGCGCGCCGCGGTGTGGCTGGTGGTCGTGATGTACACGCTGGCCGGTGGCCTGTTCACGCCGGTGTTCACGGC
>CAYJOA010000101.1:0-16078 GCA_964371495.1 uncultured Rubrivivax sp.
CAATGACCGGGTTCAAGTGGATAACTTCTATATCGTTGAACGCAAAGTAGTATGACGCCGCCGCCGGCCCCCGGCGCAGGCGGCCGCGCCCGGGGCGCGCAGTGCGCGTCCGGCGGTCGGGGTCGGCGGCGACCTGCACCCTACAATTCCGCGTTCGCCCGCGCCTTGCGGCTGCCGCCGTCCCTGAGGGAGTGTTTTGTGTCTTTGCCGCCCACCGCCACCGCCGATGCCGCCGCCGCGCCCGCGCCGGACCCGCAGGCGCTCGAATCCGAACTGGCCGGCCTCTTCGTCACGGCGCTGAACCTGGAAATGGCGCCGGCCGAGATCGACCCCACGGCGCCGCTGTTCGGCGACGGCCTCGGGCTCGACTCGATCGACATCCTGGAAGTGGCGCTGGAGGTCTCGCACCGTTACGGCTTCCAGCTGCGCTCGGACGACGAGAACAACCAGAAGATCTTCCAGAACCTGCGCAGCCTGGCGGCCCACGTCGCCCAGCACCGCACCCAGTAGGCCCACATGCCCGGCTGGCGACTCGCGTTGGCCGCAGCGGCCCTGGCGGCCTACGCCGGCCTGTCGCACTGGTTGATGCTCAACGCGGCCGACCGGCCGTGGGCGGTGGCCGTGCTGTTCGGCCCGCTCGTGCTGGCGGTGGCCGCCGCCGGCTGGCGGCAGCGACAGGCGCTGACCCTGGCCGCCTGCGTGCTGGGCGTGGTCGTGCTGGCGCTGGTGGTGTGGCGCGGCGGCGTCGACGACGTCAACCGCATGTACGTGCTGCAGCACGCCGGCATCCACCTGGCGCTGGCGTGGAGCTTCGCCCTCACGCTGCGGCCGGGCGGCAAGGCGCTGATCGAGATGCTGGCCGAACGGCTGCACCGGCAATTCACGCCTGCCATGCGCGCCTACACCAGGCGGCTGACGCTGTGGTGGGTGCTGTACTTCCTGGGCATGGTCGTGGTGTCGCTGGCGGTCTACGTGCTGGCACCCTGGCCGTGGTGGTCGCTGTACTGCAATGTGCTGACACCACTGGCGGCGCTGGCGTTTTTCGCCGGTGAACACGTGCTGCGTTATTGGCGACACCCCGACTTCGAACGCGTCACGCTGCGCACGGCGTTCGCGGCTTACCGCAGCGCCGCCGACGCGGGCCCGCAGCCGTGACCCCACCCGGAATGCCGCTGCTGGCCGCCACCGACCTGGCGTCAGCGCTGGCCTGGCGCGGCGGCGCCGCCATCAGCGCCGGGCAGTTCATTGCCGAGGCCACGGCGCTGGCCGAGCGGCTGCCGGCCAGCGGCCGGCCGCTCAACCTGTGCCAGGACCGCTACCACTTCGCGCTCGGCCTGGCGGCGGCGCTGCTGCGCGGCCAGACCAGCCTGATGCCGCCCAACGCGCTGCCCGAGACCTTGCGCCAGGTGCCGCCCGGCGGCGCGGCGCCCTACGTGATGAGCGACGACCCGGCGCTGGACGCCGGCGCGCTGCCGGTGCTGCGCATCGAGCGGCCGGCGGGTCTGGCGCCGGCGCGCGAAGTGCCGCGCCTGCCGCCGGCGCAGGAGGCGGTGTGCCTGCTGACCTCGGGCTCGACCGGCGCACCGCAGCCGCACGCCAAGCGCTGGGGCCCGCTGGTGGCCAACATCGGCGCCGAGGCGGCACGCCTGGCCGAGCTGATGGGGCAGCCGTCGATCGCCGGCCTGAACATCGTCGCCACCGTGCCGGCGCAGCACAGCTACGGTTTCGAGTCGACGGTCATGCTGGCGCTGCTGGGCGGCGCCGCCTTCGACGCCGGGCGGCCGTTCTACCCGGCCGACATCGCCGACGCGCTGGCGCGGCTGCCGCGACCGCGGGCCCTGGTGACGACGCCCTTCCACCTGAAGACGCTGCTGCTCGCCGGCGTGGCGCTGCCGGCGGTCGACCTGGTGCTGTCGGCGACGGCGCCGCTGTCGCCGCAGCTCGCGGCACGCGCCGAAGCGGCTTTCGGCGGCCCGCTGGTCGAGATCTACGGCTGCACCGAAGCCGGCCAGGTGGCCAGCCGCCGCACCACGGCCGGCGAGACCTGGGCCACGCTGGGCGAGCTGTGCATCACGCACGAAGCCGGCAGCGCCACGGACGCCGAGCGCTGGGTCGTCGCCGGCGGCCATGTCGTGACGCCGACGCCGCTGGCCGACGTGCTGGAACTGCAGGACGCACGCCACTTCCGCCTGCTCGGCCGCGCCAACGACCTGATCCACGTGGCCGGCAAACGCAGCTCGCTGTCGCACCTGGACTTCCACCTCAATCGCATCGACGGCGTCGAGGACGGCGCCTTCTGGCTGCCCGACGAGGTGACCGAAGCCGTGGTGCGGCCGCTGGCTTTCGTGGTCGCGCCGCGGCTCACGTCGCGCCAGCTCATTGCCGCACTGCGCGAGCACCTGGAGAGCGCCTTCGTGCCGCGCCGCGTCGTCCATGTCGCCGCACTGCCGCGCGAGAGCACCGGCAAGCTCACCGCCGCTGCGCTGCGGCGTTTTGCGCTGCAGACGCTGGCGGCGGCCGATGGGGTCAGCGCCGACAGCGGCGACGCCCACTTCACGATCGCCGCCGACCACCCCGCCCTGGCCGGCCACTTCCCCGGCCGGCCCGTGCTGCCGGGCGCGGCGCTGCTGTCGCTGGTGCTGCAGGCGGTGGCCGACCGGCCGGCGCTGCAGCAGCGGCTGGGCACCACGCCGCGCATCGACAACGCCAAGTTCCTGGCGCCGGTGGGGCCGGGTGCAGCGCTGCACGTCGCGCTGCGCGAGCACGGCAGTGGCGTGGCCTTCGAGGTCCGGCAGGCCGACAGGGCCGTGGCCCGCGGGCAGCTATCGGCCGGTGGCGCAACATGACGACCGCCGCCGCGCCCGAACCCAAGCCCGGCACCAAGCCGGCGACCGGCGCTGCCGCCTGGGCCGCGCGGCGCGAGCAGGGCAGCCTGCTGGCGCTGCGCTTGATGGCCTGGATCGCCGTCACGCTGGGGCGCCCGGCGGCGCGCCTGCTGCTGCACCCGATCTCGCTGTACTACCTGCTGTTCGCGACCACGCCGCGCCGCCATTCGGCGCGCTACCTGGGCCGCGTGCTGGGCCGGCCGGCCACCTGGGGCGACCTCTACCGCCACATCCACACCTTTGCCTGCACCGTGCTCGACCGCGTCTACTTCGTGCGCGGCCAGCTGCAGGACATCGAACTGCAGGTTCACGGCGACGCCGGCTGCGACCAGACGATCGCCCAGCGCCGCGGTGGTTTCCTGCTCGGCGCGCACCTGGGCAGCTTCGAGTCGCTGCACGCGGCGGGCAAGAGTTTCCCCGGCATGCACGTGACGATGGTCATGTACCCTGACAACGCACGCAAGATCCACGGCGTTCTGCAAGCCGTGGCCCCCGACTTCGAACTCGCCGTCATCGGCATCGGCAACCCCGGCTCCACGCTGGCCATCCGCGACGCGCTGGACAGCGGCCACCTGGTGGGCCTGCTGGGCGACCGCGTGCTCGGCACCGCATCGGCACGTTCGGGCAGCATCGAGATCCCCTTCCTGGGTGTGCCGGCGCTCTTTTCAGACGGCCCGCTGCGCCTGGCCATGCTGCTGCGCCGGCGCGTCATCTTCATGGTCGGCCTGTACCTGGGGGGCCATCGCTACGACGTGCGCTTCGAGACCCTGGCCGACTTCAGCGCGCCGCCGGCGGACCCCGCCGCCCGCGAGCAACTCGTCCAGGCCACGCTGCGCGACTACGTGGCGCGCCTGGAGCGCCTGTGCCGCGAGGCGCCCTACAACTGGTTCAACTTCTACGACTACTGGCGTGAAGACACGACGTTTTGAACGCCGCACGCTGGTGTTGGCGCTGCTGGCCCTGCTGGCGGCGCCGGCCTGGGCCGCCTTCGACCTGCCGACGCTGGCCGCGCTGCTGGCGCAGCGCAAGGGCGGCGAGGCGCGCTTCACCGAAGAGCGTTTCGTGTCCGGCTTCGACAGCCCGCTGCGCGCCAGCGGCATCCTCAGCTTCAGCGCCCCCGACCGCTTCACGCGCCAGACGCTGGAGCCGCTGGTCGAATCGATGTCGGTCGACGGCAACACGATCACGCTCAAGCGCAGCGGCCGCAGCCGCCAGATGGCGATGGACGCCGTGCCCGAACTGATGGCACTGATCGAAGCCGTGCGCGGCACGCTCACCGGCAACGCCGCCACGCTGGACAAACACTTCAAGGTCAGCGTCGAAGGCAACGCCGCGCGCTGGGGGCTGACGCTGGTGCCGCGCGACGCGCGCCTGGCCGCGCAGGTGCGCGAGCTGCAGATCGCCGGCCTGGGCAGCGACGTGCGCAGCGTCGCGCTGTGGCTGGCCGGCGGCGACCGCTCGGTGATGTCGATCGAGCCGCTGCAGGCCGCCGTGCCGCGGCCGGGCGGCAGATGAGCACCTCCGAAGCCGCCTCGCCCGGCCCGCGCGCGCGCCGCCGCGCGCTGGTGCTGCTGCTGTGGCTGCTGGTGGTGGCCGCGGCGCTGGCACAAGTCCTGCGCACCCCTTTCACGGCCGACCTGACGGCCTTCCTGCCCGCCAACCCCGACGCCCAGCAGCGGGTGCTCATCGAACAGCTGCAAAGCGGCGTGCCGGCGCGCACGCTGCTGCTGGCCATCGACGGCGGCGACGCCACGGCGCGCGCCGAGGCCTCGCGGGCACTGGCCCAGTCGCTGCGCGCCAGCGGCCTGTTCGAGCACGTGCAGAACGGCGAGACGTCGGACTGGAGCGAAGTCGGCCAGTGGCTGGTCGAACACCGCTACGCCCTGAGCCCGGCGGTCGACGCCGAGCGCTTCAGCGCCGCCGGGCTGCGCGCCGCATTCAACGAGACGCTGTCGCTGCTGGGCACGCCGGCCGGCAACGCCGTCAAGCCGCTGCTCGAACGCGACCCCACCGGCGAGACGGTGCGCATCGCCGAAAGCCTGATCCCGACCAGTGCGCCGCGCAGCGAAGAAGGCGTGTGGGCGTCGCGCCAGGGCGGCCGCGCGCTGTTGGTGGCCGGCACGCGCGCGGCCGGCGCCGACCTCGACGCGCAGGCTGCGGCCATCGCGCAGGTGCACACGAGCTTTGCCGCGATCCGTGCACCCGGCTTGACCCTGCAGATCAGTGGCGCGCCGGTGTTCAGCGTCGACAGCCGGGCGCAGATCGAAAAGGAAATCCATTGGCTGGCCAGCGCCGGCACCGTGCTGGCCAGCGTGCTGCTGCTGCTGGCCTTTGCCTCGCTGCCGGCGCTGCTGGTGTCGCTGCTGCCGGTGGCCACCGGCGTGCTGGTCGGCATCTGCGCGGTGAGTCTGGTCTTCGGCGGCGTGCACGGCATCACGCTGGGTTTCGGCACGACCATGATCGGCGAGGCCGTGGACTACGCCATCTACTACTTGATCCAGGCGCGTCAGGGCGGCTGGCGGCAGTGGCTCAGGAGCGGCTGGCCGACCCTGAGGCTGGGCCTGTTGACCAGCGTGTGCGGTTTCGGCGCGCTGGTGTTCTCGGGCTTCCCGGGGCTGGCGCAACTGGGCGTGTTCTCGGTTGCCGGGCTGGTGGGCGCGGCGCTGTTCACGCGTTTCGTGATGCCGGTGCTGATGCCCGACGGCTCGCGCGGCACCGGCGTGCGGCGCCAGCTGGGCCAGGCCGCTGCCGCTGCCGTGGACTGGCTGCCGCACCTGCGCTGGCCGCTGCTGGCGCTGGGCCTGGCCGCCGCCGTGCTGCTGTGGCAGCGCGGCGACCTCTGGCGCGCCGAGCTGAGCTCGTTGAGCCCGGTGTCCCAGGCCGCGCTCGACCTCGACGCCAGCCTGCGTGCCGACCTCAGCGCCGGCGACGCGCGTGCGCTGGTGGCGGTGCGCGGCGCCGACCTGCAGGCCACGCTGCAGCGCGCCGAGGTAGCGGGAGCGCGGCTGGACCCGCTGGTCGAGCGTGGCGTGCTGGGCGGCTACGACACCGTGACGCGCTGGCTGCCCAGCGCCGCCACGCAGCAGCGCCGGCAGGCCAGCCTGCCCGAGCCGGCGGCGCTGCAGGCCGCGCTGGAGCAAGCGACACGCGGCGGCCCGCTGAAGGCCGAGCGGCTGGCCCCCTTCGTGGCCGAGGTGCAGCAGGCGCGCTCGGCGGCGCCCATCACCATCGAGTCGATGCGCGGCAGCGCGCTGTCGACGCTGGTCGACGCGCTGCTGCTGCAGCGCCAGGACGGCAGCTGGACCGCGCTGCTGCCGCTGCAGCCGGCCGGCCCGACGCTGGACGCGGCAGCCGCCAGGCAGGCCCTGCACGGCCTGCCCGAGACCGAGGTCATCGAGATCGGCGCCGAGCTGTCGCGCCTGTATGCGCGCTACCTGGGCGAGGCTCGCACCCAGGCCCTGCTCGGCGCCCTCGGCGTGGTGCTGCTGATCGCGTTGACGCTGCGTTCGTGGCGGCGCGTGCTCACGGTTTGCCAGCCGCTGCTGCTGGCGGTGCTGCTGACGATGGGCCTGCTGGCGCTGCTGAACGTCCAGCTGAGCATCCTTCACCTGGTGGGCCTGCTGCTGGTGGTGGCGGTGGGCTCCAACTACGCGCTGTTCTTCGACATGCTGCAGCACCAGGGCCCGGCGTCGGGCCGCGCCGACCACGAGACGCTGGCTTCGCTGCTGCTGGCCAACGCGATCATGGTGCTGTCGTTCGGGCTCATCGCGCTGGCGTCGATACCGGCGCTGTCGGCCTTTGGCCGGGTCGTCGGGCCGGGGGGGCTGCTGGCGCTGGTGCTGTCGGCGGCGCTGGCGCCGCGGGCGCACGGCGGCGCCACGCGACCGGCCGGTGCACTGTGAAAAAATCGGCGCCGATGCACCCTGCCGCACCCGCCGCCGCCGCCACCACGCCCCCACGCTGGCCGCTGCCCCCGATGGTCGGCGCCAGCGTCGGCCTGCACGTGCTGGCCGCCGGCGCCGCCGTCGGCCTGCCCGGCGCCTGGCCGTGGGCCGCGGCCGCGGTGATCGCCAACCACCTGGCGCTCAGCGCCGCCGGGCTGTGGCCGCGCAGCGCGCTGCTCGGGCCCAACGTGACGCGGCTGCCGGGGGCCGCGGCGCAACGCGGCGAAATCGCCCTCACCATCGACGACGGCCCCGACCCCGAGGTCACCCCCGCCGTGCTCGACCTGCTGGCCGAACACGGCGTGCGTGCCACCTTCTTCTGCATCGCCGAACGCGGGCGCGAACAGCCGGCGCTGCTGCGGCGCATCGTCGCTGCCGGCCACAGCGTGCAGAACCACAGCCTGCGCCACCGCCACGACTTCTCGCTGCTCGGCCGGCGCGGCTTCGAGCGCGAGATCGGCGCCGCCCAGGATCTGCTGGCCGACCTGACGGGCGTGCGCCCGTACTGCTTTCGCGCCCCTGCCGGCCTGCGCAACCCGCTGCTCGACCCCGTGCTGCACCGCCTGGGCCTGCACCTGGTGAGCTGGACACGGCGCGGCTACGACACCCGCGACGCCGACGCGCAGCGCGTGCTGGCGCGGCTGGCGCACGGCCTGGCCGGCGGCGACATCCTGCTGCTGCACGACGGCCACGCGCGCCGCAGCGCCGCCGGCCGGCCGCTGCTGCTGGAGGTGCTGCCGCCACTGCTGGCGCGCTGCCGCGCCGCCGGCCTGCGCGCGGTGACGCTCGACCAGGCCTTGCCGCAGCGGCACGCCGGCGCATGAAACGCAACCCCCTGCCCGGCGCCGCAGCCGCGGCACCGCACGCCGACGCCGCCTGGGCCGCGCTGCTCGACGCCGCCTGCGCCCCTTACCGCAGCGCCGGGCGCTGGGCCTGGCACTGGGCGCGCGGCAAGCTCGGGCGCGACCCGGTGTTCCGCGGCCTGCTCGAACGCGGCGACCTGCCGCCGCACGGCCGCGTGCTCGACATCGGCTGCGGCCAGGGCCTGCTGGCCAGCCTGCTGCAGGCCTGCGCCGACGCCGCGGCCGCCGGCCGCTGGCCCGCCGCCTGGCCCGCCGCACCAGCGGCCAGCGCCTACACCGGCATCGAGCTGATGGCCAAGGACGCGGCACGTGCCCGCGCCGCGCTGCACGGCCTGCCGCTGCAGCCGCGTTTCATCACCGCCGACATGTGCCAGGCCCCCTTGCCCGAGTGCGACGTCGTCGTCATCCTCGACGTGCTGCACTACGTCGACCACGCCGCGCAGGACGCGCTGCTGCAGCGCGTGTCCGCCGCTTTGCGGCCGACCCAGGGCCGCCTGTTGCTGCGTGTCGGCGATGCCGACGACCGGCACGCCTTTGCCGTCAGCCAGTGGGTCGACCGCGTCGTGACGACGGCGCGGGGCCACCGCGTGGCGCCCACTTTCGGCCGGCCGCTGGCGGCCTGGGTCGCAGCGCTCGAAGGCCAGGGTTACGCCGTGCGCACGGTGCCGATGAGCCGCGGCACGCCGTTCGCCAACGTGCTGCTGGTGGCCGACCTGGGCGCGGCCCCGTCATGAAGCCGCTGGCCGTTTCCGACCACACCCTGGTCACCGCCCTGGGCCACGGCCGCGACGCCACGCTGGCGGCGCTGCGCGCCTCGCGCAGCGGCCTGGCGCGGCGCGACTTCGAGAGCGCCGCCATCGGCACCTGGATCGGCGAGGTCGCCGGCATCGCCGACACGGCGCTGGCGCCCGCGCTGGCGGACTACGACTGCCGCAACAACCGCCTGGCCGAACTCGGCCTGCGCGGCGACGGGTTCAAAGCCAGCGTGCGCCGCGCCGCGGCACGCTACGGGGCAGCGCGCGTCGGCGTATTCCTGGGCACCAGCACCTCGGGCATCCTGCAGACCGAGCTGGCCTACCGCCGGCGCGACCCCGCCACGGGCGCGCTGCCGGCCGACCTGCACTACGCCGAAACGCACGACCCCTACGCGGTGGCCGGCTACGTGCGCGCCGCGCTCGGCCTGCAGGGCCCGGCATGGGTCGTGTCCACCGCCTGTTCGTCGAGTGCCAAGGTCTATGCGACGGCGGCACGCCTGATCGAACTCGGCGTCGTCGACGCGGCCGTCGTCGGCGGCGTCGACAGCCTGTGCATGACGACGCTGTACGGCTTCAAGTCGCTGGAGCTGGTGTCCAGCGACATCTGCCGCCCCTGGGACGCGCAGCGCTCCGGGCTGTCGATCGGCGAGGCCGCGGCCTTCGCCCTCGTCGAGCGTGAGCCGCAGGAAGTCGCCGCCTGGCTGCTGGGCGCCGGCGAAAGCAGCGACGCCCACCACATGAGCAGCCCGCACCCGGCGGGCGCCGGCGCCGCGGCGGCGATGCGCGGCGCGCTGGCCGCCGCCGGCCTGCAGCCGCAGGACGTGGACTACCTCAACCTGCACGGCACCGGTACGCCGGGCAACGACGCCGCCGAGGACCTGGCGGTGTGCGCCGTCTTCGGCACCACGCTGCCGTGCAGCAGCACCAAGGGCCACACCGGGCACACGCTGGGCGCGGCCGGCGGCGTCGAGGCGTCGATCGCCATGCTCGCGCTGCAGCACGGCCTGCTGCCGGCGGGGCTGAACCTGCGCCAGAGCGACCCGGCACTGCGCTCGAACTACCTGCGTGAAACGCGCGCACAGCGGCTGCGCGTGGTGGCGAGCAACTCCTTCGGTTTCGGCGGCAGCAACGCCTGCCTGCTGTTCGGGGTGGCGCGGTGATGCAGGTGTCCGTGCTCGGCGTCGGCCTGCTCGGCCCGGGTCTGGCCGACTGGCGCGGCGGCCAGGCGCTGCTGCGCGAGCCCGCGGCCTGGTCGTGCCAGCCGACCGCGGTGCCGGCGCCGGACCGCCTGCCGGCCACGGAGCGCCGCCGTGCCGGCACGGTGGTGAAGGCCTCGATCGTCGTCGCCGACCAGGCCGTCGCCGACGCCGGTGCCGACGCATCGCAGCTGGCCACCGTCTTCACGTCGAGCACCGGCGACGCCAGCAACTGCCACATGCTGTGCGAGGCATTGGCCGCCCCGGAGCGCCTGGTGTCGCCGACCCGTTTCACGAATTCGGTCCACAACGCTGCCGCCGGCTACTGGCACATCGCGACCCGGTCGCGCCATGCTTCCACCAGCCTGGCCGGGCACGACGCCAGTTTCGTCGCCGGACTGCTGGAAGCGGCGGCGCAATGCCTGTCGACGCAGGCCCCGGTGCTGCTGGTGGCCTGCGACGTGCCCTTCCCCGAGCCGCTGCACGCGCTGCGTCCGGTGGCCGATGTCTTCGCGCTGGCTGTGCTGCTGGCGCCGCCGGCCGCAGCGGGGCGCGGGCTGAGCCTGGAGGTGCTGGGCGACGCCGTCGCCACGGCCTGCAGCGACGCCGGGCTCGAGGCGCTGCGCCGCACGAACCCGGCGGCACGCGCGCTGCCGCTGCTGCTGGCGTTGGCGCAGCGCGATGCCGGCGACGTCGTGCTCGAAGGCCTGCCCGGCATGGCGCTGCGGCTGCAGCTGGACGCCGCGGCATGACCGTGAGCGCCGTGCAGCCAGCCACGCTGGACCACGCCGGCATCGCCGCGCGCATTCCGCACAGCGGCAGCATGTGCCTGCTCGATGCCCTGCTGTCGTGGTCGGCCGACACCATCCGCTGCACCGCCGTCGGCCACCGCGACGCCGAGCATCCGCTGCGCTCGGCGGGCAGGCTGCCGGCGCCGGTGGCGATCGAATACGCCGCCCAGGCGATGGCCCTGCACGGCACGCTGTGCGCCGCGCCCGGCGCAGCGCCGCGGCCGGGTTTCCTGGCCAGCGTGCGCGGCGTGCGCCTGCTCGCGCCGCGGCTGGACGACATCGACGGCGCACTGCTCATCAGCGCCGAGCGGCTGGCCGGCGACTCCGGCCAGGCGCTGTACGCCTTCACGCTGCACGACGAGCGCGCGACGCTGCTCGTCGACGGCCGGGCCACCGTCATTCTCAACATCCTGCCCTGAAGTCACGACCATGACCGCCCTCCTGCACGGCAAACGCGCCCTCGTCACCGGCGCCAGCGGCGCGCTGGGCGCGGCCATCGCGACGCGGCTGGCCGCCGACGGTGCCAGCGTGCTGCTGCATGCCCATTCGCGGCCGGACGCCGTGCAGGCGCTGGCAGCGACGATCCGCGCTGCCGGCGGCAGCGCCGAGTGCCTGGTCTTCGACCTCGGCGACGACGCCGCGGTGGCCACGGCCTGCACGCAGATGCTCGCCGGCGGGCCGGTGCAGATCGTCGTCAACAACGCCGGCGTCCACGACGACGCGGTGTTCCCGGGCATGAAGGCGGCGCAGTGGTACGGTGTCATCGACGTCTCGCTGCACGGCTTCTTCCGCGTCACGCAGCCGCTGATCCTGCCCATGCTGCGCACACGCTGGGGCCGCATCATCAACATCTCTTCGGTGGCAGCGTTGGCCGGCAACCGCGGCCAGGTCAACTACGCCGCGGCCAAGGGGGCGCTGAACAGCGCCACCAAGGCACTGGCGCTCGAACTCGCCAGCCGCGGCGTGACGGTGAACGCCATTGCGCCGGGGATCATCGAGTCGCCGATGGCGGCGTCGAGCTTCGACGCCGACACCATCAAGCGCCTGGTGCCCTGCCAGCGCGCCGGCCGGCCCGAGGAGGTGGCGGCGCTGGCCGGCTTCCTGGCCAGCCCCGACGCGGCCTACATCACCGGGCAGGTGATCTCGGTCAACGGCGGGCTGTACTGACGCACGCGAACGGGACTCCCCATGCGCGGCAGGAGACCCCGCGCACAGGCGTCGGTCCACGCGTTCACTGCGTTCGCGTTCGCGCAAGCCGCTGGGCGCGCCAGTCCGCGATTAACATGCCGTCGCGCCCGGCTCGCCGAGCGCGCCCGGCCTCACCCAACCCTTCGGGAGTGCACATGAACATTGCGTATCGCCTGCAGCCGACGGCAGCGGCACTGGCAGCCGCGGCCCTGTTGATGGGCTGCGTCACGATGCCCGGCAGCAAGTCGGCCGACAAACCCGCCGACAGCGCCACAACGGCGGCCGCCGCCCCGGCCAGCAAGATCGGCCCCGGCATGAACGAGCGCGGCGAGGTCGTCGACCCGAAGAAGGTCGAAGCCGGCTACGGCCGCACCGTCAAGGGCCTCAACGACTACGAAGGCGAGATCACCGGCAAGCCCGTGCCGGGCAGCAAGTTCTCGCAGCTCCAGATCGGCATGCCGCTCAAGCAGGTGACGGACATCGTCGGCACGCCTTCCGATCAGGGCGCCTACGTCACCGGCAAGGCCTTCATCCCGTTCTTCTTCGGCTCCGACCGCTACCGCTACGAGGTCGTCTACAAGGGCCAGGGCCGGCTCGTCTTCGCGGGCTCGTCGGGCTTCGACTCCAACGCGCACCTGATCTGGATCATCCACAGCGCCAACGAGCAGGGCTACCGCTGATGGTGCCCAGCCGCCCGGCCGCGACGACGGCGTGGCACTGGCGGTGACGACGAAGGCTCCAGCACGCATCACACCGGTGGCGGTCACGGCGCAGGGCCTGGTCTGCGCCGCCGGCAGCGGCCTGCCGGCGCTGGCGCAGGCGCTGCGCGACGGCCGCAGCACGCTGGGCCGCAACGATTTCACGCGCGTGCCGCTGCAGACCTGGATCGGCCGCGTCGATGGCATCGAGGCCACGCCGCTGCCGCCGGCGCTGGCGGCCTGGGACTGCCGCGCCACGCGGCTGGCCTGGATGGGCCTGCAGGCCGACGGCTTCACCGGGGCCGCGGCGGCCGCCGTGCGGCGACACGGCGCGGCGCGCGTGGGCTTGGTGCTGGGCACCTCGGCGTCGACCATCGGCGCCTCGGAGCAGGCCTACCGCGAACTCGACGCGTTGGGCCGCTTCCCGGCGCCGCTGCGCGTCGAGCGCCTGAACACGCCGCATGCCCTGGGGCTCTTCGTGCAGCAGGCGCTGGGCCTGCAGGGGCCGTGCCTCACCGTCTCCACCGCCTGTTCGTCCAGCGCCAAGGCCTTTGCCGTGGCCGAACGCTGGCTGCGCCTGGGCCTGGCCGACGCCGTGGTGGCGGGCGGCGTCGACGCGCTGTGCGACAGCGTGCTGTTCGGTTTCAACGCGCTGGGCCTCGTATCACCCGCACCGTGCCGGCCCTTCGGCGCCGGCCGCAGCGGCATCAGCGTTGGCGAAGCGGCCGGTTTCGCGTTGCTCGAACGCGGCCCCGGCGCGCTGCTGTTGCTGGGCTACGGCGAATCCAACGACGCCCACCACATGTCGAGCCCGCACCCGCAGGGCCTGGGCGCCGAGCGTGCGCTCGACGACGCGCTGGCCCGCGCCGGGGTGGCCGCCGACGACATCGGCTACCTCAACCTGCACGGCACCGCCAGCGTGCTGAACGACGAAGTCGAGGCCGCGCTGGTGGCGCGCCGCTACCCGGCGCACACGCACGCCAGCGCCACCAAGGGCGTCACCGGACACACCATGGGCGCGGCCGGCATCGTCGAGGCCTTGATCTGCCTGCAGGCGCTGCACGGCGGCTGGCGCGCCGGCAGCGCCAACACCGAGCCCGTCGACCCGGCATTGGGACCGCCCTTCGCCGAGCGCCTGCAGCTGGCGCCGTCGCAGCAGGACACGCGGCTGGCGGCGAGCCATTCCTTCGGCTTCGGCGGCAACAACTGCGTGCTCGTGTTCGGGCGCGGGCAGCCGTGACGGCAGCGCGCACGGTCTACATCGACGGCATCGCGCTGTGGGCGCCGGCACTGCCCGACTGGGCCGCGGCACGCGCGGCGCTGCGTGGCGAGGCAACGCCGTCTGCCACCCCGGCCACTGCCGTCCGACGCCCGGCGCCGGCGCTGCTGGCGGCCAACGAACGCCGCCGCGCGCCCGACTCGGTGCTGCTGGCGATCGAAGTGGCCAGCGCCGCAGTGGCCGACTCGGTCCACGATGCCGCCGCGCTGGCCAGCGTCTTCACCTCGGCGCACGGCGACCTGCCGATCATCGACGCGCTGTGCACCACGCTGGCCACGAACCCGCTGCTGCTGTCGCCGACACGCTTCCACCACTCGGTGCACAACGCGGCGTCGGGCTACTGGGCCATCGCCAGCGGCAGCCGGGCCGCGAGCACGGCGCTGGCCGCCTTCGACCACAGCTTTGCCGCCGGGCTGCTGGAAGCGGCGAGCCAGTGCGCCAGCGACGACGAGCCGGTGCTGCTGGTGGCCTGCGATACCGCCGCCACCGGCGGCCTGGCGTCGGTGAACCGCAGCCGCGGCCTGCTCGCGCTGGCGCTGGTGCTGGCGCCGCGGCCGGGGCCGCGATCGCGCTGGTCGCTGCAATGGCAGGCGGTGGCCGCGCCTGCCCAGGCACCGGCGCTGCAGTCGCAAGCCGCGCGCGACCTGGCCACGAATGCCAGCGCCGACGCGCTGCCGCTGGCGCAGGCCCTGGCCTGCGAAACCGCCGCGTCGCTGGCGCTGCCGCTGGGACCGGCGCTGCACCTGGCGCTGAATGTTCAGCCGTGCGGCGGCCCGCAGCACGCCGCTGCGGCATGATCGCCGGCTGCCCGCCAACCAGGAACACTGCATGACACCCGCCACCGCGCCAGCCCACGACGTGATCATCATGGGGGGCGGACTGGCCGGCCTGACGCTGGCGCTGCAGTTGCGCCGGCGTTTTGCCGACATCGACGTGCTCGTGCTCGAGCGCCGCGCGCACCCGGTGCCCGAGGCCTGCCACAAGGTCGGCGAATCGACGGTTGAGATCGGCGCCCACTACTTCCAGAACGTGCTCGGGCTGGAGCCGCACCTGGCCGCGGCGCAGCTGAGGAAGTTCGGTTTCCGCTTCTTCTTCTCCGAAGGTCGGCGCGACATCGCCGCCGTCACCGAGATCGGCGTCAGCCGGCCGCTGGCGGTGCCGAGCTGGCAGATCGACCGCGGCATCTTCGAGAACTTCCTCGGCGCCGAGGCCGCCCGCCGCGGCGTGCATTTCATCGACGAGGCCGTGGTGCGAACGATCGAGCTGTCGGAAACCGACGCGCCGCACGCGGTCGGCTGGCAGCGCAGCGGCGAGGCGGCGCAGACCCGCCGCGCACGCTGGCTCGTCGACGCCAGCGGCCGCGCCGGCCTGCTCAAGCGCAAGCTCGGTCTGGCGCAGGACAACGCGCACGCCGCGCACGCGGTGTGGTTCCGCATCGGCGAGCACATCACGGTCGACGACTGGTCCAGCGACGCGGACTGGCGCGCGCGCTGCGTCACGCCGACGCGCTGGCTGTCGACCAACCACCTCGTCGGCGCCGGCTACTGGGTGTGGCTGATCCCGCTGTCGTCGGGGTCGCATTCGGTGGGCATCGTGGCCGACCCGCGGCTGCACCCGCTGGAGGAGATGAACACCTTCGAGCGCGCGATGCAGTGGCTGCACGAATACCAGCCGCGCCTGTACGACGCGCTCGACGGACAGCGCGACAAGCTGCAGGACTTCGCCTTCTTCCGCCGCTTCTCCTACGACTGCAAGCAGGTCTTCAGCAAGCAGCGCTGGGCGCTGGCCGGCGAGGCGGGACGTTTCCTCGACCCCTTCTATTCGCCGGGCAGCGACTTCATCGCCATCGGCAACACCTACATCACCGAACTCGTCGCGCGCGACCGCGAGGGCTTGCCGCTGGCCGGCCACACTGCCGTCTACGAACAGATCTTCCGGTCCTTCTACGACAGCACGCTGGCGCTGTACGTCGACCAGTACCCGTTGTTCGGCGACCCCGAGGTGCTGCCGGTGAAGATCGTCTGGGACTACACCTACTACTGGAGCGTGCTGGCGCAGCTGTTCTTCGCCGGCCGGCTGGCCGACATGGCCGCGCTGTCGCACCTGCGCGGCGAACTCGACTCGTGCCGCAGGCTCAACGTCGAGGTGCAGGCCCTGCTGCGCGACTGGGGCCGCGTCAGCCAGCGCCGCAACCCGGCGGTGATGCTCGACCAGGCCTCGCTGCCGTGGTTTGCCGAGCTCAACCGCAGCCTCGAGGACAGACTCGACGACGACGCTTTCCGGCTGCGCCTGCAGCGCGCCGAGCAGCGGCTGCGCGCCTTGGCGCTCGAACTGCTGGAGCGCGCCTGCGGCGAGCACCCCGCGCTGGACGGCAGCCGGCTGCGCGAGCTGATCGACGCCGGCGGCCGTCCGCTGCCGGTTTACGAGACCATGCTCTTTCCGGCCCCGGCCGCGCTGGAGGACGTTGCGGCCTAGGAGT
>CAYJOA010000102.1:0-6507 GCA_964371495.1 uncultured Rubrivivax sp.
TCGCCGGCCTGCGCGGCGTCGGTGGCAGGGGCGCCGTTGTCGGCCACCGCACCGTTGGTGGATCGGTTGCGCGCGCCGGCCTGGCTCAGGGCGCGCGCGAAGTCGCCCGCCGGGGCGGTGCCGTCGGCTCCGCCGGCGGCACCGGGCTGCCGTGCGTCGCCGGCGGCCGACGTGGCCGCCAGCTGCGCCGGCGCGGCCGCGGCGAGCAGGGGATGGATGTTCATCGTCGCGCGCTCAAGTGGCCAGCGGCAAGGCTTGGGCGGACATGCGCCACGGGCTCTGCGGCGCGGCGTCGTCGTTGCGGCGCTGCTCCAACCGCGTGGCCACCAGTCGCGCCTCCTGGGCTCGGCGGTCGATCAGCTTGCGCACCGACGCCACGCGCAGCTCGTGCGCCAGCAGTGCCGCGCGCAGCTGCACGACCCGGGCCTCGCCGGCATGCAGCTGGCCTTGCTGCTGGGCCAGGGCCTGGTCGAGCCGGGCCATGAAGTCGCGGTGGCAGTGCAGCAGTTCGATCGGCGTGCTGCGGCCGGCGTGCGTGGGGCCGCGCTCGTGGTAGTCGGCGCGGTAGGCCTGCAGCTGTTCGGCCTGGGTGCGCAGGTGGCGCGCGGCCTCCTCGGCCTGCAGCAGGGCGGTCAGCGCCGTATCGCGCTGGCGTTCGGCCTCTTCCAGCAGGGTCTGCAATGATGAGCTCAAAGGGTGGCCTCTTCTCAGGTTTCCATCAGGTGGCGCAGTTGCGCACGGCTGCCGTCGAGCGCAGCGCATTCATGCATGTCCTGCTGCAGCAGCGCATTCATCTGCGGCTGCAGCCGCACGGCGGTGTCGAGTTCGGCGTCGTGGCCGGGCTGGTAGGCGCCGAGCTGGATGAGGTCGCGCGCCTTGTTCACGCGCGCCAGCATCTGGCGCATGCGGCGTGCCGCCAGCACGTGTTCGCGCGTGGCCACCGCCGTCATCACGCGCGAGATCGAGCGTTCGACGTCGATCGCCGGGTAGTGGCCGGCCTCGGCCAGTTCGCGCGACAGCACGATGTGGCCGTCGAGGATGCCGCGGGCGGCGTCGGCGATCGGGTCCTGAGGGTCGTCGCCCTCGCTGAGCACGGTGTAGAAAGCGGTGATCGAGCCCACGCCCTGCAGCCCGTTGCCGCTGCGCTCGACGAGCTGCGGCAGCTTGGCAAAGCAGCTCGGCGGGTAGCCCTTGGTGGCCGGCGGCTCGCCGATGGCCAGTGCGATCTCGCGCTGCGCCATCGCATAACGCGTCAGGCTGTCCATCAGCAGCAGCACGTGCTGGCCGCGGTCGCGAAAGTGTTCGGCGATGGCGGTGGCGTAGCTGGCGCCCTGCATGCGCACCAGCGGGGGCGCGTCGGCAGGCGCGGCGACGACGACGCTGCGCTTGCGACCTTCGTCTTCGAGGATGTCCTCGATGAATTCCTTGACTTCGCGCCCGCGTTCGCCGATGAGGCCGACGACGATGACGTCGGCGGCCGTGTAGCGCGCCATCATGCCCAGCAGCACGCTCTTGCCCACGCCGGTGCCGGCGAACAGGCCGATGCGCTGGCCGCGGCCGACGGTGAGCATGGCGTTGATGGCGCGCACGCCGGTGTCCAGCGGCGTGCGCACGGGGTCGCGGTCCATGGCGTTGATCGGGCGCCGAACCATCGGTTCGGCGTGCACGTTGCCGATCGGGCCCAGCCGGTCCAGCGGCTGGCCGTGCGAGTCGACGACGCGGCCCAGCAGGCCGTCGCCCATGGGCAGGTGCAGGCCGCGGTCTTCGCTGCGCCGCCAGGGGTGGTTCTCGACCCCCCAGCATGGCGGCAGGTGCGGCGCCGGCCGCGGCACGACGCTCGCGCCGCTGCTCAGGCCGTGCAGTTCGCCGGTGGGCATCAGGAAGGCGCGGTCGCCGTTGAAACCCACCACCTCGGCCAGCACCGCGTTGCCGCGCGACTGGCCGTCGGCGACGACCTCGCACACCGAGCCGACCGGCAGCCGGATGCCGGCGGCCTCGAGCACGAGGCCGGTGACGCGCAGCAGCGTGCCGGTGGATTCCAGCGGCTGCGGCAGCGCGGCGTAGTCCTCCAGGTCGCCCAGCCAGCGCTCCCAGCGCCGTTGGCGTGCCTGCAGTCGGTCGGCGAGCAGGATCACGTCGTGGGCCCTTCGTCGCCGGCCAGGGTCTCGTTCGAGCCCATCGCCGCCGCGGCCTGCGCCCAGCGGCTGGCGATGCGCGCGTCGATGGCACCGACATCGCTCTGCACCAGCACGCCGCCACGTTCGATGGCCGGGTTGGCCTGCAGCCGCGCGCCGCGGGCGTCCAGCGCCTCGGTGGCCCCCTCGGCCACCAGCGGCAGGTCCTGCGGGTGCACCTGCACCGAGATGTGGCGCGCGCTCAACATGACCGCGTTGACGGCCTCGGCGGCGACCTGGGCCACCAGTTCGGGCCGCAGCTGCAGCTCGGTGCGCAGCACCTGACGGGCCAGCTGCACCGCGATGCGCACCACGGCCTGCGCGGCCTGCTGGTCGATCTCGCCGAGCTGGCGGTCGAAGGCCTCGAGCAGGGCGCCGATCTGCGACGTCGCCTGCTGGGCAAAACTCTGCTTGAAGCTCTCCAGCGCCACCAGGCCGTCGCGGTAGCCCTCCTGGTAGCCGGTCTGGCGCGCCGCCGCGATGCGGGCCTGCCAGTCGTCGGCGGTCGGCGCGGGCGGCTCGGGGGTCGGCCCGGCGGCGTCGCCGGCATTGCCGAAGTGGCTGGGTTTCCAGCTCGCGAAGTCGCCCAGCTCCTCGCGCGGGATGAAGCGCGTATACGCCGATGCCGGCTTGGCGCCGGCCGGCGGCGGCACGTTGCGCGGACCGCCGGACCTAGACGTACTCATCGTCGCCGTCCCCGGCCAGCACGATCTGGCCCTCGTCCGCCAGGCGGCGCACGCTCTTCAGCATTTCCTTCTGCTCGGCTTCGACTTCGGACAGCCGCACCGGGCCGCGCGATTCCAGGTCCTCGCGCAGCGTCTCGGCAGCGCGCGTGGACATGTTCTTGAAGATCTTCTCGCGCAGCGCCGGCGTGGCGCCCTTGAGGGCCACCACCAGCGACTCGCTCTGCACTTCCTTGAGCAGCGTCTGGATGCCCTTGTCGTCGATCTTCTCGAGGTCGTCGAAGACGAACATGTTGTCCATGATCTTCTGCGCCAGTTCGGCGTCGGCCTCGCGCACGAAGTCGAGCACCGAGGTCTCGATGGCGCCGCCCATCATGTTCAGGATCTCGGCCGCCGTCTTGGCGCCGCCCAGCGACGCCTTGCGGCCCTGGCTGCCGCTGGCCAGCACCTTGCTCATGACCTGGTTGAGGTCCTGCATCGCCGACGGCTGGATGCCGTCGAGCGTGGCGATGCGCACCATGACCTCGTTGCGTTGCCGCTCGCCGAACAGCTTGAGCGCGCCGGCGGTCTGGTCGGGGTCCAGGTGCACCAGGATCGCGGCCACGATCTGCGGGTGCTCGTTGCGCATCAGCTCGGCCAGCGAATGGGCATCCATCCACTTCAGGTTGTCGATGCCGGCGAAGTCGCTGCCCTGGCCGATGCGGTCGATGAGCAGCGCCGCCTTCTCCTCGCCCAGCGCCATGCACAGCACGCTCTTGATGTAGGCGTTGTTGTCGCCGAGCAGCGCGCTGTCGTTGCCGGCCTCCTTCTCGAAGCGGTCCATCACCGCGTCGACACGTTCGCGCGACACCGACTTCATGCGCGTGATGGTCTCGCCCAGGCGCTGCACCTCCTTCGGTGCCAGGTGCTTGAAGACCTCGGCTGCCTGCTCCTCGCCCAGGGTCATGAGCAGGATGGCCGCGCTCTCCAGGCCTTTGTCGTCCAGCGCTGTCGTCGCCATGTCGGGCCCCCAGCTCTTTCAGGTGGCTTCGCCGTTGACCCAGCCGCGCACGACCTGCGCCATGGCTGCCGGGTTCTGCCGAGCCAGCGCGCGCGCCGCCTCGATGCGGTCGGCCTGGCGCGGCGGGGACAGTGCCGGCAGCGCGCCCGGGCCGGGCAGGGCGTTGTCGCCGTCGACGACCTCGTCGATGCGGCTGCCGGGACCGCGCGCAGGCGCCGGTGCCAACAGCGACTTGAGCGCCGGCCGCACGAGGCTGAAGACGATCACCAGCGCCACCAGCGCCAGTGCCAGCGGGGCCGCCGCCGAGCGCAGCATGTCCATCAGCCAGGGCTGCTGCCACAGCGGCGCCACCTCGACCGGCGCGCTGGCCTCGACGCGGAAGGGCGCGTTGACGACCTTGACGACGTCGCCGCGCTGGGCGTCGAAGCCGATGCCCTGCTGCACCAGCGCGGTGAGCTGCTCGATCTCGACCTCGGTGAGCGGGGTCGCGGTGGCCTTGCCCTTGGAGTCGGTGCCGGTGCGGTGGTTGACGACCACCGCGGCGCTGAGCCGGCGCACGGCACCGGCGGCGTTGCGCGTCACGGTGACGGTCTTGTCGACCTCGAAGCGCGTCGCCGCCTCGCGTCGCCCCGCGGCGCCGGCGGCCGTGGCGCCCGCGACCTGCAGGATCTGGGCGGCGCCGCTGATCGGCGCGGTGGCCGGTGTGGCCGGCTGGTTGCTGGTGGCGCCGGGCACGCCGCCGGCCTGCGCAGCGCCGGGCTGCGTGGACTCTTCGCTGCGCTGCTCGCGCACCGCCACCTTGGCGTCGCTGCCCTGGTTGGGGCGGTAGGCCTCGGCCGTCTGCATGGTCTGCGAGAAGTCGATCTCGGCGCTGACGCTGGCGCGCACGTTGTCGCGGCCGACCACCGGCTCCAGCAGCGCCAGCACACGCTTGAGGTGGCTGGCCTCGACCTCGCGGCGGTACTGCAGCTGCTGCGAGTCGAGCCCCTGCGCGGCGTCGTCGTCGCCCGAAGCCGACAGCAGCGTGCCGGTGCTGTCGACCACGCTCACCGCGCGTGCCGCCAGCTCGGGCACGCTGCCCGAGACGACACGCACGATGCCGGCGATCTGGCTGCGCTCCAGCGTGCGGCCGCCGTGCAGCGTCAGCACCACCGACGCCGAGGGCTTCTGCTGTTCGCGGAAGAAGCCGTTCTGCTGCGGCAGCGCCAGGTGCACACGCGCCGACTTCACGGACTCCAGCGACTGGATGGTGGTGGTGAGCTCGCCTTCGATGGCGCGCTGCATCTTCATGCGCTCCTGGCCCTGGGTCTGGCCGAAACTGTTCTTGTCCAGCAGTTCGTAGCCGGCGCTGCCGGTGCCGGCGCCCGTGGGCAGGCCGCCGGCGGCCAGCTTCATGCGCAGTTCGTGCACCCGGGCCGCAGGCACCATCAAGGTGCCGCCGCCTTCGGCGAAGCGGTAAGGCACGTTCATCTGCGTCAGCCGCTCGATGACCTGGCCGCCGTCGCGTTCCGACAGGTTGGGGAACAGCACGCGCCAGTCGGCATCGCGGGCGCCGGCCCAAAGGGCGACCAGCACCGCCACCAGACCGGCCATGCCGAGCACGGCCAGCAGCTGGGTACGCGCCGGCATCGATTGCCAGCGGGTCGCGATGCCGGGCGCGGCAGGCACCAGGGGGGTGGGAGCGGTCGGTGTGACGGCGTTGTCCATGAGGGGTGGGCGCAAGACTCCGGGGTTGCCGGCATTGTTGGCCGCCCCGGGTCCGCCAGTGGCGCGAGAAGGCCCGGGAAGACTCGCCAGTTCGGGCCATCGGGCGGCCGCGTCCGGTCCTACAGTCGCCCTGCCATGTCAGACCTCATGAAAATCGGCCTGCGCCCCTTCGACTTCCAGCAGGCGCTGTCGCGCGCCGGGCTGGGGCCCGACGGCACGCCGCGCAGCGCCGCTGCGCAGCCCGCCGGCGGCGCCGACTTCCGCGCCGCCATGAGCGATGCGCTCAAGGGCGTGAGCGAGAGCCATTTCGAAGCCCAGCGCCTGCAGCGCGAGCTGAGCCTGGAGAACCCGGCGGTGGGGCTGGAAGAAACGATGCTGGCGATGCAGAAGGCGCAGCTCGGTTTCCAGGCCACGCTGCAGGTGCGCAACCGGCTCGTCCAGGCCTACAGCGAAATCATGAACATGCAGGTCTGAACCTGCGGGTTCAGGCCAGCGTGAGCAGCCGACGGCGCTTTTGTGCCTGGTCGATCCAGCACTGCAGCGCACGTTCGGCAAGGCCCCCCACGGGCCGCCACTCGCAGCCCAGGCGCATGCCGCCGGCGGGCGACGTGTCGCCGCCGGTCGCCGCGCCGGGTTCGTGGGTCGCCGCCGACACGTGCTGCACCGATGCCGACGCCGTGAAGCGGGTCTCGGTATCCAGCGTGCAGCGCAGCTCGCCGATGCGGCAGCCGGCCTGCAGCGGCGGCACGTCCTCGGGCAGCCAGAGCGCGCAGCCACCCATGCTGAGGTCGATGATGCGCAGTGACAAGACCAGGTCCGGCTGCTCCGGATGGATGAATTGCGCCACCGGCAGGGGGTGGACGAGCGGGCGCACACGGTAGGCGCTGCGGCGCTGGAAGCGGTAGACCTCGCCCGGCAGGCTGCATTGCAGGGCGTTGGCCGT
>CAYJOA010000102.1:6607-15977 GCA_964371495.1 uncultured Rubrivivax sp.
CCGGCCCTCGAGGTCCTGCAACCAGGGTTCGGCGAGGTGGCGGATCTCGGCGTCGTTGACCAGGATGCGCTGCATGATGCGCGACTTGGCCTTCGCGGTGTCGGCGTCCAGCGCCGCGCTGCGCGCGGCATTCTTCAGCTGGCTGATCAGCAGCACGCAAGCACCTTCGAGCTTGACCACCTGGTCCCAGTTGCCGCAGCGTGCGGCCGAGAGCATCTCGGCGCTGGCCCGTTCGATAGCTTCGTAGTAGTTCATCAGTTCGGGGTGCATGGAGATTGCCCTGTGCGATGAGGTCATGGAGAGGCGTTCAGGCACCGTGGCGCCCGTCGACGGCGGGGCGGATCGAGGCCCAGGCCTCGCGCACCGGCGTCATCAGCGCGGCGCATTCGTCCAGCGCGCGTTCGTCGTTCTTCAGGTTGGCATGCGTCAGGCGCGCCGTGACGTAGCCGTACAGGTCGTGCAGGTCGCGCGCCAGCGAGCCACCCTGCTGCAGGTTGAGCGCCGAGCGCAGGCCTTCGTCGACGATGCGCACGGCGCGGCCGATGGCGCGACCCTTGGCTTCGATGTCGTGCGCACGCATCGCACCGCGGGCGTGCGCCAGCGACTCGAACAGGCCGTCGAACAGCATCGTCACCATCTGGTGCGGCGTGGCGTCGCCGTGCACCTGGCTGTCGACATGCACTTGCTGGTACATGCCGCAGTGCCGGGCGGCGCTGCGCGAGTAGGAGGCTGGGTTCGAGTACATGGATGTGTGCACTGTGGGTTGGTGTCGGGCTTGCCTACTTATCGGCCGTCCCGGCGGACAGCTTGAGTCCAGGGAAGACCGGGGAAACACCGGTTACACGGCGTGCGGCAGCGGCGAACGCCTGCCCGGGGCATCGCCGGCACCGCGCGGTCGCGGAAGTGGCGGGCTTTCGGCCGCCATCTGCGTGCCTCGGCGCTGGCTGCGGCGCTCACAATTCGTGCGATGCCGAATCGAACCGACCCCTGGTGCGGGTCACCATTCGTGCGCCGACCCCGCTGTCAGCGGTGTGCCCCGTGAGTGCACGGCTGGCCCTGGTCGTCATCGCCCGCGATGAAGCACCGCGCATCGAGCGCCTGCTGCGCAGCGTGGCCCCGTTCGTCGACGCCATGCACGTGCTCGACACCGGTTCTCGCGACGCCACCGCGGCGCTGGCGTCGGCCTGCGGTGCCACGGTCGGCCAGCTGCCATGGCCGGGTGACTTCTCGGCCGCCCGCAACGCCGCGCTGGACGGCTGCAGCGCCGACTGGCACCTGGTGCTCGACGCCGACGAGTGGCTGATCGACGGCGGCCATGCGCTGCAGGCACTGCGCGGGCAGGACCCGGCGTTCGTCGGCGCGGTGCAATTCCACGAACACCTGACCGACGGCGCCGGCGTGGCGGCCACCAGCTGGCTCAGCCGCGTGTTCCCGGGCGGTCTGCGCTATACGGGCCGCATCCACGAACAGGTGAATCATTCGCTGCCGGTGCGTCGCCTGGCGGTGCGCATCGGGCACGACGGCTACCTGCCGGAGCGGCTGGCGGCCAAACGCGGCCGCAACCGCGCCTTGCTCGCACAGGCGGTGGCCGAACGACCCTCGGATGCCTACCTCTGGTACCAGCTGGGCAAGGACTGCAGCGTCTACGACGACCAGGCCGACGCCGAGGCCGCCTTCGCGCACGCCTCGGCCCTGTCTGCGCAGGCGTTCGCCTGGTGGCCCGATCTCGTGGTGCGGCGGCTGTTTGCGCTCAAGCGTCTCCAGCGTTACGCCGAGGGCCTGGACCTGGCCGATGCCGAGCGCCTGCGCTGCGCCGAGGTGCCGGACTTCTTCTTCGCCCTGGGTGACCTGCTGCTCGACCTGGCCGCCGAGCAGCCGCAGCACGCCGCTGTCCTGCTGCCCATGATCGAGGACGCCTGGCGGCGCTGCCTGGCCCTGGGTGAGCGTCCGGAACTGCCGGAAACGGTGCCCGGACGGGGCAGCTGGCTGGCCGCCCACAACCTGGCGTTGCTGCTCGATGGCTGTGGCCGCAGCGGCGAGGCCCAGGCGTTGCGCCAGCGCTGCAGGCCGCCGCATTGACACCCCGGGCTCCAAGGTGCTGCCGCTGCGCGCGGGGCGCGCGCGTTCGCGGCGGCGTCAGTTGTTGTTGTTGCTGTTGTTCAGCAACTCGACCTGCTGCGTGACGTAGGCGCTGAGGCCGTTGAGCTGCGCCATCCTCATGTCGAGCGCGGTGTACTGCGCGCGCAGGCGGGATTCGACCATCGTCATGCGGTCGCTGAAGCGCTCCTGCTCGGTCCGGTTGCGCGACAGGCGCTGTTTCAGGCCTTCCTCGCGCGACTCCAGAGAGCCGCCGGTGCCTGCGTTGGTGTCCGCGAGCGCGTCGAAGCGGCGCGCAATGCCCAGCGCCAGGGGGTTGCCGCCGCCGTCGGAGCCGAACAGCTTGGCCAGCTCCGGCAGGTCGGTCAAGGCGGCGCTGAGCTTGGTGTCGTCGACCTTCAGCGAGCCGTCGCGCTGCAGCGCGATGCCCACCGACGACAGGGTGCCGAACACCGACGAGGCACCGGACTGCGTCGCCACGAGCGACCGCAACTGCCCTTGCAGCGCCACCGCGACGCGGTCGCCCTGCAGCGTCGCCGATGTCTTGGTGTCGGCGTTGTAGCGCGTCTGGTCGGCGAGGTACTTGTTGGCTTCGTTGTAGGCGGCGACGAACTGCTGGATCAGCGTCTTCATCGCGGCAGTGTCGGCTGCCACGGTCACGTCGACGGGGCCAGTGGTGGCCTTGGTGACCTGCACCGTCACGCCATCGATAAGATCTTCGAGCGTGTTCGATGCCGAGGTCACGGGGGCGCCGTTGACGGTGGCAACGAGGTCGAGCGCGCGCTGGTCGCCGTCCTCTGGTGCCCAGTCCGCTGGTGCCCCGCCCGGCGGATCGAACGCCAGGCGCGACAGGCCGCTGTCGTCCAGAGGGTTCGCGTCGTCGTCGGTGACCGTGATCCGGAACCCGCTTTCGGCGCCGGTGGCGGTCGAGCGCAGCACCAGGCGCGAGCCCTGGCTGTCGTTCAGGATGGCGGCAGTGACACCGGCATCGGCGGCATTGATCTTGTCGCGGATGCCGGCCAGGGTGTTCTCGCCGGCGCCGATCTCGATCGTTGCGCTGTTCACGGGGACCGTCGGCGTGAAGGCCACGAAGTTCTCGCTCCAGCTGCCGAACTGGATCATCAGCGTGCCGGTGCCGACGGTCGAGGTGGCCGCGGGCAGGGCGGTGGTGGCGGTCGACTGCGCGCGCGCGAGCTGGCTGACCTCGATCTGCAGGTTCACCGGCGCGGCGCCGTCGGTCGAGGTGACGGTCAGTGCAGCGGTGTCGGAGGATGTGGCCTTGGTCTTCGTCCAGCTTGTCGCGGCGGCCAGCTTCTCGGCGGCGTCACCGAGGGCGGCGATGCGCGACTTCAGCGCGCCGTAGCTGGACAGCTGGGTCTGGGTCGTGCTGGCGGTCTGCTGCAGGCGCGTCAGCGGCCGGTTCTCGATGGCCATCAACTGAGTGATGATCGAGTTGACGTCGAGACCGCTGCCGATGCCGGTGGATTGAATGGCCATGTCGCCCTCCTAGTCTTAACGGCTTATCGGCAGGCCAGCCGCGACCTTGAGCCGCGCCGCTGACCCGGTCAGGAGGCGCGGCCGAGCGAGTGCCATGACTCAGCGCTGCAGCAGCTGCAGCACCTGTTGCGGCAGCTGGTTGGCCTGCGCCACCATCGCGGTGCCGGCCTGCTGCAGGATCTGGGCGCGCGACAGGTTGGCGGTCTCGGCCGCGAAGTCGGCGTCCATGATGCGGCCGCGCGCGGCCGACAGGTTCTCGGCCGTGACCTGGATGTTGGCGATCGCGTTTTCGAATCGGCTCTGCACCGCACCCAGCGTGCCGCGGGCGGTGTTGACGGCCTCCAGCGCGGTGTCGATGGCGGTGAGGGCAAAGCCGGCCGTCTCAGCGGTGGAGATCGTCAGGTTGAGGATGCCGACTTCGGTGGCACCGGGGACGACCGTGCCGTTGGTCGTGCCGGCGGTGACGCCCGAGACGTTGGTCAGGTTGGCGAGCACCAGTGTCTCGTCGGTGGAGGTGAGGGCACCGGCGGCGCTGATGGTCACGTTGCCCAGTTCGGTCGGGTTGGCAGCTTTGGCGACGCCAAATGCTGCGACCAGTGCGGCAGTAGCGGCAGCTGCGTCGGCGGCGCCGGCGGCGGTGGAGACCGTGATGCCGTTGATGTCGATCGACATGCCGGTGGCGAAGGCGGTGGCGGTGGCGGGAGCGAGCGTCTGCGTGTAGGTGTCGGGTGCCGTCTGCAGCGTGCCCAGTGCCACCAGGTCGGCGTCGACGATGGCCGACAGCTCGATGGTCTCGCCGGCGTTGGCGCCGATCTGGAAGTTCTGCGCCGTGAACGAGCCGTCGAGCAGCTTGGTGGCGTTGAAGCTGGTGGTCGAGGCGATGCGCTGGACTTCTTCCTTCAGCTGCACCACTTCGGCCTGCAGCGCGTTGCGGTCGGTGGTGCTGTTGGTCGCGTTGGCCGACTGCACGGCCAGTTCACGCATGCGCTGCAGCATGTCGCCGACCTTGCCCAGCGCGCCTTCGGCGGTCTGCGCCAGCGAGATGCCGTCGTTGGCGTTGCGCGCCGCGACGTTGAGGCCGCGCACCTGGGTGTTCATGCGCTCGGCGATGGCCAGGCCGGCGGCGTCGTCCTTGGCACTGTTGACACGCAGCCCCGACGACAGGCGCTGCATCGAGGTGGCCAGCGACGACTGGCTCAGGTTCAGGTTGCGCTGGGCGTTCAGCGAAACGATGTTCGTGTTGATCGTCTGGGGCATGGTGGTCTTCCTTCAGAAATCGATGACTCCCGGCGGATTGCCGGCATACCGGATCGGTAGACCGATTCTTTGGCCAGACCGTGGCCGGGGGTCGTTCGATAAACGCTGCCTTTGGCCGCCATCTCGTGCCAAGGAAAAGGGCCCCAGCCTTTCGGCATGGGGCCCTACTCGGCGCCGCCGGCCCTGGCGGGCCGGTGGCGCTGGGTGCGCTGGCGATCAGCGCAGCAGCTGCAACACCTGCTGCGGCAGCTGGTTGGCCTGCGCGACCATCGCGGTGCCGGCCTGCTGCAGGATCTGGGCGCGCGACATGTTCGAGGTCTCCGCCGCGAAGTCGGCGTCGACGATGCGGCCGCGGGCAGCCGACAGGTTCTCGGCCGTGACCTGGATGTTCGAGACCGCGTTCTCGAAGCGGCTCTGCACCGCACCCAGCGTGCCGCGTGCCGTGTTGACCGCCGACAGCGCGCTGTCGATGGCCGTGATGGCGAAGGCAGCCGCCGTGTCGGTGGCGATCGTCAGGTTGGCGATGCCGGTTTCGCTGGCACCGGGGACGACCGTACCGTTGGTCGTGCCGGCGGTGACGCCCGAGACGTTGGTCAGGTTGGCGAGCACCAGTGTCTCGTCGGTGGAGGTGAGGGCACCGGCGGCGCTGATGGTCACGTTGCCCAGTTCGGTCGGGTTGGCAGCTTTGGCGACGCCAAATGCTGCGACCAGTGCGGCAGTAGCGGCAGCTGCGTCGGCGGCGCCGGCGGCGGTGGAGACCGTGATGCCGTTGATGTCGATCGACATGCCGGTGGCGAAGGCGGTGGCGGTGGCGGGGGCCAGCGTCTGCGTGTAGGTGTCGGCCGCGGTCTGCAGCGAACCCAGCGCCACGAGGTCGGCATCGGCCACTGCGGCCAGCGTGATCGTCTCGCCGGCGTTGGCGCCGACCTGGAAGCTCTGGTCGGTGAACGAGCCGTCGAGCAGCTTGGTGCCGTTGAACTTGGTCGTGTCGGCGATACGCTGGATTTCTTCCTTCAGCTGCGCCACTTCGGCCTGCAGCGCCGTGCGGTCGGACGTGCTGTTGGTCGCGTTGACCGACTGCACCGCCAGTTCGCGCATGCGTTGCAGCATGTCGCCGACCTTGCCCAGCGCGCCTTCGGCGGTCTGCGCCAGCGAGATGCCGTCGTTGGCATTGCGTGCGGCGACGTTCAGGCCGCGCACTTGTGCGCCCATGCGCTCGCTGATGGCGAGGCCGGCGGCGTCGTCCTTGGCGCTGTTGACACGCATGCCCGAGGACAGGCGCTGCATCGAGGTTGCAAGACTGGATTGACTGACGCCGAGGTTGCGCTGCGCATTCAGCGACACGGCATTGCTGTTGACAGAGAGGGCCATTTAAATTCTCCAAAAGGTTGAAACCACAGGCAATATGCCTGGCAGGCGACGCGGCCGCGATTCCTAGGCAAACGCCGCCTGCCTGCAACTCCCGCAACGCACGGTCTAACGACCGTGACGCTGCGAAACTCGCCCGGGCCTCCCGCTGCCGGCGGTGCGCAGAACCAGAGTCTTCCCTGGCTGCGGCCGCTGGACCCCGTTGTGGTCCGGACCCCGTATCTGCACTGGGCAGGCACGTTGAAGTCGTTTTCGTCAGCTGCCGCGAAACCTTTAGCGGCATGCGCAAAGCTCGTGCGGGCAAAGGGCTGAACAGGCCGGCAAAGGGTGGTCATTTCGCGCCCTTGCCGGGCGGCTGCGCAGACAATGGCGGCCCCTGACCCAGCGAGCCGCCCATGACCGACGCCATCGACCTGCGTTCCGACACCGTCACCCGCCCCACCGAAGCCATGCGCGCGGCGATGGCTGCCGCGCCGGTGGGCGACAGCCAGTACGGCGAGGACCCGAGCACCAACGCGCTGCAGGAGCGCTGTGCCCAACTGCTGGGCAAGGAGGCGGCGCTGTGGCTGCCCTCGGGCACCATGGCCAACCAGGTAGCGCTGCGCGTGCTGACGCGGCCGGGCGACGAGGTGGTGACCAGCCGCGAAGCGCACGCCGGCTGGCACGAGACCGGCGGCGCTGCGGCCAACGCCGGCGTGCAGCTGGTCGAGGTCGGCCAGCGCGGCCTGTTCAGCGCCGCCGAGTTCGAGGCCGCCATCAAGCCGCGCGGGCTGCCGGTGTTCCCGCCGACCACGCTGGTCGAGATCGAGAACACCCACAACCGCGGCGGCGGCGTCGTCTTTCCGCAGCACGAGGCCGTGCGCATCTGCACGCTGGCGCGCGAGCGCGGCATGGCCAGCTTCCTGGACGGCGCGCGGCTGTGGAACGCGGCGCTGGCCAGCGGCCGCAGCGAGGCCGAGCTGGCGGCGCCCTTCGACCTGGTGGCGGTGGCGTTCTCGAAGGGGCTGGGCGCGCCGGGCGGGTCGCTGCTGGCCGGCAGCCGCGCGCTCATCGATACCGCCGACCGCCACCGCCGCATGCTTGGCGGCGCCATGCGCCAGACCGGCATCTACGCGGCGGCCGCGCTGCACGGGCTGGACCACCACCGCGCCCGCCTGGCCGACGACCACCGCCACGCCCGCCTGCTGGCCGAGGCGCTGGCCGGCAGCCCGGCGGTGCTGATCGACCTGGCCACCGTGCAGACCAACATCGTCGTCTTCCAGCTGGCCGCCGCTGCGCCCGACGCCGCCACGCTGGTGGCACGGGCGCGCCAGCGCGGGGTGCTGCTGAACGCCTTCGCGGCGCGCACGGTGCGCGCGGTGACGCACCTGGACGTGAACGCCGAACAGGTGCGGCGGGCCGCGGCGACCTTGCGCGAACTGCTCGGCTGAAGCGCCCCCGGTGCGGGCCCGACCCGCGGCCCGGGCGGCTTCTAGAATCCGCGTTGGTTTCAAAGGGCAGGCATGAGCATCAAGAGCGACAAGTGGATCCGCCGCATGGCGGCCGAGCACGGCATGATCGAGCCCTTCGAACCGGGCCAGGTGCGCTGCTCGCCCGACGGCCAGAAGATCGTCAGCTACGGCACCAGCAGCTACGGCTACGACATCCGTTGCGCGCCCGAGTTCAAGGTCTTCACCAACATCTACAGCACGGTGGTGGACCCGAAGAACTTCGACCCCAAGAGCTTCGTCGACATCGAGAGCGAGGTCTGCATCATCCCGCCGAACAGCTTCGCGCTGGCGCGCACGCTGGAGTACTTCCGCATCCCGCGCAACGTGCTGACCATCTGCCTGGGCAAGAGCACCTACGCGCGCTGCGGCATCATCGTCAACGTCACGCCCTTCGAGCCCGAATGGGAAGGCTACGTGACGCTGGAGTTCAGCAACACGACGCCGCTGCCGGCCAAGATCTACGCCGGCGAGGGCTGCGCCCAGGTGCTGTTCTTCGAAAGCGACGAGGTCTGCGAAACCAGCTACAAGGACCGCGGCGGCAAGTACCAGGGGCAGCGCGGCGTGACCCTGCCGAAGACCTAGCGGCCCTTACTGCAGGGTCTGCTCGACCAGCCCCATCTCGGCGCTCGTCATGAGCTTTTCGATGTCGACCAGGATCAGCATGCGGTCGTCGATCGAGCCGATGGCCAGCAGGTGATCGCTGGTCACGGCCGAGCTGAACTCGGGCACCGGGCGCAATTGCTCGGGCGTCAGGGTGATGACGTCGCTGACCGCGTCGACGACCATGCCCATCACGCGGTTGCCGATGTTCAGCACGATGACCACGGTGAAGCTGTCGTAGTTGGCCTGCGCCAGCTTGAACTTCAGCCGCATGTCGACGACGGGCACGATGACGCCGCGCAGGTTCACCACGCCCTTGATGAAGTCCGGCGCGTTGGCGATGCGGGTGGGCTCTTCGTAGATGCGGATTTCCTGCACGCGCTGGATGTCGATGCCGTATTCCTCGGCACCGAGCTTGAAGGCGAGGAACTCGCGCAGCGAGGTGGCGGCGTTGGCCAACTGGCTCGATGCGGCGGAAGGCGCGCTGGGCGCGGAGACGGTGTTCAAGCTCATGGTGTTGTCTGCCTGTGCTGCGTTGGCGCATCCAGCCGCGGCTGGTGCGTGGGAACCGCTCGGGGGCTCGGCGTGAGTGAAACCACGGCGTGCGGCGCCGCAAGCGGAGTGGAAGGGGTGGGGGCGTGCCGGCAAGCGCGCCCCGGCGCGCGGGCCGGCATCAGTGCCGAGCGCGCCGCGCCAGCGAACCGACGTCCAGGATCAGAGCCACGCGGCCGTCGCCCATGATCGTGGCCCCCGACACGTCGCTGACCCGGCGGTAGTTCGACTCGAGGTTCTTCACCACCACCTGCTGCTGGCCCAGCAGTTCGTCGACCAGCAGCGCGGCGCGTTGGCCTTCGGCCTCGACCACCACCATGATGGCGTGGCTCTCGCCCTCGTCCACGCGCGGCACGTTGAAGACGCGCTCCAAGTCGACCACCGGCATGTATTCGCCGCGCACCTGGACGACGTGGCCCGAGCCACCGATGGTCTTGATGGTGTCGGGCTTGACCTGGAACGACTCGACCACCGAAGCCAGCGGCAGGATGTAGCACTCGCCGCCGACG
>CAYJOA010000103.1:0-15914 GCA_964371495.1 uncultured Rubrivivax sp.
GGATTGAAAATCCGCGTGTCGGTGGTTCGATTCCGCCCCAGGCCACCAAGAATTTCCGACGCAGAGCCCAGCCCTTCAAGCTGGGCTTTGTCGCTTCCGGGCCGCCTGCTCACTGCTCACTGCGCCGCCCCCAGCGCCAACGCGGCGACCGCCGCATCGTCGAGCAGCGCGCCCTCGGCCTGCAGCGTGCGCAGCCGTTCGGTGTCCAGGCGCAGGGCAAGCTCGGCGATCAGGCGCTCGCTCTCGGCCTGCATGACCAGGCCGCGCCGGTCGCCGCGCTCGGCGGTGCGCGCCATGGCCCAACCCTGCAGGCGCGCTGCCGCGTCGAAGTCGCCGCGCCGCGCAGCGACCCGGCCCAGGCTGTCGCCAAGCCACCACAACGCGCCTTCGCCGCGCAGCAGCGCCACCGCTTCGTGCAAGTCCTGCCCCGCGGCGTGCGCGTCGCCGGCGACGATGCGTGCCGTCGCCAGCATCGCGATCTGGTAGACGAACTGGCGCTGCATGCCGCGCGCCCGGATCTGTGCCACGACCTCGGCGAGCACCTGCACGGCGTCGTTCGGGCGCCCGAGCTGGAGCTCGGCCAGCGCCACCGCATGCGCTGCCAGCCAGGCCGAGCGGTCGTCACCCATGGCGCGGCACAGTTGCACCTCGCGCACGAAGGCGTCGCGGTACTCGAGCGAACGACCCTGGCGCGGCAGCTGGCGCGCATGGGCCCAGCGCCCCTGCAGGCGCAGCGCGGGCGGCCAGTCCGGCCGCTCGAGCGCACGCATCTCGGCCAGCGCGGGCTCGATCTCGTCGAACGCACTCACGCGCTCGGCCAGCGGGATCAGGAAATACAGCGCCGTGTACAGGCGCTGCGTGTTGCCGCTTTCGCGCAGCAGCGCCACCGCCTCGCGCGCGGCCTGCGCGCCCTCGCCGGGATCGATGCCATAGAAGGCCGACAGGCGCGCCACGGCCAGCGCGATGCGGGCGCGCAGTTCGGCCGGCCAGGCCGGGTCGATGCGCGGCTGCAGTGCGCGGTAGTGGGCCACCCCTTCGACGATCCAGCCCGACAGGTGCCAGAACGCGCCCGCGCTGCTGAACAGCTCCGCCGCCACGCGCACGTCGCCTTGCGCGCCGAGCGCCCAGACCATCGCCTCGCGCAGGTTGTCGGTCTCGCACAGCCATTGCCCGATCCAGACCAGGCCCGCCATCGCGGGCTGGGTCTCGCAGGCCTGGTACATCAGCCCGGCAATCGCGTGCGCGTGCGCCGCGCGGCAGCGGGCGAGCTCGCCGCAGCGCTGCAGCTCCTCGAACGCGAGCGCCCGCGTGCTCTCGAGCAGGCGATAGCGCGGCGGCTCGCCGGGCTCGGTGAGGACGAGCGACTTGTCGACCAGCGCCGCCAGGTGGTCGAGCACCGCCCAGGCGTCGATCTGCGCGTCGGCGCAGACCTGCTGCGCGGCGCCGAGGCCGAAGCTGCCGGCGAACACGCCCAGGCGGCGCAGCACCGCCTGTTCGTCGGTACCGAGCAGCGCGTGGCTCCATTGCAGCGCGTCGCGCAAGGTCTGCTGCCGGCTGGGCGCACCGCGGGCACCGCCGGTGAGCAGGCGCAGGCGTTCGCCCAGGCGCTCGCGCACCCCCTGCACGCCCAGCGCCGGCACCCGCGCCGCGGCCAGTTCCAGAGCGAGCGGCAAACCGTCGAGCCGGCGGCAGATGTCGACCACGGCGTCGTGATTGGCCGGCGCGAGCACGAACCGGGCATCGGCCGCCCGCACGCGGCTGACGAACAGCTCGACCGCCGCTGAATCCGCGCCGTCGCCAGGCGCCGGCAGCGCCAGGGCGCCGAGCCGGTAGACCTGCTCGCCTGGCAGGTGCAGAGCCACCTGACTCGTGGCGAGCAGCTTTACCTGCGGCGCGTGCGCGAGCAGCGCCTCGGCGAGCGCCGCCGCCGCTTCGATCAGATGCTCGCAGTTGTCGAGCACGACGAGCAGCCGAAACGCCGCCAGGGATCGCGCCAGCCCGTCGGCGCTGCTGCGCTCGGCCGTCGGCGCGAAGCCGAGCGCGCGCGCGGTCGTCGCGGCGACGAGCGCGCCATCGGCGAGCGGGGCGAGCTCGACCAGCCAGACGCCGTCGGGATGGTGGTCGAGCATGTCACGCGCAACGCGTCGTGCGAGCCGCGTCTTGCCGATGCCGCCGGCACCGCACAGCGTCACCAGACGCTGCGACTCGAGCAGGGCACGCAGCTCAGCCAGGTCGCGGTCGCGGCCGAACAGCGTGCCGAGTGCCGCGCCGAGGTTGGTCGGCGCGGCCGCGCCCGGCGGCGGTGTCGGCGCGGGCGCCGGGGCGATGGCTGTCGTGCCACCGTCGTCGACTTCGGCGGCAAAGCGGTAGCCGCGCCCGGGGATGGTCTGGATCGCCGTCTCGCCGAGCAGCTTGCGCAGCGCAACCACCTGGACCTTGAGGTTCTGATCCTCGACCACTCGGCCGGGCCAGACCAACTCGAACAGCTCGCCGCGCGGGACCATGCGCTCGCGCCGCTCGACGAGCGCGAGCAGGAGGTCGAAGGCGCGTGCACCGAGCCTGGCGGGCTGCCCGTCGACGAGCAACTGCCGCGTCTGTGGCTGCAGCTTGAAGCGCCCGAATCGATACGTGGTCGGCGTCATCGGTCATACCCACAGCGGCGCTGCGGGCCCTCGATTGCTGATTAACCGTCTTTTAACCCGGCCTTACCGCCAGCCGGGACGCGCCAGCGCAACATTTGTCCTGTCAACAGCGCGAGGGGCAGCGCAACCCCCGAAGGCCCCGCACCCCGCACCCCCCACCTCCCACCTCCCACCTCCCAGGAGACCGACATCATGACCACAGCGCAACACACCCTCAGCATCCGGGCCCGCGGCGCCAGCATCGCCCTGTGCCTGGCGATGGCCGCCGGAACCTGCCTCGCTCGAGACGGCGCGGCGGCCAGCTTCGAGCGCATGCTCTCGCACCAGCCCGCGACGCACCAGCCGGTGACGGCCGTGCAGCACGACGCCGACCCGCTCGTCGCCGCACTCGTCGTGCCGCTGCGCGACGGCCTGCAGCGCCTGCCGATGTTCGCCGCGAACGACCCGCTCGCGCAGTCCTTCGCGCGCCTGTTCGCGCACCAGCCGAATGCGATCGCGCCCGCGCTGCCGAGCGGCAGCGGCCCCGACCCGCTGGTCGCCGCGCTGATCGAACCGCTGCGCGACGGGCCTGCCGCCGCCGCTGCGTCGCGGCGCCTGGCGAGCACCACGCGCTGACGCTCGCTTCAGCCCTGCGGCAACGGCTGGAGCAGAGCACGCCGCGCGGTGGCGTCGGGCAAGGGCAGCGGCAGCTCGATCCGCTGCGGATGGGCCGGGCACATGCCGCACTGCGGCTCCTCTTCGCGGTTGAAGAACTCGGTGATCATGCCGTCGCTGCAGCCGGGCTCCAGGGGTCGATACTGCAGGTGCGGCTGCCAGCGGTCAGACAGCTGGTACTTGGCTTGCTGCAGCTTCAGGTACGCCAGAGGCCCGCACTTCCAGATCCGGCCTTCGTACAGCTGCGGGCAATGGCGGGCCGGGCAGTGCTCCCAGCTCTGCCGCGGCTGGCCGTCGTCGAAGGGCTCCATGGCACTGCCGGTGCCGTGATACCTGCGCGTCCAGTTCTTGAACGACGGTTTCGACCGCACCTGGATGCCGTGGTCGCGGACCCAGCTTCTCAGGAGCTCGACGTTGGGCCGCAGCCGGTCTCGGTATTCCGGCGCGTCGTGGTGGATCGACAGATAGATGCAGGCGTTGCGGTCGCCGCGCAGGACGGCGGGCAACTCCGGGTGGCGGTGCAGGAAGAAGCCGTTCGTCACCAGCCGCAGATGCGAAGCCGGCCAGTGCTTGCGCGCCAGTGCCACGAAACCGGCCAGGTCGGGGTGGATGGTGGGTTCGCCCCCGAGCAAGGAGAAGGTCTTCGGCGCCAGCCGCTGGTTCCAAAGCAGCATCCAGCGCTCGGCTTCGGCCAGCGAGAGCACACCCTTGTGCCCCTGGTTGGAATAGTGCGAGCAGCTCTCGCAGGTCAGATTGCAGCTGTGAACCAGGTGGATCTCCAGGTTCGGTATTCGTCTCATCCGATTTGCCTCCTGCGTGGACGGGCCAGGCTCCGGACTGCCCGGGGCGCCGGTTCAGCCGCCACCGGTCGCCTGGCTGCAGTGGCGGCGGCGTCGATCAACGCGCCGCCCCGTCGACGAGCAGGGTGCGGCGCGCATCGCAACGCGACCAGCCGGACGCGCCGACCCAGACCAGCCAGGCGCGGTAGCGTGCAGGCGCCAGCGCTGCAAGGTCGGCCTTGACGCGGTAGCCGGCCGTCGCCATGGCAGGCTGGTCGAGGGCCGCAGCCACGTCGGGGCGCGGCCGGCCCAGCTCCAGCGGGACGTGCACGCTGGCGCCGCCGCTTTCGAGCACGAGCCACGCCAACGCCGGCAGCGAAGACCCGTCGACATCGGCCGCCCAACCCTCGACCAGCACGGTTCGCCGCGGCAGCGGGGCAGCGCTGCCGCTCAGCGCTTGGCCGTCGACGCGGTCGAGCGAGCAGACCCCGGCGACTCGGGCCTGCGCTGCAAGACCCGGCGGCAGCCCCGGGGCCCATGGCGCCGGGGTTTCGGCAGGCGGCGGTGGCGGCGCGCTCGGCAAAGAGGTGTCGGCGATGGCCGCGAGATTCCGTTCGACGACCTCGTCCACCACCACCGCGGGACCGGCCGCCGCCAGTTGCGCCAGATTCCACTTGCGGTCCGAAACCCACAGGCTTTCCTGGAATTCATTTGCCAGCAGGGGCAGCAGGCCGATGCCCATGGAGTCGTGGTAGATCGCGACCTTTCCCAGCGCTGCCGTTGGGCAGCGCAAGGCCTGCATCGGCGCACCCCACTGCAGTGGGGCGCCGCTGGCGCTGCGCGCGCAGTCGGTCCAGCCCGGCGCCCTGACCAGGCCGAGTGCGGGTTCCACCAAGCCGCTGCCGACCCCCATCATCTTGACCAGGTCGCCGTCTACCCTGCCGGCCGGCCGCACGGGCGGCATTGCGGGGCGGGCGGGCTGCGGCAAGCCCAGTTCGCGCCGGACGGCGGCCAGGGTCTCGAGGTGCCCGACCCAGGCGCCGCTTTCGTTCCAGTGCGAGTCGGTTCTGAAGTACAGCTGACGTTCGTGCTTGGCGGCCAGCAGTGCCGGGCGCAGGTCGACGATGTGGCGCCTGATCTCGGGCGGCGCCGTGGCCAGCAGGACGTCGAGCGGCGAGACGCCGGTCCGGCGCTGGTGGGCGGCCGGCAGATGCTCGGGGTAGATCGTCTGCTTGTCCGGCACGACGACCATGACGTAGCGGGCACCACGCTCGGCCAGGTAGCGCACGCGCTGCCCGATGCCGTCGGCGACGGCCGCGGCCTGTTTCGCCGAAGAGCCGTCCACAGGCGCGCGCCGCCGCTCGAATTCACGCCCGTCGTCGCCGGCGTAGTAGAGCCAGCCCTCGCGGCCCACCAGCACCTTGTTCACGGGCGATATGCCGAAGATGCCGACCTTGGCCGCGTGATGCAGCCAGATCAGCTGGTCCCGGCCGCCAAAGCGGTCGGCAAACGCGCGTTCGAAGGCCGCCGTGAAACCTGCGCCGAAGGGAGTGGGCCAGGCCACGGCGGGACGATTCTCGAACAGGGTGTTCGTTCGCGACCAGGTGACGACCAGCGCCAGCCCGGGCATGGCCAGCGACAGCGCCAGCAGCCACAGCAGTACCTTGTCCCGCACGGGGTGGGTGGCCGCCGCAGGCGCGGGCACCGGAGGCAGCGCCAGGGGATCCGTGACAAGCAGCGTCGTCATCGGGCGCGTCAGAAACGGAAATAGATGAAGGGGTTGTAAGTGCCGGCGGCCAACGATGCGCTGGCCGCACACAGGCACGCGAGCATCCAGGCCACGTCCGCCGTCAGCACGATCCGACCTCGCAGCGCATGCCCCGCCACGACGCGACCGCACCAGTCACCCAGCGCCCTGGCAAAGGGAGTGGCGCCGAGTCCCGCCGCCACGAGGGTCGTCGCCAGCAGGGGGTCCAGGTAGAGCAGCAGCGGCTGGCGCGCGGCGTCTCCCGTGCCGCCGCCGAGCAGCGCGGCGTAGTAGCCCAGCGCCTGAGGCAGCGTCTCCGAGCGAAACAGCACCCAGCCCCCCATGACTGCGAGCAGCGCGTAGCCATGCCTCAAGGGGCCGATTCTTTGCAGGACCCGGTCGAGACCCGCGCGCTCGGCCACCAGGAACAGGCCGTGCCACGCCCCCCAGATCACGAAAGGCCAGCTCGCGCCGTGCCACAGGCCGCACAGGAGAAACACCAGGGCCAGATTGAAATAGGCGCGTCCGGACCCCTTCCTGTTGCCGCCCAGTGGAATGTACAGATAATCCCGGAACCAGTTCGACAGTGAAATGTGCCAACGCCTCCAGAACTCGCGCACCGACTGTGCCACGTAAGGATAGTTGAAGTTCTCCAGGATTCTGAAACCGAACATCCGCATCAAACCCAGCGCCATATCGGAATAGCCGGAGAAGTCGAAATAAATCTGCAAGGTGTAGCAGATCAAACCCAGCCAGGCCACCGGTGCCGTCAATTCACTGCCGGGCAGTGCAAATATACGGTCGGCGGCAGCACCCAGGGTGTTGGCAATCAGTACCTTCTTGGCCAGACCCAGCAGAAAACGCCGCGCACCGTAGGCCACGTCGGCCAGGCGCTGGTCGCGCTGTGTCAGCTGCGAGGCGATGTCACGCCAGCGGATGATCGGCCCGGCAATGAGCTGCGGGAACAGCAGGATGTAGAGAGCAAAGTCGGACAGCCGGCGTTCCGCATGCGCGTTGCGCTTGTAGACGTCGACGACGTACGAAATGGCGTGGAAGGTGAAGAACGAAATGCCCAGCGGCAATGGGATCGCAGCCATCGTGACCGGCGCCACGGCCAGCGCAGCCAGCACGCCGTTGAGGTTCTCGACGACGAAGTTCGCGTACTTGAAGACCGCCAGCGTTCCGATATTGACGACGATGGCCCAGACCAGCCAGCGCCGGCGGTGAATCATTTCCTCGGAGCGGCCGATGGCGATTCCGAAAACCCAGTTCACGAGTACCGATGCCATCACCAACACCGCGTACAAACCCTCGCCCCAGCTGTAGAAGATTACGCTGGCCAGCAGCAGCACGCCGTTCTTCGCCCATTTCGGCGCCAGCGCGTAAAGGGTCAGCGTGAGCGGCAGAAAGAGAAAGAGAAAGAGCGGCGACGCAAATAGCATGGTGGCTGGAAGTCTACCCCGCCGACTTGCGCACTTTGAATGTGGCGGCGGCGTTCAAACCGCTGGCCGAGTGCTCGCTAGCACCGATGTCGGGGCACGGGCGCCGCTGGCACACTGCGCCCGACCTCAGGCCCACGAAAAGGAACCCAGACCATGCGCGCTGCCCACATCGACCGGCTCGTTCCGGTGGCCTGCCTCGCAACGCTGCTGTGTGCTGCAGCCCCCGCGCAGGCGCAGCAGGCCCTGCGCCTGATGACGGGGCCGCAAGGCGGCGTCTGGGTACCGCTGGGCGGCTCGCTGAAGAACATGTGGGAAAAGGCCATCCCGGGCCTGGCGGTGCAGACGCTGCCCGGCGCCGGCATCGCCAACGTCCGCGGCGTCGACGAAGGCAAGGCCGACATCGGCTTCGGCAACAGCATCTCTTCGGTGGACGGCGTCAACGGCGCGCCGCCCTATCCGCAGAAGGTGACCAAGGTGTGCCAGATGGCCAACCTGTACCCGCAGTACTTCCAGATGGTGGCGCTGGCGAGCTCGGGCGTGAACTCGGTGGCCGACATGAAGGGCAAGACGATCGCCGTGCAGCCCAAGGGCAACACCGCCGAGGCCATCTCGCAGCACATGCTGCGTTCGGTGGGCCTGAGCTACGACAGCGTCAAGGTCAGTTTCGTCAACTCCTACACCGACGCCGCGGCGCTGCTGAAGGACGGCCATGCGCAGGTGTTCACGCTGGGCACCACGATCCCGGCCTCGTCGATCATGGACGTCGCCGCCGGGCGCGACATCCGCATGGTGCCGGTGAATGACGACATCGTGGCCGCGATGAAGAAGATCAATGCCGGCTACACCAAGGGCACGATCAAGGCCGGCACCTACCCGAAGCAGGACAAGGACGTCGACGCCATCGTCTATTCGGCGCACCTGGTGGCGGCCTGCTCGCTGCCGGCCGACCAGGTCTACACGATGCTGAAGACGATGGTCGCCAACCTCGGCGACCTGGTGGCCATCAACAAGGCCATGGCCGGGCTGACGCCGAAGATGATGGCCACCGACATCGGCGTGCCCTTCCATCCGGGGGCGCTGAAGTTCTACAAGGAAGTCGGCGCGATGTGATCGCGGGCGCTTCGTACCGCGCCGGCTCCGGCCACGTCGTACGCACACGGGACGGATGCTGAACACCGCCACGCGCCGGCTGGCCGGCATGCTTGCCGTGGCCATGTCGCTGTACCACATGTGGGCCACGGCGATGGCGCCACCGGAGGCCCTGATCTTCCGCGGCAGCCACCTGCTGTTTGCGCTGGTGCTGGTGTACCTGCTGTACCCGGCGGCGCGCACAGCCGACGGCCAGCGCCGGCTGTGGTGGATCGACGCCGCACTCATCCTGGCCAGCGCGGCGGTGGCGGGACACGTCTTCGTCACCTACCAGAGCATCACCAACCGCATCATCTACATCGACGACCTGAGCCCCCGGGACCAGGTGATGGCTGTGCTGGCCGTGCTGCTGGTGCTGGACGCGACCCGGCGCGTCATCGGCTGGGCGCTGCCGGTCACCGCGATGCTGTTCCTGGGCTACGCGCTGCTGGCCACCGACATCAAGCTGCAGGTGCTGCTGGAGCAGATGTACCTGTCCACCGAAGGCATCTTCGGCTCGACGCTCGGCGTCTCGGCGAGCTACGTGATGGTCTTCGTGCTCTTCGGCAGCTTCATGGAGAAGTCCGGCACCGGCAAGCTGTTCATGGACTTCGCGCTGGCGCTCACCGGCCACACCGCCGGTGGTCCGGGCAAGGTGTCGGTGGTCAGCTCCAGCCTGTTCGGCACCATCTCGGGCAGCGCGGTGGCCAACGTCATGGTCGACGGGCCGATGACCATACCGCTGATGAAGCGCAGCGGCTTCGCGCCAGCCTTCGCCGCCGGCGTCGAGGCCACCGCCTCCACCGGCGGGCAGATCATGCCGCCGATCATGGGCGCGGCCGCCTTCGTGATGGCCGAGTACCTGGCGGTGAGCTACTTCCAGGTCACGATGTGGGCCTGGATTCCGGCGCTGCTGTTCTACGTCGCGGTGTTCTCGGCCGTGCACTTCCACGCCAAGCGCGTCGGCCTGATGGGGCTGCCGCGCAGCGAGCTGCCGCGCCTGGGTGCGGTGCTGGCCGAACGCGGGCACCTGTTCATCCCGATCCTGATCGTGCTGGGCGGCATGTCGATGTCGTATTCGGCGCCGCTGTGCGCGCTGGTCGGCGCACTGTCGTGCCTGCCGGTGGCGCTGCTGCGCCGTTCCACGCGTGCAGGCATCGGCTGGCGCACGGTGATCGAAGCGCTGCAGGGCGGCGCACGCGACGCCCTTTCGGTGGCCATGGCCTGCGCCTGCGCCGGCATCGTCATCGGCGTCATCTCGCTCACCGGGCTGGGCATCACCTTCACCCAGTTCGTCATCGCGCTGTCGCAGAACAGCCTGCTGCTGGCGCTGCTGCTCACCGGCGTCGCCGGCATCGTGCTGGGCATGGGCATGCCGACCACGCCGGCCTACATCGTGATGGTCTCGCTGCTCGTGCCGGCGCTCATCAAGCTGGGCGTGGCAACGCCGGCGGCGCACCTGTTTGCGCTGTACTTCGCGGTGCTGTCGGCGATCACGCCGCCGGTGGCGCTGGCGGTGTTCGCCGCCGCCGGGCTGGCCAAGGCCGACATGTGGCAGTCGGGCGGGCAGGCGGGTCGCATCGGCGCCGCCGGTTTCATCGTGCCCTTCATGTTCGTCTACGAGCCGGCGCTGCTGATGATCGGCCCGTGGACCAGCGTGCTGCCCGCGGTGGCCAGCGCCAGCATCGGCTGCGTGTTGCTGGCCGCCGGCCTGTACGGCTACCTGCTGCGCGAGTGCAGCAGCTGGCAGCGGCTGGCGCTGGTGGCGGCTTCATTGCTGCTCATCAAGCCCGGCTGGGCGACCGACCTGGCCGGCCTGGCCCTGCTGCTGGCGGTGCTGGGCAGCCAGTGGGGCCGCTCGCGCGCGGCGGCAACGGCGGGCGGCGCCTGACGCGCGCAGGCAGCGGCATCGACGGCTATGCAGGGGCGGCCCGGCCGATGCCCGCTGTGCTCCCGGGTCAGTGCGGATCGGCGTCCTTGGTCTCGTACGCCGAGGGTGTGACGCCGGCACGCGCCATGAACTCGCGCAGGTGCACGAGCGAACTCGTGTCGAGCACGTTGCTGTGGTGCGGCCGGTGCAGCACGCCTTCCATGCGGTTGAGGTGGACACGGATCCTGGCGCCGGAGATCGGCTCCAGCGACGCGCCGACATGCTTGAGCAAGGATTCGATGTCGCGCCAGTGGATGTTGCCGCTGGGCGGATCGTGGAAGATCGAGCGGATCAGGTTGGCGTGGTGACGACTCATCGTGAACTCTCGCGGGCCTTGACCGCCCAAGAGCGTACTCGAATCGGGCCTGGGTGCAACGGCTGGCGGGGCGTGGCCCGGCGCCGGACCGCGACTTCAGCCTGGTGCGACCGGCAGGAATCGAACCTGCGACGTGGCCTTCGGAGGGCCGCATGATATCCACTTCACCACGGTCGCGTGGCAGGGCTGCATTCTAGCGCCCGGCACCCCGCAGCCCGCGCCGCGGCTCGGGCGGGCGACGGCGGGGTCTCTATAATCTTCGGCTTTTGTCCGTGTCGGCTAATTGCCGCAGACCCGAGGATCCCATGAGCGACCCGCACGACACCGCAGCCCACGACGACGGCCCGCACGAAGGCCCGATCAAGACACCCAAGCAGCTGGTGGTGGCCGTGGTGGCGTCGTTCCTGGTGCCCATCGTGGCCATCATCCTGCTCGTCAACTACGTCGACTTCGGCACCAAGCCGGCCGCCGGCAGCGACGGCCTCGGGCCCGAAGCGGTGGCGCTGCGCCTGCAGCGCGTCGGCGCCGTGGAGATCCGCGACGCCAGCACCGCGGGCGCGCCGCAAACCGGCGAGCAGGTCTACACCGGCCAGTGCGCCGCCTGCCACGCCGCCGGCGTGGCCGGGGCGCCCAAGCTGGGCGACGCCGCCGCCTGGGCGCCGCGCGTCAAGACCGGCTACGAGGCGCTGCTGAACTCGGTGCTCAAGGGCAAGGGCGCGATGCCCCCGCAAGGCGGTGGCCAGTTTTCCGAATACGAGATCGGCCGCGCCGTGGTCTACATCGCCAACCAGGGTGGCGGCAAGCTCGACGAACCCAAGGCTCCGGCAGCGGCGGCTTCGGCCGCCAGCGCGCCGAACTGAGCCTCAGCCCTCGTGCTGCAAAGCCGCCCCCGGGGCGGCTTTTTCTTGCGGCCGCAGGGTGTAGCCGAAACGCCTGGGCATGTCGGCGAACGGCATCTCGCCGGGGGTCCAGCTGCCCGCCTCGACGGCCTGCGCCGCAATGCCGGTGTCCAGCGTGTGCACGAGTCCGAAGCCGAGCTCGGTGTCCAGGAACAGGCGGCCCGTCTCGTCGAGCCAAGCGCCGCGCACCGCGGCCGACTCGCCGGTGTGTGCATGCACCGGCCAGCCGGGTGCGGCGTCGATGCGCCAGACGTAGGGCGCCGCCTCCAGCTCGACGTAGACACGCTGCGGCCCGTTCTGGAAGAACCAGGCGCCGCGCTCGTCGTGCCCGTAGTTGCGGTGGATGAAGGCCAGCAGCTTGTCGTGCGCGATGCGGCTGCCCTTGACCTGCGGGAATGGCCCCGCGGCCTGGATGCGGTCGTCGCGCATGTACCAGTGGCCGCGCGCGTCCAGCGCCAGCCAGCCGTAGCAGTGCGGCACGTGGGGCCACTTCAGCAGCGCCGCCTTGACGATGTCGTCCATGGGCCCGAGCTTAAGCCCGGTCAGCCGTGCGCTGCCAGCCAGTCCACCACCGCCTGCGGCATGGCCAGCACGTCGGCCGGGAAAGCGCCGCGCGGAAAGCCGACGTGCCCGCCCTGCGCCGGCCGCCACGACGTGACGAAACGCCCCACCTGCGCCGGCCGGGGCAGTGACGCTGCCGGCACGAAGGGGTCGTTGCCGGCATTGAGCACCAGCGCCGGGATGCGGATGCGCGCCAGCTGCGGCTTGGCCGACGCCCGCAGCCAGTAGTCCGGCGTGTCGCGGAAGCCGTGCAGCGGCGCCGTGAAGGCGTTGTCGAAGTCGTACAGCGTGCGCGCCGCGGCCAGGCGTTCGCGGTCGAACAGCCCCGGGTGCTGCTGCCACTTGGCCAGCGCCTTGGGCTTCATGGTGGCCAGGAATAAGCGCGAGTAGACGAGCCAGTTCCAGCCGCGATCGATGGCCGCACCCGAGGCCGCCAGGTCGACGGGCGAGCACACCGCGGCCACCGCGGCGGCGGTGGCCGCGGCGCTGTCGCCGGCTTCCTGTGCCCAGCGCAGCAGCGCGTTGCCGCCCAGCGAGATGCCGACCACCAGCAGCGGCGCGCCGTGCCGCAGGCGCAGGCGCTGCAGGATCCAGCCGATCTCCTCGAAGTCGCCCGAGTGGTAGGCGCGCGGCGCGCGGTTGAGTTCACCCGAACAGCCGCGGAAGTGCGGCACCGAATAGGCCCAGCCGCGGCCTTGCGCAACGCTGGCGAAGGCCTGCGCGTACTGGCTCTGGCTGCTGCCTTCCAGGCCGTGGAAGAGCACGAGGTGCCGCTGCGTGACGCCCGGGACGAACTGCTGCCGCGCGGCACCAGACTGCGGCGCCAGGTGGTCGACGTCGATGAAGTCGCCGTCGGGCGTGTCCCAGCGCTCGCGCTGGAAGTGCGGCGCCGGGCCGAGGTGGCGGCGCGCGGCGCGGGCGGCCCAGATCGTCTGCAGGTTGCCGCCGGGCAGCCAGCGCGGCGCGCGGTAGCCCTGCATCAGTGCAGCGTCGACGGCGCCTCGCCGCCGATCACCGGCGGCTCGTGCGCCAGTCCCGGGCTGGCGTGGTGCGAGGCCAGCCGCCAGCCCAGAGCCGTCTTCAGGTACAGGTTGGTGGCGATCACCCAGGCCGACCGCGGGCCCTGCTTGCCCGCCATTTCCACACGCTCGACCAGGTGGTGCAGCGCGCAGCCGGGAACGGCGACGCGGTGCACCTGTTCCGGCCGCACCGGTATGCCGCCCCTGGCGAAGATGGCCACGAAGCTGGCGCGGATGGCCGCGCTGCCGACCACGCGCGTGCCGCCGGGGTGCACGCAGACGATCTCGTCGTCGTCGGCCCACAGCGCCATCAGGCGCTCGATGTCACCACGCTGCAGGGCTTCGTAGAACTGCGCCTCGACCTCGTCTGGGCTGCCGATCAGCGTGGCGGCGGGCGGGCGGGCCATGGCCGTTGCGCGTCAGCGGAAGACCACGCACTTGTGGCCGTTGATGAGCACGCGGTGCTCGATATGCCAGCGCACCGCGCGGGCGAGCACCATGCATTCGATGTCGCGGCCGACGGCGGTGTAGTCCTCGGCCGACAGCGTGTGGTCCACGCGCTGCACGTCCTGTTCGATGATCGGGCCCTCGTCGAGGTCGGCGGTGACGTAGTGGGCGGTGGCGCCGATCAGCTTGACGCCGCGCGCATGGGCCTGGAAGTAGGGCCGCGCGCCCTTGAAGCTGGGCAGGAAACTGTGGTGGATGTTGATGGCGCGGCCGGCCAGAGCGGCGCAGAACTCGGGGCTCAGGATCTGCATGTAGCGCGCCAGCACGACGAGGTCGACGCGCTCGCCTTCGATGATCGCGGCCACCTGCCGCTCCTGCGCCGCCTTCGCCGCGGCCTTGGCGGCGGCGTCGCTGCCGGGCTGCAGCGGCAGGTGGTGGAAGGGGATGCCGTAGCTGGCCGCCAGCGTTTCGAAGTCGCGGTGGTTGGAGGCGATGGCCGGGATGTCCACCGCCAGCGAGCCGCTCTTCCAGCGGTAGAGCAGGTCGTTCAGGCAGTGGCCGTGCTGGCTGACCATGAGCAGCAGGCGCGGCCGCATGGCCAGGGCGTGGAAGTGCACCGCCATGCCGAACTGCTGCCGCGTGTGTTCGAACAGCGCCTGCAGCGTTCCCGGTGTCGCCAGCTGCGGCGGCGCCTGGAAGTGCACGCGCATGAAGAACAGGCCGGTGGCGTCTTCGCCTTCGAGGTCACCGAACTGCTGCGAGTCGATGATGTTGCAGCCGGCCTGGTAGAGCAGCCCCGACACCGCGTGGACGATACCCTTGGTGTCGCGGCATGACAGCGTGAGGACGTATGGGTGGTCGAGCGGCATCGCCGTGATTGTAGGTACCGGACACCGCGCCCCGCCGTCGCCGCGCACGCCGGGCGCTGCACCGTGTGGCCCGGGGCGGGCGGCAGCGGGCGTTTTGCCGAGCCTTTGATCCAGGGCATCGCGCAGCGGTGCCCCAGGGTGTCTGATCGGGGTCGGGGAGGTTGCCCGTGTCTGCGCGCGCCACTCGCCTAGCGTCATGAAGCTCCACGCCATCACCGCCGGCGCGGCCTGGACCCGCCGCCCCCCGTGGCTGCAGTGGCTGCCGTGGCTGTTGTGGCTGGGCCTGCTGTGCAACGCCGGCGCGGCACCCGGGCCGGATGCCGGGGCGCCGGCCGCGACGGCCAGGCCGCCGGTGCTGCTGCAGGTCTTCGTGCGCGAGGGCTGCCCCCACTGCAGCGACGCCAAACGCTTCCTCGAACGCCTGGCGCTCGAACGCCCGCACCTGCGTATCGAGTGGCGCCCGGTGGACGTGGATCCACAGGCCCGCGCCGAGCTCTCGGCCCGGTCCCGCGACGCCGGAGTGTGGCCGCCGGGCGTGCCGACTTTCGTCGTCGACGGCCGCGTGCTCGTGGGCTACGACGACGAGGCCCACGCCGGCCGCGCCATCGTCGAACTGCTCGACTCGGGCTCGGCGCTGCAGAAGCACGAAGTCGACAGCCGCCTGTTCGGGACACTGAGCGCGTCGCGCATGGGCCTGCCGCTGTTCACGCTGGCGCTGGGGCTGCTGGACGGCTTCAACCCGTGCGCGATGTGGGTGCTGCTGTTCCTGCTGTCGCTGCTGGTGCGCCTGAACGACCGCAGACGCATGGCGCTCGTCGCCGGCACCTTCGTGTTCGTCAGCGGCGCCGTCTACTACGCCTTCATGGCCGCCTGGCTCAACGTCTTCCTGGCCGTGGGCCTGTCGAATACGGTGCGGCTGCTGCTGGCGGCGGTGGCGCTCGTCATCGGCGCCTTCAACGTCAAGGACTTCGTCGCCTGGGGGCACGGGCCGTCGCTGAGCATTCCCGCCAGCGCCAGACCGGGCCTGGTGGCGCGCATGCGGCGGGTCATGCAGGCGCGCGCGCTGCCGGCGTCGCTGCTGGCGGTGGCCGCACTGGCGGTGGTGGTGAACTTCGTCGAGCTGCTGTGCACCGCCGGGCTGCCGGCCATCTACACCGCCGTGCTGGCGCAGCAGTCGCTGGGACCGGCCGCGCACTACGCCTACCTGGGCCTGTACATCGCCGGCTACGTCACCGACGACGCGCTGATGGTCGGCGTGGCGGTGGCGGCGCTGGGCAGCGGCAAGCTCACCGAACGCGCGGGGCGCTGGCTGAAGTTCGTCAGCGGCCTCGTCATGCTCGCGCTGGGCGGGGTGCTGCTGCTGCGGCCGCAGTGGCTGCTGTGAAGTGAAAGGGGCCGGGCGCCGTTGGCCCGCAGCCTGGGCCGCGCCCGGTGGCCGTCCTTACTGCAGCGTGGCCTCGACGAGCCCGAGCTCGGGGTCG
>CAYJOA010000104.1:0-15709 GCA_964371495.1 uncultured Rubrivivax sp.
GCGTTGCACCGCTTGCCCGCACGTCAGTGCGGGCGGCGCGCTGCGCCTTGCTCAGGGCCCTTGGCCACCCCTGCGCGGGTGCACGGGATGGCCTCTCAACCTCTGAGGGACCCGGCTTGGACACCTACCTGCTGGACTGGCTCAACCTGCTGCTGCGCTGGGCCCACGTCGTCGTGGCCATCGCCTGGATCGGTTCGTCGTTCTACTTCGTCTTCCTCGACAACAGCCTGACGCGGCCGCAGGACCCGGAACTGAAGGCCAAGGGCGTCGACGGCGAGCTGTGGGCCGTGCACGGCGGCGGCTTCTACCACCCGCAGAAGTACATGGTGGCGCCGAAGTCGCTGCCCGAGCACTTGCACTGGTTCTACTGGGAGAGCTACTCGACCTGGCTGACCGGCTTCGCGCTCTTCACGGTGCTGTACCTGTTCAACGCCGGCACCTTTCTCGTCGACAAGACCGTTTACGACTGGCCGCCCGCGGCGGCGGCCGGCGCGTCGCTGGCCTTGCTGGCGGCGTTCTGGGTCGTCTACGACCTGATCTGCCGCTGGGTCGGCGAGAAGAAGGGCGCCGTCGGCGGCGACGCCCTCGTCGCCGCGCTGGTGTTCGGCTGCATCGTCGCGGCATCGTGGCTGGTCTGCCAGCTCTACGCCGGCCGCGCCGCTTTCCTGATCGTCGGCGCGATGGTCGCCACGGCGATGAGCGCCAACGTCTTGTTCTGGATCATCCCCGGCCAGCGCAAGGTGATCGCGCAGATGAAGGCCGGCCTGGCCGTCGAAGCCATTCACGGCCAGCGCGCCAAGCAGCGCAGCGTGCACAACACCTACTTCACGCTGCCGGTGCTGGTCGCCATGCTGAGCAACCACTATGGCTGGCTGACCCAGGGTGCGCACAACTGGCTCGTGCTGGTGCTGCTGATGGCGGCCGGCGCACTGATCCGCCACAGCTTCGTGGCGCGCCACAAGGCGCTGGTGCAGGGCCGTCGCGTGCCGTGGGAATACGCGGCCAGTGGCACGGCGCTGTTGCTGGGCCTGGCCGTCTGGCTGGCGCCCGCAGCACAGCCGCCGGCGGCGGCCGCCGGCGCCGTGACGCTGGCCGAAGTCAGGACCGTGCTCGACCAGCGCTGCGCGCCGTGCCACAACGCGCAGCTGCAGCAGAAGAACGTGGCGCTGCACACGCCGGCGCTGATCCAGCAGCACGCGCAGGCCATCTACCAGCAGTCCGTGGTGCTGAAGCTGATGCCGCTGAACAACGCGACGCGCATCACCGACGCGGAAAGGGCGCTCATCCGGCGCTGGTTCGAGGCCGGCGCGCCGGCCACCGCGCCGTGACGACGCCGGCTCCAGCCGGCGCACCGCCCCCGGGCACCGGCAGGCGGCTGCTCCTGCTGCTGGCGCTGGCAGCGGCGGGCTGGCTCGTCGGCGCCGTCGGCAGCGCCCTCAGCGGCAATGCCTACTGGTACGCCGCGATTCCGGCCGCCGTGGCCGCGGGCTGGCTGTTCGTGGCCGACCCGAGCCGCTGCAAGCGCCCCGACCGCAGCGGCGGCTGAGCCTGGACCCGGCGCAGGCCGCGCTTGCCGCAAAATGGCGGGGCAGGCACAGCCGCCGCTGACAACCGCCCAAAGGAGACCCATGAACGGCCAGATGATGCAGCAGCCGCTGCTGATTTCCACCCTCATCGTGCACGCCGAACGCCACCACGGCGACCGCGAGATCGTTTCCCGGCGCGTCGAGGGCGACATCCACCGCTACACGTACAAGGATCTCGCCGCACGCTCGCGCCGCATGGCCAAGGCGCTGGCCGCGCTGGGCGTGAAGGCGCCCGACCGCGTCGCCACGCTGGCCTGGAACGGCTACCGCCACATGGAGCTGTACTACGCGGTCAGCGGCACCGGCGCCGTGCTGCACACCGTCAACCCGCGTCTGCACCCGGACCAGATCGTCTACATCGCCGACCACGCCGAAGACCAGGTGCTGTTCTTCGACCTCACCTTCCTGCCGCTGATCCAGGCCGTGGCCCACCGCACGAAGACGGTCAGGGCCTTCGTCGCCATGACCGACCGCGCGCACATGCCGGCGGCCGAAGTCGCGGCGAAGATCCCGAACCTGCTGTGTTACGAGGAACTGATCGAGTCGCAGGACGACCACTTCGAGTGGCCCAGCTTCGACGAGAACACCGCCAGCTCGCTGTGCTACACCTCGGGCACCACGGGCAACCCCAAGGGCGTGCTCTACAGCCACCGCAGCACGGTGCTGCACACCTATGCCGCGGCCCTGCCCGACTCGATCGGCTGCTCGAGCCGCGACGCCATCCTGCCGGTGGTGCCGATGTTCCACGTCAACGCCTGGGGCCTGCCCTACGTGGGCTGCATGACGGGGGCCAAGCTCGTCTTCCCCGGCGCCGGACTCGACGGCAAGTCGCTGTACGAGCTGTTCGAGAGCGAGGGCGTCACGCTGTCGGCCGGCGTGCCCACGGTGTGGCAGGGGCTGCTGGCCTACGTCGAAGCCAACGGCCTGAAGTTCAGCACCATGAACCGCACCGTGATCGGCGGCTCGGCGTGCCCGCCGGCGATGATCCGCACCTTCGGCGACAAGTACGGCGTGCAGGTCATCCACGGCTGGGGCATGACCGAGATGAGCCCGCTGGGCACCACCGGCACGCTGAAGGCCAAGCACCTCGGGCTGCCGAAGGAGGAGCGCTACGCCTACATGGACAAGCAGGGCCGAGCGATCTACGGCGTCGACATGAAGATCGTCGACCCCGACGGCAAGGAACTGCCCTGGGGCGGCGAGGCCTCGGGCGACCTGCACGTGCGCGGGCCGTGGATCCTGTCGCGCTACTTCAAGGACGACGGCGGCGACCCGCTGGTCGACGGCTGGTTCCCCACCGGCGACGTGGCCAGGATCGACGCCGACGGCTACATGCAGATCACCGACCGCAGCAAGGACGTCATCAAGAGCGGCGGTGAATGGATCGGCTCGATCGACCTCGAGAATATCGCCATGGCGCACCCCGCCGTGGCGATGGCCGCCTGCATCGCCGCCAAGCACCCGAAGTGGGACGAACGCCCGCTGCTGGTGGTGACCAAGAAGCCCGGCGCCGAGCTCACCAAGGAAGAACTGCTGGCCTTCTTCGAGAACAAGATCGCCAAGTGGTGGACGCCCGACGACGTGGTCTTCGTCGACGCCATCCCGCTGGGCGCCACCGGCAAGATGCAGAAGAACAAGCTGCGCGACCAGTTCAAGGACTACCACCTGCCGACGGCCTGACGGCCCCCGGCGCGCTGGCGCCCCGCTTCAGATCCGGCTCGCCCCGGGCAGTGGGTCGACGGCGCGTCCCGGCGGGCACAGCACGAGCGCACCGCGGGCGCTGGCGTGGTAGTCCAGTTCGCCGGCCGGCCCGCGCAGCCGCACGCGGTAGCCCGGCACCAGCGCCTGCGTATAGGCCCTGCCCGGCTGCGGGCAACCCAGGCTGCCGTCGGACCAGGTGACGCTGTCGGCACTGACCAGGGTCAGCGACTCGCCGGCCAGGCCCGTCCGTGCGGCGGCGTCGGCGCGGGCTGCGCGCACGACGTCGTCCAGGCCCAGCGCGGCTCCGGCCGGTGGCGGTGGTGGCGGTGGTGGCGGCTGACCGCCGGCGTCGGCGACACAGCCGCAGGCCAGCTGGCTCACCTGGCGGGTCATTATGGTGGTCTGCCAACGAATGCCTCATCATGCAGGGTTTGTCAGCGGCGGGCGGCGCGCCGCCCGCTGCGGCGCCCACCGGTCCGTGGTTGAATGCAAGCGGCCGGCCCGGCGTCGACCGGGCTGCCGGAACGACAGGAGACGACATGCCCAGGTTCGCCGCCAACCTCTCGATGCTGTTCACCGAAGTGCCGCTGCTCGAGCGCTTCGAACGCGCGGCGCGCGCCGGTTTTTCCAGCGTCGAGATGCAGTTCCCCTATGAAGTGCCGGCCGCCGCCATCCGCGACCGGCTGCAGGCCAACCGCCTGCGGATGGTGCTGCACAACCTGCCCGGTGGCGACTTCGCGGCCGGCGACCGCGGCCTGGCCTGCGACCCGGCGCGGGTGGCCGAATTCCGCGCCGGCGTGCCCAGGGCCATCGAATACGCCACCTTGCTCGGCGTGCCGCAGCTCAACTGCCTGGCCGGCAAGGCACCGGCCGGCGTCGACGACGCCACCTTGCGCCGCACCTTCGTCGACAACCTGCGTTTTGCCGCGGCGGAACTGAAGCAGGCCGGGCTGAAGCTGCTCATCGAACCCATCAACAACTTCGACGTTCCCGGCTTCTGGCTCAACCACACCGCGCTGGCGATCGCGGTGCTGGACGAGGTCGGTGCCGACAACGCCTACCTGCAGTACGACGTCTACCATGCGCAGCGCTACGAGGGTGAACTGGCGGCGACGCTGAGCAGGCACCTGGCGCGCATCGCCCATATCCAGGTTGCCGACAACCCCGGACGCAACGAGCCGGGCACTGGCGAGATCAACTACCCCTTCCTGTTCGCGCACCTCGACCGCATCGGCTACCCGGGCTGGATCGGCTGCGAATACAAGCCCGCCCGCAGCACCGAGGCCGGCCTGGGCTGGCTCGAACAGGCCCGCCGCACCTTGCGCGCCACGTCCTGAAGCCACCACGCTGCGGCGCCGAACCCAATAATCGGGCGCCATGAGCGCCCACCCGTCGATCCGCGCCACGCTGCGGCACCTGCCGTTCCGTGCGCTGCTGGCGGGCGGCACGGTGTACTTCGTCGGCAACGCGATGCAGGTCATGGCCACGGCCTGGCTGGTGCTCGAGCTCAGCGGTTCGTCGTTCCTGGCCGCGCTGGTGCAGACCGCCGTCTTCCTGCCGATGTTCCTGCTGGCCCTGCCTGCCGGCGTGATGGCCGACACCACCGACCGCAGGCGCCTGATCCTGGTCGCGCTGGCGCTGCAGGTGGCGGTGCTGGCCTTGCTGGCGCTGCTCGTGCTGGGCGGCTGGGCGGGGGCGGCGACGCTGCTGGTGCTGACCTTCATCGCCGGCTGCTGCACGGCGATGCTGTCGCCGGCGTGGAATTCGGCGGTCGTCGACGTCGTGCCGCGCGACGAACTGCCGCAGGCCATCACCGCCATCGGTATCTCGTACAACGCCGCGCGCGCGCTCGGTCCGGCGGTGGCCGGATACATCTTCGCCAAGGCCGGCAGCGGCTGGGTCTTCGTGCTCGCGGTGGCCGGCGTCGCCGTGTTGTTCGAAGCCGTGCGCCGCCACCCGCCGCGGCCGCACGCGCCGTCGCGGTTGCCGGCCGAGCGGCTGTGGGGCGGCATGCTGAGCGCGCTGCGCTTCGCACGCCACTCCGACACCGTGCTGGCGCAGCTGGTGCGCACCATGGCCTACAGCGCCACGGGTTCGGCGCTGTGGGCGCTGCTGCCGGTGGTCGGCCAGCGCCAGCTCGGCCTGGGTGCCACCGGCTTCGGCTTCCTGATGGGCTGCCTGGGCACCGGTGCCGTGCTCGCCGGGCTGGTCATCGGCCGCCTGCGGCTGCACCTGGGGCTGGAGCGCCTGGTCGGTGCGGGCTGCGTGGTGTTCGCAATCGTCATGGCGGTGGCGGCCTTGTCGCAGACGCGGGCCCTGGTCTATGCTGCGCTGGTGGCCGGCGGCGCGGCGTGGATGTCGGTCATGTCCACCTACAACACCGCCACGCAGACCAGCGTGCCGCCCTGGGTGCGGGCACGCGCCACCGCCCTGCACACGCTGAGCGCGCTGGGATCGTTCGCCATCGGCTCGGCGTTCTGGGGCCTGCTGTCGGACATCCTGGGGCTGACGCCGGCGCTGCTGATCGGCGCCGTGGCCATGGCCGCCGGGCTGCTGCTGGCGCGCCCGTTCCCGCTGCGCATGGGCGGCCTGGACGAAGTGACGCAGGTGCCGTTGTCGCAGGACCTGTTCGTCAAGCACGAGCCGGCGCCCGAGGCCGGGCCGGTGGCCGTGGAGATCGGCTACCGCGTGCGCCCGGAGGTCACGGAAGCCTTCCTCGACGCCGTGAGCCTGCTGCGTGCGCCACGCCGGCGCGACGGTGCGACCTTCTGGCGCGTCTACCGCGACCTGTCGGACCCCACCCGCTATTGCGAACGATTCATCGTCACCAGCTGGGCCGACTACCTGCACCAGCGCGCCCGCGGCACGCTGGCCGACCAGGAAATCGAAGCGCAGCTGCGCGGCTACCTGCTGCCCGGCGAGGTGCCGGTCGCGCAGCACTACATCGCCGAGCGCTGAGCGCGAGCGAGACGGCCCGGTCCGCGGATCTGCCACCCAGGCGATGATTCGGCACCGCGCACAGCACTGCAACCGGACCGCCGATGACCGCCACCCGCTCCAGCGCCTACACCAGCAACGACGGCCAGCTGTTCCGTGCCAGCAGCCTGACCCGTGGCCCCTGGCACCCCGAGCACCAGCACGCCGGGCCGCCATCGGCGCTGGTCTGTCGCGCCATCGAACAGGCGGCCGCACCGCAAGGGCTGAGCCACCTCGGGCGCCTGACCGGCAACCTGCTGCGCCCGGTGCCGATCGGCGAGTGCCGGGTCGAAGTGACGGCGGACTACATCGGCCGCAACGCCGGCCACTACTCGGCGCGGCTGGTCGCCGACGGCAAGGAAGTGGCGCGCTTCACGGCACTGATGCAGCGCGAGGACGATCTGCCGGTGCCCCCCGGCACGGCGGGCCACCCCTTGCCCCGCGCGCCGAAGCCGCCGGACGAAAGCGCGCCGTGCAGGATGCCGTTCGGCGGCCTCGTCGGCGGCTACGGCGACCTGGTCGAGAACCGGCTTGCCGAGGGCCGCTTCTTCGACGGCCCCTGCGCGGCCTGGTTTCGCCTGCGCCACCCGCTGGTCAACGGCGAGGCGCCGAGCCCCTACCAGCGTGTCGCCGTGGCCGCCGATTCGGGCAACGGCATCAGCGCGGCGCTGGACTTCAACCGCTACAGCTTCGTCAACTGCGACCTGACGGTCAACCTGCTGCGCCGGCCGGTCGGTGCCTGGATCTGCCTGCAGGCGCGCAGTGTCTTCGGTGGCCAGGGCTGCGGCGTGGCCGAATCGGCGCTGTTCGACGAGATCGGCCTGATCGGCCGCGCCACGCAGACGCTGGCGGTGCGCCTGCGCGACGTGCCCGCTGCGGCGGTGGCGCGCGGCTGACGCGCACCCGGCCGGCGGCGCCGCCGCCGCCGGCTCACTTCCTGGCGGCAGCCAGCGCCTTGTCGTAGGCCTGGCCCAGTTCCCTGGCGGCCTTGGAGAAGCCGGTCTTGGTGGCATCCCAGACGGCGCTGGTCGACTTCTCCAGCTTGGCCAGCTCGGCCTGCGCCGCCTTCTTCTTGTCCTGCAGCTCCGCCATGTTCTTCTCGTGGGCGGCCTTCGTCTCGGCGCTGGCGTTCCGGGTCTGCGCTTTCAGCTCGTCGATCTTCTTGTCGGTGTCCGCGATGAGCGTCCTGCCGGCCTTCACGGCGTCGTTCTTCTGCTGGTGCGTGTAGGCCTTGAACTGGTCCCACCAGCTGTCGTTGGCAGCGTCGGCCGCCAGCGCACCCAGGCTCGTGGCGCCGATCAAGACCAGTGCAACGGTGTGTTTGAAACCCATCATGTCCGGCTCCCGTGCTCGAAACGCGGCGCCGCCCGGCCGCACCGTCATTCTCGTCGAAGCCGGGCACCATAATTCCGCGCCATGAACCTCACCGACAGCCTGCTGCAGGCCCTGAAGGACCGCGGCGCCACCGAGATCTTCGGCATACCCGGCGACTTCGCGCTGCCGCTGTTCCGCGAGTTCGAGCGCTCAGGCCTGCTGCCGCTCATCACGCTGTCGCACGAACCGGGCGTGGGCTTTGCCGCCGACGCGGCGGCGCGCGCGCGCGGCGGGCTCGGCGTGGCGGCGGTGACCTACGGCGCCGGCGCCTTCAACCTGGTCAATGCGGTGGCCGGTGCCTACGCCGAGCGGGTGCCGCTGGTCGTGCTGTCGGGCGCGCCGGCCGCGCACGAGGCCAGCAGCGGCTACCTGCTGCACCACCAGGTGAAGACGCTGGACTCGCAGTGGCGGCTGTTCGAGGAGCTCACCGTCGACCGCGCGCGGCTGGACGACCCCGCGCTCGCGCCCGAGCACATCGCACGCGTGCTCGACGCGGCCTTGACCCGCTCACGGCCGGTGTACCTGGAGATCCCGCGCGACATGCCCGGCCGGCCTTGCCTGGCGGTGCCGCGCACGCCGGCGTTCGTGCCCGATGCCGAACGCCTGGCGGCCTGCGCCGACGAACTGCTGGCCCGCCTGTCGGCCGCCGAACGGCCGGTGCTGATGGTCGGTGTCGAGGTGCGCCGCTACGACCTCGAATCGAGCGTGGCCGAACTGGCGCGCCGGCTGGCGATCCCGGTCGTCACCAGCTTCATGGGGCGCGGCCTGCTGGCGCATGCCGAGCTGCCGCTGGTCGGCACCTACATCGGCCTGGCCGGCGACCCCGCGGTCAGCGAGCAGGTCGAGCACTCCGACGGCTTGCTGCTGCTGGGCGTCATCGTGTCCGATACCAACTTCGCCGTGTCCAGGCGGCGCATCGACCTGCGCAAGGCGATCCAGGTCTTCGACGGCGACGTGGTCATGGGCCATCACGTCTACCACGAGCTGCCGATCGCGGCGCTGATCGACGCCCTGCTCGCGCGCGTGCCGAAAGTCGAACCCAGGGCGGCGGTGGCTGCGCCGGCGCCGGCGCCACTCGAGGCGGCGCCGGCGGCGGCGGCGCCGGTCACGCCGCACGACATCGCCGCCGCGGTCAACGCGCTGCTGCGCGAGCACGGCCCGATGCCGCTGGCCAGCGACGTCGGCGACTGCCTGTTCACGGCGATGGACATCGAAAACGCGACCCTGGTCGCGCCCGGCTACTACGCAACCATGGGCTACGGCGTCCCGGCGGGCCTGGGCGTGCAGGTGGCCACCGGGCTGCGGCCGATCATCCTGGTCGGCGACGGCGCCTTCCAGATGACCGGTTGGGAGCTCGGCAACGCCACGCGCTGCGGCTGCGACCCCATCGTGCTGGTGTTCAACAACGCCAGCTGGGAGATGCTGCGCACCTTCGAGCCCGGCGCCCGCTTCAACGACCTCAGCCGCTGGGACTTCGCGGCGATGGCCGGCGGCATGGGTGGCGACGGCTACGTCGTCGGCACCACCGCCGAGCTGGTGACGGCGCTGGCCACCGCCTACGCGAAACGCGGCCGCTTCCAGTTGCTCGACATCCGGCTCGCGCCGGGCGTGCTGTCGCCGACGCTCGAACGTTTCGTCAAGGCGGTGAAGCGGCTGTCGATGCCCGACTGAGCCGTTCGCGACGACGTCACCCCGGCGCGGCGCAGCGCCGCGTCAGCGCGCGTCGTCGCTGTGAATCTGCAGCGCTTCGAGGAAACGCGACACCATGTTGTAGGCCGCGACCGTGGCCACGGCTTCCACCGTGCCGCGCTCGCCGAGGTGTTCGCGCACGGCGGACACGACCTCGGGGGCGAAGTGGATGTCGCGTGTCATCGCGTCGGTCAGCCGCAGCACGGCGCGCTGCGTGGCGTCGTAACAGTCGGCGCTGCCCCAGTCGGCCAGCGCTTCGAGTTGCGCCTGCGTCACGCCTGCGCCGAGCGCGATCGGCGCGTGCTGGTCGGCTTCGTACGGCGCGCCGTTGAGCAGCGCCACGCGCATGATGATCAGTTCGCGCAGCGCGCCGCCGAGCGTCAGCCGGTGGCGCACGGCGGTGAGGTAGTCCAGCCAGCCCTCGGCCAGCGGCGGGCTGTGCAGCAGCATCTGGTACAGGTGCAGCACGCTGCCGCGTTCGGCGACGATGCGCTCGACGAGCGGCGCCTTGTCGGCGTCTTCGAGTCGGGCGTAGCGCAGGCGGGCCATGGCGGTTTCCTCGGCTTCAGCCGGGCAGCGGCATCACGGCGCCGCCCCCTGCACGTTGACGAACAGCGCATACAGCGAGTGGCTGCTGGCCATGAACAGCCGGTTGCGCTGCGCACCGCCGAAGCAGACGTTGGCGCAGCGCTCGGGCAGGTGGACGTGGCCGATGGCGCGGCCCTGCGGGTCGTAGACGCGCACGCCGTCCAGCGCCGCGGCGTCGGCGCCGGCCGAGCCGTCGCTGCCCAGGCCGCACCACAGGTTGCCCAGCGCGTCCACCGCCAGGCCGTCGAAGGCGCCGGGGCCCTGGGCGTCGACGTGCACGCGTTTGTTGGCCAGCGCGCCGTCGGCGCCGACGTCCCAGGCCCAGATCAGCCGGTGCGGCCTGGCGCGGCTCTCCACCACGTAGAGCACCGATTCGTCGGGCGCAAAGGCCAGGCCGTTGGGCGCCTCCAGCCCGGTGATGACCTGTTGCAGATCACCGCCGTCGGGCGCGATGCGGTAGACCGCGTGCGGCACCTCGGGATCGGCCGGCGCGCCTTCCCAGTGGCCATGGATGCCGAAGCTGGGGTCGGTGAACCAGACCGCGCCGTTGCGCTGGCAGACGATATCGTTCGGCGAGTTCAGACGCCGGCCTTGCCAGCGCTCGGCCAGCACCGTGATCGAGCCGTCGTATTCGGTGCGCGTGACGCGGCGCGACAGGTGTTCGCAGGCCAGCAGCCGGCCCTGGCGGTCGCGCGCCAGTCCGTTGGCCATGTTCGACGGCGAACGGAACACGCTGGTGGCGCCCGAGCATTCGTCCCAGCGCAGGATGCGGTTGTTGGGGATGTCGCTGAAGAGCAGGTAGCGGCCGTCGCCGAACCATTGTGGCCCTTCGGCCCAGCGCAGGCCGCTGGCGAGTTGCTCGACGCCGGCGCTGAACAGGCGCAGGCGCAGGAAACTTTCGTCCAGCACTTCGACCGCCGGGTCGGGGTAGCGTGCGCTCGGCGTGTAGGGCACACGCACTTCACTGCCCATGGGCATGTTCATTGGTCGTAGGGGCCGAGGTTGACGAAGACACCGCCCTGCCAGGTCAGCGCCGGGTCCTGCGCGTCGGGCCGCGGGTCGGCGGCCTCGATGGCCGCGCGCCAGGGCTCGGAACTGTCCCGAGGCCGGTAGCCGATGTGCGCGGCACGCGTGTTGTCCCACCAGCGCGTGGCGTTGTCGCTGGTGCCGAAGATCACGGTGTGCCCGGCGCAGGGTGCGGTCAGCGCAGCCACCACCAGGCGTTCCAGGTCGTCGTGGCTGAGCCAGCTGGCGAGCATGCGGCGGTTCAGCGGCGCCGGCGTCGCGCTGCCGATGCGCAGGCACACGGTCTGGATGCCGTAACGGTGCCAATACATGTTCGACAGGTTCTCGCCGAAGGCCTTGCTCACGCCGTACAGCGTGTCGGGCCGCGGCGGTGCGTGGCTGTCGATGACCTCGTTCTGGCGGTAGTAGCCGACGACGTGGTTGGAACTGGCGAACACGATGCGCCGCACGCCGTGGTGGCGCGCCGCTTCGTAGAGGTTGAACAGGCCGACGATGTTGGCCTGCAGGATGGGCTCGAAGGCGGCCTCGGTCGACACGCCGCCGAAATGCACCACCGCGTCGACGCCGTCCAGCAGCGCCAGTACCGCGGCGCGGTCTTCCAGCGCCGCCGGCTGCAGTTCCTCGCCGGGCGCCGCCGCGCCCAGGTCGGCGCGGTCGGACAGGCGCAGCCGCTCGCAGTGCGCCGGCAGACGCGGCCTGAGCACGCGGCCCAGCGTGCCGGCGGCGCCGGTGAGCAGCAGGCGCTGGAAGGGCTTGGGGGTCGGTGTCATGCGGGGCCGTTTCTGCGTTGACGTGGTCGCTGTGGCGCGGGCCCGCGGGCCGGGCCGCGACGGGGCTTCGGGTGCAGGGGGTGTGGCGAAAATTGTAGGCAGTCGCGCCGCGCCCGCACCGGTGCCGTTCCACAATCGTCGCCTGCCGGCTGCCGGCCGTGCCCGGCACCGACCTCCAGGAGACCCCGATGCGAGAAAACCGCCTGCGCACCCTGTGGCGCCAGGACCAGGCCGCCGTCAACGGCTGGCTGGCCATCCCCAGCAGCTTTGCCGCCGAGGTCATGGCGCACCAGGGCTGGGACACGCTGACCATCGACCTGCAGCACGGCGTGGTCGACTACGCGGCGATGGTCGGCATGCTGCAGGCCATCAGCACCACGGCCACGGTGCCGGTGGTGCGCGTGCCGTGGCTGGAGCCGGGCATCGTCATGAAGTCGCTCGACGCCGGGGCCTACGGCATCATCTGCCCGATGGTCAACACGCGCGAGGACGCCCAGCGCCTGGTGGCCTACACGCACTACGCGCCGCAGGGCACACGCAGCTTCGGCCCGGTGCGCGCCACGCTGTACGGCGGCGCCGACTACGCCGAGCACGCCAACCGCACCATCGTCGCCTTCGCGATGATCGAAACCGCGCAGGCGCTGGACAACCTGGACTCGATCCTGTCGGTGGAGGGGCTGGACGCTATCTACATCGGCCCGTCGGACCTGTCGCTGTCGCTGGGCTGCAAGCCGGTGTTCGACGATGTCGATGCGAAGGCGCAGCAGGCCATCGAGCACATCGTCGAACGGGCCCGCGCGCATGGCGTGGTGGCCGGCATCCACAACGGCCGGCCCGACGTCGCACGGGCGCGCATCGACCTGGGCTTCCGCTTCGTCACGCTGGGCTCCGACGCGCGGCTGCTCGCCGCCGGCTCGCAGCAGCTGCTGGGCGCGATGCGCAAGTAGGCGGCGCTCCGCCGGCGCGGCGCGCCGGGTTCAGGGCCAAAGCACCAGCGCCCACACCCCCAGCACCTGCAGCAGGCACAGCATGACCGCCGCGCTGCCCAGGTCCTTGGCGCGGCCGAGCAGCGGGTGGCGGTCGGCCGACAGCGCGTCGGCCAGCGCCTCGATGGCCGAGTTGAGCAGCTCGACGACCCACACCAGCACGACGCTGCCGACCATCGCCAGCAGCTGCCAGCGGCCGGGCGCCAGCCACGGCGCCGCCAGCACGAGCGGGACGCCCAGGGCCAGCTCCTGGCGGAAGGCGGCCTCGTTGCGGAACGCCGCGCGCAGGCCGGCCAGCGAGTAGCGCGTCGCGTTCAGCACGCGCTGCAGGCCGCCGCGACTCTTGAAGGCCGACGGCGCGGCAGGGTCGGTGTCGGCAGGTCGGCGTTCTTCGGGCATGGCGTCAGGGCCGGCAATGGGTTTCGAGGGCGGACAAACGCAGCTCGCCGCGCCGGGCTGCGCCGGGGATGTCGTCGTCGTCGATCAGCAGCAGTCGCATGGTTCGGCGGATTCGCGGAGCTTCACGGTACCACCGCGGCTGCGGCGCCGGCTTCAGCTGAGCTTCAGGCTGTGCATGCCCAATGTTCGCCATGTCGCCGCTGCCATCGCCCTTGCCCACCCCGGCCACGGCCGCTCCCGGGCGCTACACGATCGCGGCCAGCGTCGACCAGTTGCTGCTGGTGGCCGGCCTGTACTTCGCGCTCGCCGCCAACCGCCTGTTTCTGGGCCAGGCGCTCAAGGAGCGTGCGTTGACCGAGCCGCGGACCTGGGGCTACGCACTGGCCCTGGTCGTGCTGCTGGCCAGCCTGCACTACCTGCTGCTGGCGCCGCTGGCCAACCGCTGGACCGTCAAGCCGCTGCTCGCGCTGATGGTCGTGGTCACCGCCTTCGCGGTGCACTTCATGCAGGCCTACGGCGTCTACCTCGACCCGTCGATGGTGCGCAACGCGCTGCGCACCGACGTTTCCGAGGCGCGCGAGCTGCTGAGCTGGTCCTTGCTGACGCACCTGGCGATCTACGCCGTGGCGCCGCTGCTGCTGCTGTGGCGCGTGCGCATCGTGCGGCGGCCGTGGCTGCGCGCATCGGCGCTGCGCCTGGGCAGCGCCGGGCTGGCCGGCGCCGTCCTGGTGGCCACGCTGCTGGCGGTGTTCCAGCCGTTCTCGTCGCTGATGCGCAACGACAAGGCACTGCGTTACCTCGCCACGCCCGCCAACGTGCTGTGGTCGGTGGCTTCGGTGACGGCTGCACAGGCCCGCGGCGCCGCCGTGCCGCGCCAGCCCATCGGCCTGGACGCCACCATCGGCGTGCCCCGGGAGCGCCCGCTGGTGGTCGTGATGGTCGTCGGCGAGACGGCGCGACGCGCCAACTGGGGCCTGAGCGGCTACGCGCGCCAGACCACGCCAGAACTGGCGCGCCTGCCGGTCATCAACTTCGCCGACGTCACCAGCTGCGGCACCAACACCGAAGTCTCGGTGCCCTGCATGTTTGCCGCGGTGGGCCGGCGCGACTACGACGAGGCACGCATCCGCGGCAGCGAGTCGCTGCTGCACGTGGCGGCCCATGCCGGCGTCGCGGTGCACTGGCGCGACAACCAGTCCGGCTGCAAGGGCGTCTGCGAGCGGCTGCCGCAGGACGACGTGACCTCGTTCAACCCCGCCGGCCTGTGCGCCGACGGCCGCTGCCTGGACGAAGGCCTGCTCGCCGGGCTCGACGAGAAGCTGGCGGCAGCCGCCGCGAGCCCGAAGCCGGGCACGCAACTGCTCGTCCTGCACGCGCTGGGCAACCACGGCCCGTCGTACTTCCGGCGCTACCCGGTGGCCTTCAAGCAGTTCCAGCCGGCCTGCGAGAACGACGACCTGCAACAGTGCAGCCAGCAGGAGATCGTCAATGCCTACGACAACGCGCTGCTCTACACCGACCACGTGCTGGCCAGCCTGGTCGCCAAACTGCAGGCCGCCGCCGACGGCGTCGATTCGGCCCTGGTCTACGTCTCGGACCACGGCGAGTCGCTGGGCGAGAACCAGCTCTACCTGCACGGCATGCCGTACGCCATCGCGCCCGACGTGCAGACGCAGGTCCCGATGGTGATGTGGCTGTCGGCCGGGCTGCCGCGCGCCGTCGGCCTGGACGCCGCCTGCCTGCAGCGCCGGGCGGCCCAGCCGGCCACGCACGACCACCTGTTCCACACCACGCTCGGCCTGCTGGGCGTGCGCACGGCGGTGTACGAACCGGCCTGGGACCTGACCAGCGCCTGCCGCACGGTCGCGCCATGAGGCTGCCACTGTCCGTCCGCGCGCGTGCCGACCTGGCGCTGACGCTGCTGGCGCTGGCCGCGCTGCTGGCCTGGGACGCCAGCGGCTGGGATCTCGGCGTGGCGCGCCGGGTCGGCAGTGCCGCCGGCTTTGCCTGGCGCGACACCTGGTGGGCCAGCCGGTTGATGCACGACGGCGGCCGCTGGGCGGCCTGGGCGCTGCTGCTGGCACTGGCCTGGGCGGCGCTGCGCACGCCGCAGGCGAATCCCGCGCGGGCGGCCGGCCCCGGCAGCGCCGAGCGCTGGCGCTGGATCGCCGTCATGCTGGCCTGCGTGATGGCGGTGCCCGCAGTCAAGCGCATCAGCGCCACCAGTTGCCCCTGGGACCTGGCCGAGTTCGGCGGCGCCGCAGCCTACGTTTCACACTGGCGTTTCGACCTGCTCGACGGCGGCCCCGGACACTGCTTCCCGTCGGGCCACGCGGTGGCCGCGTTCGCCTTCTTCGGCCTGTATTTCATGTGGCGTGAGCACGACGCGCGGCGCGCCCGCGCCTGGCTGGCGGTGGTGGGCGCGGCCGGCCTGGCCTTCGGCGGCGCGCAGCTGCTGCGTGGCGCGCACTACCCCAGCCACACCCTGTGGTCGGCCTGGCTGTGCTGGGCGCTCAATGCCGCGGCGGCGTCTTGGCCGCGCAGCAGGGGCTGGTCGACTCAGCCGGCCTGAGGCGCTGCGCGCGGCCGCACAATGCACCTGCGGGCCCCCCGC
>CAYJOA010000105.1:0-15526 GCA_964371495.1 uncultured Rubrivivax sp.
CGACGACTGCCAGCTCGCCTGCCCGTGGAACAAGTACGCGCAGCGCAGCACGCTGCCCGACTTCGGCGCGCGTGAAGGCCTGGCCGACGGCACGCTGCTGGCGCTGTGGGCCTGGAGCGAAGCGGACTTCCTGCGCCGCACCGAGGGCAGCGCGATCCGGCGCATCGGCTGGGCGCGCTGGCGGCGCAACCTCGCGGTCGCGCTGGGCAACGCCTGGCGCGCCGGTGGCGACGCCGCGGTGGCGCAGGCGCTGGCGGCGGCGCACGATGGTGCCGACGACGGCGTGCAGGAACACATCGCCTGGGCGCTGGCCCAGCGCACCTAGAGCTTGCCAGGCCATCCCCAGCCGCCGCGGCGGGGATGGCCTGTCAAGTGCTCACTGCGACAGGGCCCGCCACAGCGCCAGCCACGCCGGCAGCGCCACCATGCCGATCAGCGTCGACAGCGTCACCAGCCCGGCCGTGTAGGCACCGTGCCCGCCCATGCGCACCGCCAGCACGTAGGCGCTGGACGCCGTGGGCATGGCCGCGAAGGCCATCACGATGGCCTGCTGGCCGCTGGGCAAGGCCGTCAGCGTGACCAGCATCAGTGCCACCGCCGGCAGCAGCAGATGGCGGATCGACATCAGCGCCGCGGCCAGCTTCGGCCCTTCGCGCAGAGCACCGAACTGCAGCCCGGCGCCCACCGCCATCAGCCCCAGCGGCAGCGCCGCGGCGCCCATGCGGGCCAGCGTGGTGTCGGCCAGTGCCGGCAGGCGCAGGCCGAACAGGTTGCACACCAGCCCGGAGACGGTGGCCAGGATCAGCGGGTTGCGCGCCAGCTCGCGCAGGTAGCCCTGGCCACCGTGGCGCGCCAGCGGCCACACCGCGGCGACGTTGCACAGCGGCACGCACACCGACATGATGAGCGCCGTCCAGGCCACGCCCTGGGTGCCGGCCAGCCGCTCGGCCATCGCCAGCGCGACGTAGGAGTTGAAGCGGAATGCGGTCTGCGCGCCCGAGGCGTGCAGCCGCGCGTCGACCCCCGGCCACCAGCGCAGCGCGTACGCGGCCGCCACGCCCACCATCACGATGGCCAAGCCGCTGGCCGCCAGCGGCAAGGCGCTGCCGAGGGCCAGCGGGTGGCGCAGGATGGCATTGAACAGCAGCGCCGGGAACAGCACGTAATAGACCAAGCGCTCGGCGCCGTCCCACACCGGCCGGTTCAGCGGCGTGTGGCGGCAGATCAGCCAGCCCATGACGATGAGCGTGAAGTCGGGCAGCAGCAGCAGGGCGTCGGACATGGGCCGCTAGTATCGGGGCTGGCCCGCGGCCGTACGCCCGCTGGCTGCCGGCGCCGATGCCGGGCGTCACGTCGTCCCGCCGGCGCGCCCGCGCGTTGTACGTTGTCTGCAGTGCCGTCTCCAGGATCCGATGCCCATGCCGCCCGTGTCACGCCGCCGTTTGTTGATTGCCGCCGCGGCCGTGCCCTGGCTGGCGCGCGCGCAGTCCGCGCCGCTGCTGGTGGAGGGCCAGCCCTTCGAACGCCGCGTCGTCGTGGCCGGCGCGGAATTGCGGCTGAACGGCACCGGCGTGCGCGCGGTGGCCTGGTTCAAGGGCTACGCCGCGGGGCTGTACCTGCCCCGGCGCGCTGCCACGGCCTCGGCGGCGGTGGCGATGCCCGGCCCCAAGCGGCTGCAGATGCGCATGCTGCAGGAAGTGCCGGCCGGCGAATTCGTGAAGGCCTTCAACAAGGGCATGGTGCGCAACGCCGGCGACACCGAGGTCGAGCGCCTGGCGACGCGCATGGCGTCATTCGAGGCGCTGATCCAGCAGACCGGCACGGTGCGCCCGGGGGATGTCGTGAACCTCGACTTCGCCCCCGCGCTGGGCACGCTGTACAGCTACAACGGCAGGCAGCGCGGCGAGGCCATCCCGGGCGAGGACTTCTACGCCGTGCTGCTGCGTTCCTTCATCGGCGACCGTCCCTACGACAAGAAGCTCAGGGCGGGCCTGCTCGGCGGCGCCTGACCTGCCGTGCCGGAGCTGCCGCTGCCTGCCGCCAGCGCGGCGTCGATCGACCGTTTCATCGACGCGCTGTGGATCGAGGACGGCCTGGCGCCGCTGACGCTGGCCGCCTACCGGCGCGACCTCGGCTTGTACTCAGCCTGGCTGCACGGTGCGGCGGCCAAGGCGCTGGACGAGACTGCGGAAGCCGACCTGCTGGGCTACATCGCCGAACGCCACGCCGCCACGCGTGCCACCACGGCCAACCGGCGGCTGACGGTGTTCAAGCGCTACTTCCGCTGGGCGGTGCGCGAGCACCTGGTGACGGCCGACCCGACGCTCAAGCTGCTGGCCGCGCGCCAGCCCCTGCGTGTGCCCAAGGCGCTGAACGAAGCGCAGGTCGAGGCGCTGCTGGCCGCGCCCGACACGGCCACGGCGCTGGGCCGGCGCGACCGCACGATGATCGAGCTGATGTACGCCAGCGGGCTGCGCGTGAGCGAACTGGTGTCGCTGAAGACCGTGCACCTGGGGCTGGACGAAGGCGTGCTGCGCGTCATGGGCAAGGGTGCGCGCGAACGCCTGGTGCCCTTCGGCGCCGAGGCGCACGAATGGCTGCGGCTGTACCTGGGCAGCTCGCGCGGCGCGATCCTGGGCACGCGCGCCAGCGACGCGCTGTTCGTTACCGTGCGCGGCGCGGCCATGACGCGACAGATGTTCTGGCGCCTGATCAAGCGTTACGCCGCGGCCGCCGGCATCACCGCGCCCTTGTCGCCGCACACCTTGCGCCATGCCTTCGCCACCCATCTGCTGAACCACGGCGCCGACCTGCGGGCAGTGCAGATGCTGCTCGGGCATGCCGACATCGGCACGACCACGATCTACACCCACGTCGCGCGCGAACGGCTGCGCCAGTTGCACGCCGCGCACCATCCGCGCGGCTGAAAGGGTGTCAGGCCAGCAGCGCCAGCGCGTCGCGCGCCGCGACACGTCCTTCGTCGGTGGGCACCACCCACACCTGCACGGCGCTGTCGGCGGCGTGGATGGCGGCCAGCTCGCTGCCGTCGGCGGCGCGGTTGGCGGCGGCGTCGATAGACACGCCCAGGTAGCCCAGCGCGGCGCCGACGTCGGCGCGCAGCGCGGCATCGTGTTCGCCGATGCCGCCGGTGAAGCCCAGCACGTCCAGGCCGCCGAGGCAGGCCACCAGGGCGCCGCTCTCGCGCACGATGCGGTAGGTGAAGAGCTCGATCGCGGTGGCCGCGGCGGGGTCGGCGCTGGCGCGCAGAGTACGCATGTCGGCCGACAGTCCCGAGACACCGAGCAGGCCCGATTCCTTGTAGAGCAGCCGCTCCAGCGCCGCGGCGTCCATGCCCTGGCGCAACAGGTGCAGCAGCACGCCGGCGTCGATGGCGCCGCTGCGCGTGCCCATCATCAGCCCGTCCAGCGCCGAGAATCCCATCGTCGTGGCGATGCTGCGGCCGGCGCGCACGGCGCACAGGCTGGCGCCGTTGCCCAGGTGGGCCAGCAGCACACGGCCCTGCGCGCGCGGCGTGGCCCGCGCCAGGCGATCGCTGACGTAGCGGTACGACAGGCCGTGGAAGCCGTAGCGACGCACACCCTGGCGGTGGTAGGACTGCGGCAGCGCAAAGCGTTGCTCGACCTCGGGCGTGGTGGCGTGGAAGGCGGTGTCGAAGCAGGCCACCTGCGGCAAGTGCGGGCAGGCGCGGCGGAAGGCCCTCAAGCCGGCCACGTTGTGCGGCTGGTGCAGCGGCGCCAATGCGTTCAGGCTCTCCAGGTAGGACAGCATCTCGTCGTCGACGGACACCGAAGCCGCCAGCCGGCTGCCGCCATGCACGACGCGGTGGGCCACTGCCAGCAGCTGTGCGCCGGCATCGCGTTCCACCGCTGCGATCACCGCGCGCAGCGCCGACTCGAACGCCGTCTCGCCGGGCCGCAGCGCCAGTGCGGTGCGGGTGCCGGCACGCCCGGGGGCCTGGATGCCGAGCAGCGGCTGGCCGCCGGGCTCCAGCCCCTCGGCCTGGCCCGCCAGGCCGGCGGCGCCGACCTCGCCGTCGTGCACGGGGTAGACCGCGAACTTCAGCGACGAAGACCCGGCATTGACACTCAGCACGGCCGGGTTCATAGCGGCTTGAGCCGGTAGCTGTGGGCCAGCAGCACGGCCAGCGCGGCCGACGTAAGGCGCGCGGTGGCGCCGTCGGCACGGCTGGTCAGCGCGATCGGCACGCGCGCGCCGAGCACGACGCCGCTGCCCATCGCACCGCCCAGGTATTCCAGCTGCTTGGCCAGGATGTTGCCGGACACCAGGTCGGGCACGACCAGGATGTCGGGGTCGCCGGCCACCGGCGAGACGATGCCCTTGGTGGCGGCGGCTTCGGCGGAGATGGCGTTATCGAAGGCCAGCGGCCCGTCGATGATGCCGCCGGTGATCTGGCCGCGATCGGCCATCTTGCACAGCGCTGCCGCATCCAGCGTGGCCTGCATCTTGGGATTGACGCTCTCCACCGCCGCCAGCACCGCCACCTTGGGCAATTCGGTGCCCAGCACGCGCGCCAGGTCGATGGCGTTCTGCACGATGTGCATCTTCTCCTCGAGCGTCGGCGCGATGTTCAGCGCCGCATCGGTGATCAGCAGCGGCTTGTAGTACATCGGCACGTCGAAGCGGAAGACGTGCGACAGCCGGCGCTTGGTGCGCAGTTCGGGCCGCGCGAGCACCGCCTTCATCAGCTCGTCGGTGTGCAGGCTGCCTTTCATCAGCGCCTGCACCTCGCCGGCCGCCGCCAGCGCCGGCGCGGCTTCGGCGGGGGCGTGGCTGTGCGGCACGTCGACGATCTCGAGCCCACCCAGGTCCAGGCCGGCCTCGGCGGCCACCGCCAGCAGCCGCTCGCGCGGCGCCACGATGACCGGCGTGAACAAGCCGTGTCGGGCGGCGTCGAGCGCGCCGCGCAGCGACTCGGTGTCGCAGGGGTGCACGATGGCGCAGCGCAGGCGTTCGTGCTGCGCCGCCTGGGCGAGCAGGTTCTGCACGCCGGCGGCGGCGTCGAAGACGTGCCAGCGCAGACCGCTGGCGCGCTGCACGCGCTGCTTGCGTGTCGGCGCCTTGACGATGGCCTCGCCGACCATCAACTCGGTGCCGTCGTTCCTGCGCACGACGCAGTCCAGCACGACCTGCTGGGTGGCGTCGTCCTTGGACTTGACCTTGACCGCGATCTCCAGCCGGTCGCCCGCGCGGGCCGCGGCCAGGAAACGCATGCGCTGCTCGACGTACACCGTGCCCGGGCCCGGAAACACCGTGCCCAGCAGCGTGGAGATCATGGCGCCGCTCCACATGCCATGCGCCGTCTTGCCGCGCAGGCCTTCGCCGCGGGCGTAGTCATCGTCCAGGTGGGTGGGGTTGAGGTCGCCCGAGATGGCGGCAAAGCCGGCGATGTCGGCGTCGGTCAGCAGGCGCGTGATGGTGGCGCCGCCTCCGACCTTCAGTTCGTCGTAGGTGTGGTTCTGCAGCCATTCTTGATGCAGGTCCGATTGCATGGATACAGCTCCTCGAAGTTCAAAGAATCGATCAGGTCCGCGGCCGGCGGGACACCCGGGTCGGATGGCCGCGTAGCCCGCCTCAGGCGCTCACGCCGCGGCGGCGCGACTCGGCGCCGATACGGCGCGCGGCACGCACCAAGGGGGCACGGACCTTGGGCGGCCGCGCCGACCGGCCCGCGGGCTTCAGCGCGGCCGGCTCGGCGTGACTGGCCACCGGCGTCGTCAGGCGGCAGGCGAGGTCCATCACACGCTCGGGCGCCACGTCCAGCATGCCGATCAGCAGCTCGATGATCTCCGAGCGCGGGTTGTCCAGCGTCGGCTCGATCATCATCACCGCGGCCACCACCGCCAGCGCCTGCTCTCGCGACGCCTTGTCCGGCAGCATGGTGCCCAGCGCGTTGAGCGCCTCCACTGGCGCGACGGCCGCAATGCGCGCTTCTTCGCGCAACAGCCGCCGCCAGTCGATGGCCACGCCGTGCGTCGCGCCCTCGGCGGCCTGCAGTTCGGCCAGCAGGTGGGCCAGGCGCAGGCTGCGGCGTTCGAACGAACCGATGGACACCATGCCGGCGAGCACCATGCGGCACACCGCCTGCGCGAAGCCGCCCTCGCCGATGCGCGCCAGCACCTCGCGGCGATGGCCGTCGATGTCGGCGCGGGCGCGCGCGACGCCCAGCTCTTCGGCGGCCGGCTTCGGCGGCAGCCAGGCGCCGAAGCCGAAGGGTCCGAACAGCGCCCGGGTCCATTGCACGACGGCTTCGTCGCGGCGGTCCCGGTACAGGTTCAAGCCCTTCTCCAGGCTGGCCGAAACACTGCGCTGCCACGGCAGGAAGGGGTGGTCGTCGGGCAGCGCGTGGCGGTTCTCGCGCACCTGCCGTGCCAGTTCGGCCAGCGGCGCGGCGGCCGGGTGCAGGTCGGAAAAACCTTCGCGCTGCAGCCGCAAGGGGTGCAGGGCGGTCATGGCGTCGCCGAAGGGTCGCAGCAGGGCCGGCTGCAGCCAGGGGCGCAGCCAGGTCTTGTAGGCGGCGGTGGTGATCTCGCTGAGCTGCGCCACGGTGGAGAAGGTCTGCTCTTCGTCGCGGCCCTCGGGATTGATCGCCCGCAGGTCGTCCATCGTGCGGTGCTCGAAGTGCACGGTGTAGCTGCCCGGCTCCAGGTCGTCCCAGCGCTGCACGGCCTGGCCGTCCTTGAGCACCACCTTCATCTCGTACAGGCCCGGGGGCAGGTGGTCGATGACGTCCAGCGAGTTGACGATCTGGTCGTGCTCCTTGCGCGCGATGTCGGCGCCGACGAAGATGCCCAGGTGGCCCACGCTGTCGTGCAGCACGTAGACGATGACACGCCCGGCGGCGGCAATGGCGCGTTCGCTGCCCCAGACGTCGATGATCCAGTTCAGCGCCTGCGGCGGCGGCGTGATGTTGTCGCCCCAGGAGGCAAACACCACCACCGGTGACGTGATGTTGCGCAGGTCGACCTGCGTCTGGCCGGCGATCATCTGGCCGCTGGCCAGCTTGTTGCCCACGAACAGGTTCTCGACGATGGACTCGATCTCCGCGCCCGTCATGCGGAAGTAGCCGCCCCACCAGCGTTCGAACTCCAGGTAGCGTTCGGCCTCGGTGTCCACTTCCGACCACAGCTTGTAGTGGCGGCTCCACAGCGTGTGCGCGGGGTTGAGCTTCTCGAAGTTGTCCACCAAGTGCGCGCCGTCGAAGCGGCCGCCGGACAGGTCGGCCGTCAGGCCGGCCAGCCAGGCGCCGCCGAGCATGGCGCCGCTGTAGCGCATCGGGTTGAGCCTGGAGCCGCCGGCCCAGTACGACAGCGGCGCACCCACCACCATCAGCGGGCCGAATAGCTCGGGCCGCACCGCGGCGAGCATCGAAATCGCCCAGCCCGCCTGGCAGTTGCCGATGACCACCGGCTTGGCCGCGCACCGCGGGTGGCGGGCAATGACCTCCTCCAGGAAGCGGGCCTCGGCCTGCATCACGTCGACCAGCGTCTGCCCGTCCTCGGGCTGCGGGCGGAAGGTCACGAAGTACACCGGGTGCCCGGCGCGCAGCGCCACGCCCACCTCGGAGTCGTTCTTGAAACCGCCGATGCCCGGGCCATGGCCGGCGCGCGGGTCCACCACCACCAAGGGCCGCGCCGCCGGATCGGTGGGCACGTCGGCCGGCGGCAGCACGTGCAGCAGCGCGTAGTTGCAGGGCCGCGCCAAGTCACGCCCGTCGAGCACCAGCTCGTGCTCGAACTTCAGCAAGGGCGGCTCGCCGGCACGCAGGTGTTCGGTGTAGGTGTTGCCGCGCCGGCGCAGCGTGTCCATGAACAGCACGCCGCGTTCGAAGGCGTCCACCATGTAGGTCCAGCCGGGCGCGGCGGCCCAGGCGGTGGTCATGGCGTCGACGGGGGGTGGAACGGATTGCTGGGCGTGCATTGCGAGCCTGCTCGGATGGTCTCACGAAGGTCTTCGGCGCCCCGGCCCGACACTTGACCGGATTCGTGCTGCGCTGCAGCAAGTGTCGCCCATTTGCCGCTTCATTGCAGCGCTGCGCGGACCGATAGACCAGGGGTCCGCCCACTGCACCCGAAAGCCTTGCCGTGACCCTGAATGCCCTGTTCGCCAACCCGACCGTGCTGCCCACCGTGCCCAAGGTGGTGCAGGAGCTGATCCACAGTTTCAGCCGCGACGACGTGGCCGTGGAGCAGATCGCGTCGCGCCTGGAGGCCGACCCGGTGCTCAGCGCGAAGACGCTGCGGCTGGCCAATTCAGCCTACTTCCACGTATCGCGGCGCATCGGCACCGTCAACGACGCGCTGCTGATGCTCGGCTTCGTGATGGTGCGCAACCTGGTCGTCGGCTGCGGTCTGGCCGGCACCTTCAAGGACGCGCCGGGCATCGACCTGCCGCAGTTCTGGCGCTACAGCCTGGACACCGCCTGCACCGCACGCTGGCTGGCCCATGCCGGGGGCCACAACGCCGATCTGGCGTTCACGGTGGGGCTGGTGCACGGCCTGGGACAGCTGCTCATGCACGCCGCGCAGCCGGCGGCCATGGGCCCGCTGGACCGCCAGTGCCACCCGCTGGCCGCCGAGCGCGCGGCACTGGAGCAGGCCGAACTGGGCTACCACCACGGCGACGTGGGTGCCGAACTGGCGCTGCGCTGGAAGTTCCCCGAAGCCGTCACCGAGCCGCTGAAGACGGTGCCGGACCCCTGGCGCGGCGATCCCCCCGACACCATGGCCGCGCTGATCCACTTGTCCGCCTGGCGGGCACGGGTGGCGGCGCTGCACATCGCTCCCGCGCTGGCGTCGCAGACCTGTCCGACGCCGTTGGGTGCCCTGATCGGGCTGCCGGTGGTGTGGGTGCCCGAGCAGGGCACGTGGGGGGGCGACCACCCGGCACTGCGTTGCCCGATGCCGCCACTGGACGAACTCAGCCGCGGGCTCGACGCGATGCTGCACTGAGAGCTCGAGTGGCCACCCCTGCGCGGGTGCGCGGGATGGCCTCTCAACCTCTGCGACCGGGCGGCGCCGCGGGCTCGGCTTCTCAGCTGGCGACGCGGTTGCGGCCGCCGCGCTTGGCCGCGTACAGCCGCTGGTCGGCCGCGCCCAGCAAGGCCCGTGCGTCGGGCATGCTCGGCGCGAACTGCGCGGCGCCAAACGACGCCGTCTGCTGGTGCTGAACGCGGCGCGTGCCTGCGGCGTCGTTCACTTCCAGCAGGAAGAACTCGTCGGCCACCGCGGCGCGCATGCGCTCGGCAAGCTCCAGCGCCGAGCGCAGGTCGGAGTCGGGCAGCACGACGGCAAATTCCTCGCCACCGATGCGGCCGAGGATGTCGCTGTCGCGCACCTGGGCCTTCAGCGCCGCCGCCGCGGCGCGCAGCACGATGTCGCCGCCGTTGTGACCGAAACGGTCGTTCACCAGCTTGAAGTGATCGAGGTCCACGCACACCACGCTGAGCGGGTGGCTGGTGCGCTGGGCGCGGCGGATTTCGCGCTCCACCGCTTCGATCAAGTAACGCTTGGTGAAGACATCGGTGCTGGCGTCCACCGTGGCCATGCGGTAAATGCGGTCGTGCAGCAGCGCGTCCAGGCTGCGGCACTCGTAGAACTTCAGCGTCACGTTGCCGACGCGGATCAGGTCGCCGTCGTGCAGCGCCTTGGGCGTTTCCAGGCGCGCGCCGTTGACATGCGTGCCGTTGACCGAGCCGCGGTCGTGCAGCACGAAGTGGTCACCTTCGAGCAGCAGTTCGGCGTGGCTGCGGCTGACGCCGGGGCTGTCGATGCAGACGTCGCAACTCGGCGAGCGGCCCAGCAGCATGCGCCCGCCGGGCAGTGCAAAGCGCTTGCCGGCGTCTTCGCCGCTGTACAGGATGAGGCAGGCGTGCTGCTGGTCGGTTCCCGTCAGCGCCTGCAGGACCGTCGAGTCGGCCTGCCTGAGCCGCACCGTGGACGGCTCCCAGAGTTCGGACCGGCAGGCTTGGGCCGGAGGCTGGGCTGGCGGCATCGACGAAGCGGAGGCAGGCATGTGCAGCCGGTTTCCTTGCGTGGCCGGACGCGGCCTGCGCTGATACCGCGTTATCGGCCATCGCGGCGCCGACTTGACCCCGGCACGACGCCAGGACCTGCTGTGCAACCGTGGTGGCTGGGTGGCTCGAAAGGATCGCTGCCGAACCGGTGCCGGGCAGAATGCCCGCATGCCCTTGACTGCCCTTCTGCTGGTGCTGCTGGCCGCGCTGCTGCATGCGAGCTGGAACGTGGTGGCCAAACGCGCCGGTGGCGACCAGCGCTTCATCCTGCTCACCAGCCTGATGACGAGTCTGATCTGGCTGCCGGCAGGCCTGTGGTTCGGTTGGGACGTGGTGCCGCGCTGGGGCTGGGCCGAGTGGGGTGTCGTCGGCGCCAGCGCCGTCGTGCACCTGCTGTACTTCAGCGCGCTGCTCAAGGGTTACCGCGTCGCCGACCTGTCGGTGGTCTACCCGCTGGCCCGTGGCAGCGGGCCCTTGCTGACGGCCATGTCGGCGGTGCTGCTGCTGGGCGAGCGGCTGTCCGCGCTGGGGCTGCTGGGCGTGCTCGGCGTGTGTGGCGGCGTCTTTCTCGTCGCCGGCGGCACGGCGCTCTGGCGGCGAGGGCGCGACCCGGCGGCGCGCGAGCGCGTGCAGCTCGGCGTGCGCTGGGGGTTCGCCACCGGCGCCATGATCGCCTGCTATTCGGTGATCGACGGTTACGCCATCAAGGTGCTGGCCATCGGCCCGGTGATCTTCGACTACGCCTGCAACGTGCTGCGCGTGCCGCTGCAACTGCCCACGCTGTGGCGCCAGCGTGCCTCGCTGGCGTCGGACTGGCGGCGGTTATGGCGACACGCGCTGGTGGTGGCGACGCTGGGCCCGCTGGCCTACATCCTGGTGCTCTACGCGCTGCAGCTGGCGCCGCTGTCGCACGTCGCCCCGGCGCGCGAGATCAGCATGCTGGTGGCGGCGCTGCTGGGCGGCCGGCTGCTCGGTGAATCCGACCGCGGCCTGCGCCTGCTGGGCGCAGCCTGCATGACCGGCGGCGTGATGGCACTGGCCTGGGGCTGACGCGGCGCTGACGGTTGCACGCCGCGGGGGTGCCCCGCACGTGTGTATTTCACGCGCGCCACGCCCTTGCGGCCGGCCGCCTCAGGGCCGCCGCCGCGGTGTCGATATCCGCCTGGAGCGGGCCGCCTGGGGCCTGGTTTGGACAGCGCATGTTCCGGCTCCTACGCTACTTTTCGTTGACCAGCCTGGTTTCGATAGCCGTCGTGGCAGTGGCGCTGGGCATGCTCTACCGCGAGACCGCCGAGCGCTCGCTGGTGGTCATGGGCGAGTCCAACAACAAGGCGCTGACCGTGGTGCTGGCGAATGCCCTGTGGCCGCAGCTGGAGCGCTACCTGAGGACCGCCGACCTGCTGTCCACGGCACAGCTGCCTGCGCACCCGGACCGCGCCGAGCTGGCCGAGGCTTTGCTGGGCCACGTGCGCGGGCTGTCGGTGGTGAAGGTCAAGGCCTACGACCTGAAGGGCCGCACCGTCTTCTCGTCCGAGGCGCAGCAGATCGGCGAGGACAAGAGCACCAATGCCGGGTTTCGCCGCGCGCTCGAGGGCCAGGCGATCAGCGAGCTGACGCACCGCGACCACTTCAGCGCTTTCGACGGTGCCATCGAAGACCGCGACCTGCTGTCCACCTACCTGCCGATGCGGCGCGTGCCGGGCGGCCCGGTGGTCGGCGTGTTCGAGGTCTACGACGACATCACGCCCTTCCTGCAGCGCATCGTACGGACCCAGCACCAGGCGGTGCTGGGCGTGCTGGCCATCCTGGGCCTGCTGTACGGCGCGCTGTATTTCATCGTGCGCCACGCCGACGGCGTGCTGCGCAGCCAGTACCGGCAGCAGCAAGCGCACGAGCAGGCGCTGCGGGAGGCCCACGACACGCTGGAACGCCGCGTCGAAGAACGCACCGCCGAGCTGGCGCGCGCCAACCAGGACCTGGAGCAGGAGATCACCGAGCGGCGCATCGCCGACCAGCGCCTGACCTACATGGCGCACCACGACGTGCTCACCGGGCTGCCCAACCGCACCCTGCTGGGCGACCGCGTCGAGCAGGCGATCGCGCGCGCCGCGCGCAGCGGCCGCAAGCTCGCGGTGCTGTTCCTCGACCTCGACCGCTTCAAGAACGTCAACGATTCGCTGGGGCATACCGTCGGCGACCAGTTGCTGCAGGCGGTGTCTGCACGCCTGAAAACCTGCATGCGCGCCGAGGACACCGCGGCCCGGCTGGGCGGTGACGAGTTCATCGTCAGCCTGCCCGACCTGGCAGACGCTGCCGAGGCCGCGCAGGTGGCCGAGCGCATGCTGGCCATGCTGGCCGAGCCCTGTTCGGTGGCCGGGCACAAGCTGCCCGCGGCGGCCAGCATCGGCATCGCCGTCTACCCCGACGACGGCAACAACGCCCAGACCCTGCTGCGCAACGCCGACACCGCGATGTACCACGCCAAGGAATCCGGGCGCGGCAACTACCAGTTCTTCAACGCGAAGATGAACGAACGTGTCAGCCGCCGCCTGGCCACCGAAACCAGCCTGCGCCGCGCGCTCGAGCACGGCGAGTTCGTGCTGCATTACCAGCCGCTGGTGCACCTGGCCAGCGGCCGCATAGACGGCGCCGAAGCGCTGCTGCGCTGGCCGCAGTCCGACCACCGCGTGGTGTCGCCGGCCGACTTCATCCCGGTGGCCGAGGACAGCGGCCTGATCGTGCCGCTGGGCGAGTGGGTCCTGCGCGAGGCCTGTCGCCAGGCGCAGGCCTGGCAGGCGCTGCGCCCGGGCTTGCGCGTGGCCGTCAACCTGTCGCCGCGCCAGTTCAGGCAGGCCAACCTGGTGGCCGTGGTCGAGCAGGCGCTGTGCGACGCCGGACTGGCGCCGCCGCTGCTGGAGCTGGAGCTCACCGAGGGCATGCTCATGCACCATGCCGACGACACCGTGCAGACGCTGGCTGCGCTGCACGCGCTGGGCGTGCGCATGGCGATCGACGACTTCGGCACCGGATACTCCAGCCTGTCGTACCTGAAGCGCTTCCCGATCGACACGCTGAAGGTGGACCGTTCCTTCGTCAAGGACCTGGGCCGCGATGCCGACGACGCCGCCATCGTCACTGCCGTCGTCGCCATGGCCCACGGCCTGAACCTGGCGGTGGTCGCCGAGGGCGTGGAGACCGAGGCGCAGGCACGCTACCTGCGGTCACTGTCCTGCGACCTGGTGCAGGGTTTCCACTTCGGCCGCCCGATGGCGGCGGCGGACTTCGCGGCGCGGCTCGGCGCAGAGGCCGGGGCGGCGAGGTCGGCTGTGGCCGGCGCCGCGGCACGGCCGGACTATTTGTTCGTGCCGGCCTGACCACGATTCGCTTACGGGTGCCGTGGCACGCAGCGCGGCGCCGAGCCGCTTGGTGCGGCATGCCGTGGCGCTACGCCGCCTCGAGCTTGAACATCGCCGCCAGGTGCGCCTCGCCGTGGCTGAGGACGAAGTAGCGGAAGGCCTCGGCCGCCGGCGACAGCTGCTTGGCGGCGCGGTTGACGATGTTCCAGCGCCGTACCAGCGGCAGGCCCTCCACCGCCGGCGCGGCGATGAGGCCGCTGCTCCACTCCAGCCCGATGGTGTGCAGCGACAGCAGGCTCACGCCCATGCCGGCCATCACCGCCTGCTTGATGGCTTCGTTGCTCGGCATCTCCATGATGAAGCTGGGCTTCAGGCGGTGCTGGTCCAGGTATTCCTGCAAGGCCGAACGTGTGCCCGAGGCCGGCTCGCGCACGATGAAGGGCTCGTCGGCCAGTGCCAGCGCAGGCACGCTCTCGGCGCTGGCGAAGCGGTGCGTGGGCGCCGTCACCAGCACGTGCGGGTGCATCGCGAAGGGCTCGGCGCGGCTGGCGAAGTCCACCGGCGGCCGTCCCATCACGCACAGGTCGACCTCGTTGGCTTCCATCAGCGCCACCAGCTGCTCGCGGTTGCCCAGCCGCAGGCGCACGTCCACCGCCGGGTGCTCGGTGTGGAAACGCGCCAGCAACTGCGGCAGGAAATACTTGGCGCTGCTGACCATGCCGATCGTCAAGCGCCCCGATTCGAGGCGCGCGAAGCGGGCCATCGCGTCTTCGGCTTCCTTCAGCGTGCCGAGCAGGCGCCGTGCATAGACCAGGAAATACTCGCCGGCGGTGGACAGCGTGATGCGCCGGTTGGCGCGGTCGAACAGGCGCTGGCCGACCTGCGACTCGATCTCCTTGATCTGCAGCGACACCGCCGGCGGCGTGAGGTGCAAGACTTCGGAAGCGCGCAGCACGCTGCCCTGGCGGGCGACCTCGACGAAGACCCGCAACTGCCTGAAGGTGACGTTCATGGTTTAGCTGTAGCTAAATCAAAAGTTTGGAAATTCTAACTTTCCTTTACTCCCGCGTCTGCCTACAGTCACGTCCATACCCCACGACGTGTCCCACTGCCTGGAGACTGCATGAACAAGCCCATCGAAGCCGGCGCCGTCGGCGCCAACGAGATCCTCGACAAGAAGCAGCGTTACAGCGCCGGCGTGCTGAAGTACCGGCAGATGGGCTACTGGGACGGCGACTACGTGCCCAAGGACACCGACACGCTGTGCCTGTTCCGCATCACGCCGCAGGAAGGCGTCGACCCGATCGAGGCCGCCGCCGCGGTGGCCGGGGAGTCCAGCACCGCGACCTGGACGGTGGTGTGGACCGACCGCCTGACTGCCTGCGACAGCTACCGCGCCAAGGCCTACAAGGTCGAGCCGGTGCCGGGCACGCCGGGCCAGTATTTCTGCTGGGTGGCCTACGACATCATCCTGTTCGAGGAAGGCTCGATCGCCAACATCACCGCCAGCCTGATCGGCAACGTCTTTAGCTTCAAGCCGCTGAAGGCGGCGCGGCTGGAAGACATCCGCATGCCGGTGGCGCTGGTCAAGACCTTCAAGGGCCCGCCCTGCGGCCTGGTCGTCGAACGCGAGCGGCTCGACAAGTTCGGCCGCCCGCTGCTGGGCGCCACCACCAAACCCAAGCTGGGCCTGAGCGGGCGCAACTACGGCCGCGTCATCTACGAAGGGCTCAAGGGCGGGCTGGACTTCATGAAGGACGACGAGAACATCAACTCGCAGCCCTTCATGCACTGGCGCGACCGCTTCCTGTACGTGATCGACGGCGTGAACAAGGCCAGCGCCGCCACCGGCGAGGTCAAGGGCAGCTACCTGAACGTCACCGGCGCGACGATGGAGGACATCTACGAGCGCGCCGAATTCGCCAAGGAGCTGGGTTCGGTGGTCATCATGCTGGACCTGATCATCGGCTGGAGCGCGATCCAGAGCATGGCCAACTGGGCGCGCAAGAACGACATGATCGTGCACATGCACCGCGCCGGCCACGGCACCTACACGCGGCAGAAGAACCACGGCGTGAGCTTCCGCGTCATGGCCAAGTGGCTGCGCCTGGCCGGC
>CAYJOA010000106.1:0-15151 GCA_964371495.1 uncultured Rubrivivax sp.
AGATCCCCGAGGACAAGATCCGCAAGATCATGAAGATCGCCAAGGAGCCGATCTCCATGGAAACGCCGATCGGCGACGACGACGACAGCCACCTGGGCGACTTCATCGAGGACACCAACAACGTGGCCCCGGTCGACGCGGCGATGCAGGCCGGCCTGCGCGACGTCGTCAAGGACATCCTCGACAGCCTGACGCCGCGCGAAGCCAAGGTGCTGCGCATGCGCTTCGGCATCGAGATGAGCACCGACCACACGCTGGAAGAAGTCGGCAAGCAGTTCGACGTCACGCGCGAGCGCATTCGCCAGATCGAGGCCAAGGCGATCCGCAAACTCAAGCACCCCAGCCGTTCGGACAAATTGCGCACGTATCTGGACAACCTGTAGGTTGGCCGGATACGTGGTTCGCGCAGCGAACAGCCGTGAAGCGGATACGCGATTTGCGGCGAAGCCACGAACTGCGCACGTACCTGGACACTCTGCGATGGGCCAGGTGCACGCTGCCGCAGGCAGCGGCGCTCGTGACGCGAGCGCTGCGCAACTTGCGCCGCTCGAACGCCGGCTACACTTTGTTTCGGCATGACACGGATCTCCGACCGCACCGTTCTGTTCGCCGATCTGCGCGGTAGCACGGCGCTGTTCGAGACGCTGGGCAACGCCGAGGCCACGACAGTGGTGACGCACTGCGTCAACGCACTGGGGGGCACCGTCACCGGCCATCGCGGGGACGTCGTGAAGACCCTCGGCGACGGGCTGATGGCGGTCTTCGACAGCCCGGCCGAGGCCGTGGCGGCGGCCATGGAGATGCACGACCTGCTCGAGGGCATGGTCTCGCGCGGCAGCGAGCGGGGAGCATCGTCGGGGCTGCGCGGCCTCAAGCTGCAGGTCGGGCTGGCGCGCGGCGAGGTCGTCGAGATGGCGGGCGACTGCTACGGCGACGCCGTCAACGTGGCGGCGCGGCTGATCGACCACGCCGGCGACAACGAGACGCTGCTCACCGCCGACGTGCTCGGCGGGCTGTCGCTGGACCTGCGCTCGCGTTTTCGCAGCCTCGACCGGCTGGTGCTGCGCGGACGCGTCGAACCGGTGGAAGTGCATGTCATGGGGGGCCGCCGCGGCGGCGTCGACCCCGCGGCCACGCAGTTCGGCGACGTCTCCAACGTGCAGGAGCCCGAGGGCCTGCGCCTGATGTGGGCCGGGCTGCAGCGCGTGTTTGCCAGCCAGCAGATGCCGGTCGTGCTGGGCCGCAGCCCGCAGGCCACGTTCTGCGTCGACGACGCGCGTGTTTCGCGTTCGCATGCCCGGGTCGACTGGCACGGCGGCAGCTTCCAGCTCAGCGACCTCAGCTACAACGGCACCTACGTGCGCTTCAACGACGGCGAGATCGTCAGCCTGCGCCGCGGCGGCTGCACCCTGCACGGCAGCGGCATGATCGGCCTCGGCGCGTCGCCCAGCGACCCCGGCTCGGCCTGTGTCAGCTTCGACGTGCTGCACTTCGCCGAGACGCAGCCGCAGGTGCCGCTGGAATTGCGCTAGATGTTGCGTGTCCTGCACGTCGACGACGACCACGTCAACAGCCTGCTGTTCGTCGAATGCTGCCGCCTGGCCCGCGGCGTCGAGGTCAAGACCGCGCACACGGCGGCCCAGGCCTTGGAGCTGGTTCGACGCTGGACGCCCGAACTGCTGGTCATCGACCTGCACCTGCCCGATCTCGACGGCTACCAGCTGCTGCAGGCCCTGCGCAAGTGCCTGCAGCCCCGGCCGGCGGCCTACCTGTGCACCGCCGACGATGCGCTCCTCGTCGAAGGCCCGGCACATGCCGCGGGCTTCGACGGCTGCTGGAGCAAGCCGGTGGACCTGAATGCCGTGCTGGCGGTGCTGGCGCGCCGGGGCGGCGCTGCGGCATGAGTTTTCGCGCCGAGCCCGCCTACCGCCACGGACAGCCGGCGCGCACGGCCGTGCTGCTGGTCAACCTGGGCACGCCCGACGAGCCGACGCCACGCGCCCTGCGCCGCTACCTGGCCGAATTTCTCAGCGACCCGCGTGTCGTCGAGATCCCGCGCCTGGCGTGGTGGCCGCTCCTGCACGGCATCATCCTGAACACGCGCCCGGCGAAGTCGGCGGCCAAGTACGCCACCGTCTGGATGCCCGAGGGCTCGCCGCTGGCGGTGTGGACGGCGCGCCAGACGGCCAGCGTGGCCGGGCAACTCGCCAGTCGCGGCCATCACGTGGTGGTGCGCCACGCCATGCGCTACGGCAACCCGGGCATGCCGAAGGTACTGGACGAACTGCGCGTCGCCGGCGTGACGCAGCTGCTGGTGTTGCCGATGTACCCCCAGTACGCGGCAGCCACGACCGCCAGCGTCGGTGACAAGCTGCTGCAATGGACCCGTGGCGCGCGCCGCATGCCGGCGCTGCGCTTCGTCGCCGAGTACCACGACGACCCCGGCTACATCGCTGCCCTGGCCGCCCGCGTGCAGGCCCACTGGCAGGCCCAGGGCCGCGCCGAGCGCCTGGTGCTCAGCTTCCACGGCGTGCCGCAGCGGTCGCTGCTGCTCGGCGACCCCTACCACTGCCAGTGCCACAAGACGGCGCGGCTGCTGGGCGAACAGCTCGGCCTGGGCCCTGACGAAATGCTCGTCACCTTCCAGAGCCGTTTCGGCAAGGCCAAGTGGCTGCAGCCCTACACCGAGCCGACGCTGGTGGCGCTGGCGTCGCGGGGTATCCAGCGCGTCGACGTCATGTGCCCGGGCTTCACTGCCGACTGCCTGGAGACGCTGGAGGAGATCGCGCAGGAGGCGCGCGCCGCCTTCATGGCGGCCGGCGGCCAGGCCTTCGGCTATATCCCGTGCCTGAACGACGACCCGGCGTGGATCGCCGCACTGGTGGCCATCGTCGAACGCCAGCTGCAGGGCTGGGATACCCAGACCGTGCCCGACGCCGCGTCGCTGGCGCGGCAGCGCGAACTGGCGCTGGCCATGGGCGCCACCGACTGAGGCGCCGGGGCGCCGGCCCCGGCGCCCCAGGCCGCCCCGCCGTGGCGGCGATTCACTGCGCCCGGCTCACGGCTGCTCAGCGCAGCACCAGCTCCAGCTGTCGTTGTTCGAAGACGTAGTCCGCGCCCTCGGCATGCCGGCCCTGACGCGCCGCGCCGTAGTGCGGCGTCTGCGGCAGACGGCGTGTCACGTCCTGGCGGATCTGCTCGAACACCGTGTTGCCCGCGCGCCAGTTGTCCAGCTGCGACAAGGACTGCATCAGGCTCGCGGCAAAGGGCGAGTGCCCGTTGCGCGAGCCGTCGGCCACCGGCTCGTTGCCGCCCGACGACATGACCACCGCGGCGCGGCGCTGCAGCAAGGCACCGGGATCGTCGGCGCCGCCGAAAGCGCGCACGCGCCGGTCGGAGACCAGGCTGCCCGAGAAGCAGCTGTCGGAGATCAGCACCACCTGTGACGCGCGGATGCTGCCGACCAGCTTGCCGATGTCGTTGTTGGAGATCCAGCTCTCGGGGCGGTCGGCGTCGGCACTGGCGGGGATCCAGTAGCCCAGTCCGGTGGCGTCGACGACGGTGCCGTGGCCGGCGTAGTAGACGACCACCGAGTCGTTGGGCCGCGCCGTCAGCGCCAGCTTGTTGAGCACGCCGATGATCGCCTCTCGGCTGGCGTCGCGCACGACCACGGTCTGGTAGCCCAGTTGCGACTCCAGCACGCGCGCCATGGCCTCGACGTCGCGGCCGGCGTTCTCGAGCAGCGGGATGCGATCGTCGACGTAGTTGTCCAGTCCGATCAGGACGGCGATCTTGCGCTGGATCTGCGGCAACGCGGCGACACGCACCGGACGCGGCGTGGGGATCGGCGGCGCCTTGGCCAGCGCCACGGTCTTGGGCCGCACCACGGCCACCGCGATCGGCGCTGCCGGTGCCGGAGCCGGAGCCGCAGCAGCCGGTCCGGGGGCCACCGGCGCAGGCGTCACCGGCACCGCCGGGGGCGCCACGGCCACGGCCGGTGGCAGGCTCGGGGCAGCGGTCGGTGCCGGCGGCGGCGGCACGCCGGCCAGGGCACCGACGTCGGTACCGGCACCCGGTTCAGCGCCGACCCTGGCCAGCAGCTGGTCGGAGACCAGGCACCGGCCGGTGTCCAGTTCGTCGCTGCTGACGCAGCTCGGCAGGTCGGCCAGGCCGGGGTCGGTTTCGAGCCGCTTCATGGCCGGGCCGAACAGCGAATTCTTGTAGGCCGTGCGAGCCTCCAGCAGCACCGCCAGCGCGTCGCGCGAGTAGGCATCGACGTCGATGCTGCCGAACGACTCCGACCCCTGGCGATCCGTGCGCATGCCCTGCAGCGCGTCCAGCGTGCGCATCGTCGCCACCTCGGGACGTGTGAACAGCATCGTCAGCGGCGCGAGGTGCAGGCTGTCGGCGACGTCGGCCAGTTCACCCGGGCCTTCGGTCGGTGCCGGCGGCACGACGGTCAAGGCGCCGGCGTTGCCGGGCGCCTGGGCCAGCGTGTAGTTGCTCGCCGTCAGACCGTAGCCGTCGACGGCATAGCTGCCGGGCAGCGACTCGGTCGATGCCTGGGTGGCAAAGCCCAGCGTGCCGGTGGTCGCCGTGGCCACGCTCTCGCCGGCGACGAAGCCGGACACCTGGCCACCCAGCACGGCGGGCAGCCGCCCCTGCAGCGCCACCACCGGATCGGCCACGTACAGCAGGGCCGCCGGCGTGATGTCGGCCGTCGCCGCCACGCCGGTGCTCGGCAGCGTGTAGTTCGACGCCCGGCCGCTGGCGTCGGCGAGCGCGGCGATGCCGGTCACCGGCTTGTCCAGGCCGACGTTGGCGGTGTCGAAGAGGCCACCCGACAGCACCACGGCCAGCGCCTCGCCAGCCACCAGGTTGGCGAGCTGGCCGCCGGAGAGCGTTGCGTTGCGCGTGCCGTCGTAGACCTTGTCGGCAGCGCTGACGCCGCTCAGCGTCAGCGGCCGCGGCTCGATCGACGCCGTGGCGGCGACGGCGCCGGCGCTCGCCAGCTGGTAGTTGGACACCAGGCCGCTGCCGTCGCCCAGCGTGGCCGTGCCGCTGACCGGCTTGTCGCTGCCGGCGTCGGCGGTGTCGAACAGACCCGGCGAGTAGGCCAGCGTCAGCGTTTCGCCGGCCACCACGTCGACCAGGCTGCCGCCCGACAAGGCGGTATCGCGCGTGCCGTCGTAGGTCTTGTCGGCGGCGAGCACGCCGCTGACCGTGAGCACGCGCGGGGCGATGGCCGCCGTTGCGGCCAGCGCGCCGGCGTCGGCCAAGGTGTAGTTGGCGGCCAGCCCGCTGCCATCGACCAGCGTGGCGGTGCCGGTCACCGGCTTGGCGACGCCGACCTGGGCCGTGTCGAACTGGCCCACCGCCAGGTTCAGGCCCAGCGTTTCGCCGGCCACCAGGTTGGCCAGGCTGCCCCCCGACAAGGCAGCGTCGCGCGTGCCGTCGTAGCTCTTGTCGGCGGCCACGACGCCGCTCAGCGTCAGCTGCCGCGGCGCGATGCTGGCCGTGGCGATGGCCGCGCCGTCGTTCGCCAGCGCGTAGTTGGCCAGCTGCCCGGTGCCGGCACTGAGCGTGGCGGTGCCGAACACCGGCTTGCCGACGCCGGCGTTGGCGTTGTCGAACAGGCCACCGGCCAGCGTCAGGCTCAGCGTCTCGCCGTTCACCAGGTTGCCCAGGGTACCGCCCGACAAGGTCGTGTCGCGCGTGCCGTCATAGACCTTGTCGGCGGCAACCACGCCGTCGATCGTCAGCAGCCGCGGCGTGATCGACGCCGTCGTCGCCACCGCAACGTCGTTGCCGAGCGTGTAGTTCGACGCCCGCCCGGACCCGTCGACGAGGCTGGCGACGCCGCTGACCGGCTTGCCGGCGCCAACGTCGGCGCTGTCGAAGAGGCCGTCGGCGAGCGCCAGCCCCAGGGTCTGACCGGCCACCAGGTTGCCCAGGCTGCCGCCCGACAAGGTGGCCGCACGCGTGCCGTCGTAGGCCCTGTCGATGGCCGCGACGCCGCTGAGCGTGAGCAACCGCTGCGTTATGGTGGCCGTCGCGGCCACCGTGCCGGCGTCGGCCAGCGTGTAGTTCGACGCCAGCCCGGTGCCGTCGACGAGCGTGGCCGTGCCGGTGACGGGCTTGGCCGCGCCCGCGTCGGCGCTGTCGAAGAGACCATTGCCCAGGGTCAGCCCCAGGGTCTGTCCGGCCACCAGGTTGCCCAGGCTGCCGCCAGAGAGCGTGGCGTCCCGGGTGCCGTCGTACACCTTGTCGGCCGCGAGCACGCCGCCGACCGTCAGCAGCCGCGGGTCGATGTTTGCCGTCGTGCTGACCGTGCTGCCCACGGTGAGCTCGTAGTTCGACGCCGACCCGCTGCCGTCGGCCAGCGCGGCGGTCCCGGTCACGGTCTTGCCGGTGCCGGCATCGGCGGTGTCGAACAGGCCGTCGGTCAGCGTCAGGCCCAGCGTCTGGCCTGCCACCAGGTTGGCCAGGCTGCCGCCCGAGAGCGTGGCCTCGCGCGTGCCGTCGTACGCCTTGTCGGCCGCCAGCACGCCGCTGAGCGTCAGCGGCCGGCGCGTGATGTCCGCGCTGGCGGCGATCGTGCCGCTCCCCGTGAGCTGGTAGTTCGACGCCAGCCCGCTGCCATCGACCAGCGTGGCGGTGCCGCTGACGGCCTTGTCGGTGCCGACATCGGCGCTGTCGAACAGGCCGTCGGCCAGGCTCAGTCCCAGCGTCTGGCCGGGCAGCAGGTTGCTCAGGCTGCCCCCCGTCAAGGTGGCGTCGCGGTTGCCGTCGTAGACCTTGCCGGCCGCCGCCACGCCGCTGAGCGTCAGCGGACGCGGCGTGATGTCGGCCGTGGTGCTGAACGTTGCGCCACCGGCGAGCTGGTAGTTCGACGCCAGCCCCGTGCCGCTGGACAAGGTGGCCGTGCCGCTGACGGTCTTGTCGGTGCCGGCATCGGCGGTGTCGAACTGGGCGGCGCCCAGGCTCAGACCCAAGGTCTGACCGGCCACCAGATTGGCCAGGCTGCCGCCGGACACCGTGGCATCGCGGTTGCCGTCGTACACCTTGTCGGCCGCCAGCACGCCGTCGATCGTCAACGGCCGCGGGCTGATGGCGGCCGTGGTGCTGACGGCCGCACCGCCGGTGAGCAGGTAATTCGAGGCCAGGCCGGTGCCGTCGATCAGCACGGCGGTGCCGGTGACCGGCTTGCCGGTGCCGACGTCGGCGCTGTCGAAGACCCCGTCGGGCACCGCCACGCCGAGCGTCTGTCCGGCGACCAGATTGGCCAGGCTGCCGCCGGTGAAGTCAGCCGCTGGCGTGCCGTCGTAGACCTTGTCGACGGCCGACACGCCGCTGAGCGTCAGCGGACGTGGCGTGATGGCCGCGGTGGTGCTGATCAGCGTCCCGCCGCTGACCTGGTAGTCCGACGCCTGGCCGCTGCCGTCGGCGAGCACGACTTCGGCGGTCACCGTCTTGCCGCTGCCGGAGTCGGCGGTGTCGAACAGGCCGGTGCTCAGGGTCAGGCCCAAGGTCTCGCCGGACACCAGGTTGCCCAGGCTGCCACCCGTCAGGGCCGCGGTGCGGCTGCCGTCGTAGACCTTGTCGGCGGCCACCACGCCGCCCAGCGTCAGCGGCCGTCGCGTGATGTCCGCCGTGGTGCTGAACGTGCCGCCGCCGGGCAGCTGGTAATTCGATGCCGACCCGCTGCCGTTGACCAGGGCGGCGCTACCGGTGACCGGCTTGTCGGTACCGGCATGGGCCGTGTCGAACAGGCCGTTGCTCAGGCTCAGCCCCAGCGTCTGGCCGAATACCAGGTTGCCCAGGCTGCCGCCCGACAAGGCAGCGGTGCGGCTGCCGTCGTAGACCTTGTCGGCAGCCACCACGCCGCCGAGCGTCAGCGGCCGGCGTGTGATGGACGCCACGCTGACGAACGCGCCGCCGCCCGAAAGCTGGTAATTCGACGCCGACCCGGTGCCGTTGGCCAGAGCGACGATGCCGGTCACCGACTTGCCCGACCCGGCGTCGGCGGTGTCGAACTGGCCGCTGATCAGGCTCAGGCCCAGCGTCTCGCCGGACACCAGGTTGGACAGGTTGCCGCCCAACAGCGTCGCGTTGCGGTTGCCGTCGTAGACCTTGTCGGCCATCGCGACGCTGCTCAGGGTGAGCGGCCGGCGCGTGATGTCGCCGCGCACGTCGTATTCGGCCGTGTAGCCGTACACGGGAACGGGCCCGCCATAGGACTCGACTTCGATGGCGGGCATCACGAAGCTGGTGACGCCGATGGCGATGCCGGTGCCCACGCTGGCGCTGGCGTAGTCGCCGAGCACGGCGTTGCCGGTGACTTCGGGGACGACGAGGGTGTGGCCCCCTTGCAGGCCGGTGACCTGCAATTTGGGGGCCACCGTCGTCACCTGGGTGGTGCCGTCGTAGACCTTGGTGATGGGGCCGTCGTTGGTCAGCGTCAGCACCGCCTGCGAGGCGTATACCAAGCCGTCGCCGCTGGCCGACGGCGCAGCCGGAAACGTGGTGTTGTACTGGACGAAGTCGTAGTTCGCGAGACCGTCGCCCGTGTACGAGTCGTCGGCCAGGTAGACTAGCCAGCGCGCAACGTTGCCGCCCGCATACAGGTCGATGTAGCCACTGTTGGTGAAGCTGCCGGTGTTCGGGGCGGCATCGCCCGCCAGCACGATCGAGGTGCCTTCGGCCCACGACTCGACCCACAGATCCCCGGCGTTGGCGAAGCTGTCCGTGCGCAAGCTGACCGGGCCATCGACAGCCACCGTGATCGTTCCGGACCCGACGGTGATGGCGGGCGCCCTCAGGCTGACACCGTCGTCGCCCAGCAGGTGGATCAGGGTGCCGCCGGCGATGTCGATCGTGCCGCCGGCCAAGAAGTCGACTGAACTCGGCGCGCCTTCGCCCCGGATCTGGGGGCCCCAGAGCAACAGGTCGCCGCCGGCGTCGACCTGCAGCAGCAAGGGCTGGGCGGGGTCGGAAAAGCCGATGTCGCTGGTGTCGATGCGAACGTCGCCGCCGGCGTGCAGGCTCAAGGCGACAGCGCCGACATCGGCAAAGACCTCGGAGTCGTCGAGCGTGATGTCCAGGCCGGCGTCGACCGTCATCGTCAAATCGTCGTCGAGGGCGAACACGAAGGTGTTGGAGAAAGAGACACTGCCCCCCGCCGCGTTGACCGTGACGCCGAGCGGGCCGTCGATCGAGTAGACGGAGGCATCGTTCATCGCGACGTCGCCCCCGGCGTCGATGGTCACGTTCGCCGGCCCCGAGATGGAGTAGACATCGGCGCCACCGTCGGACGGCGTGCCGACGGTGACATGGCGGCCCGCGGTGAGCGACACCGACAGCGGCCCGGCGCCGGCGTACAAGGACGATCCGGCGGCCAGCGTGATGTCCCGCCCGGCGTCGAAGCTCGCCGTCAGGGGGCCGCCGTAGGAGTAGATGTAGCTGTTGGTGAGGTAGACGTCTCGGCCAGCGTTCAGGTTGACGGTCAGCGCCTGCGAACCGGTGTTCTCGATCGTGGCCGCGATCAGGTTGATGTCCCGGGCCGCGTCCAGGGTCAGGGAGCGCGGCCCGGGCAGGGCCACCGACAGCGAGACGAAGCTCATGCCGATGTCGCCGGGGTCGGTGCCGCCATCACCCGTCGTGATCTGGACGTTGTTGTCCATCAGCGCGGCAACGATGGTGTCGACGCTCAACTGGCTCGCGGTGGCGGAACTGGTAAAGGACGGTCCCGCGCCGAAGTCGAGGTCGCCTGAACTGCTGACGATGTCGATGTCGTAGGGGTCGAGCAACCATTGCCCGGGGGGCCCGGCCGGGGGGGCGGGGCGCGCCGCCGCCGGACGCGCATCGAGCCAGCCGCCCGAGGTTTCGATGAAGCCGCCGTTGCCGCCGCTGGCGCCGCCGCGGGCGCTGAGCGTGCCGTAGGCGCGTGCGGCCTGGTCACCCCACAGGATGATGCGCCCGCCGTCACCGTCGACCGTGGCGTCGGCACGCACGGTGGCCGCGGGGCCGAGGTAGACGGCCTCGGCGTTGCGCAGGCTCGCGTCCTTGCCCTGCAGGCCGCCACCGACGAATACCTGCCCGCCGCCGCTGGCGCCCGACGCGTCCACCACGGCGGCGTCGATCAGGCCGACGTGGCGGCCGAGCATCTGCACCTCGCCCCCCAGACCCGCGCTGCCGCTGGCCAGTACCGAGCCGGCGGCCAGCAAGGTGCCTTGCGGCCCGGCGTCGAGCAACACCCGGCCGCCGTCGGCGCCAGCGCTGCCGTTGGCACTCGTGACGCTGCCCGCTGCCAGCTGCAGCGACGCGGTCGCCTGCAGACGAACCACACCCGTGCCAGGGCCGATGCTGTCGGCCTGCACGATGCCGCTCTGGTTGACCACCGCCGACAACAGGTCGACACGACCTCCGCCCGCCGCCACGCGGCCCAGGTTCAGCACTTCGGCGGCGGGCGCGCCGACACGCACCGCCACGTGCGGCAGGCGTTCGTCGACGAGGTCGATGGTGCGGCCGGCAGCCAGCGCCACCTGCCCGTCGGGCGCGGTGATCAGGCCTTCGTTGCGCACGCCGCCGTCACCTCCCAGCAGCCAGATGCGGCCGCCACTGGCGGCGCGCAGTTCACCCTGGTTGACGATGGGCGCCGCCCCTGCCGCACCCAGGCTGGACAGCGACAAGGCGCCGCGGCCGCTGAGCCAGTCGGCCAGCGGCAGTCCCAGCGTCGACACCACCAGCGAACCGACATCGACGCGTGCATCGCGACCGAACAGCACGCCGTGCGGGTTCAGCAACCAGACCTGACCGTTGCTGCTGATGCTGCCGAAGATCCGCGACGGGTCGTTGCCGACCACCCGGTTGAGCACGCGGCTGGCTGCGCCGGGCTGTTCGAAACGCACCTGCTGCCCGGCACCGACCGAAAACGCCTGCCAGTTCAGCACCGCGTTGGCGCTGTTGGTGACGGTCATCCGGTTGCCGTTGACCGCGGCCGTGGCCTGGCCATGGACGACGTTCATGCCGCTGGGCAAGGCCTGGGCGGCGGCGGGCGACAGGGCCACGAGCCCGAGGTGCGAAACGACGCCGGCCACCGCCAGCGCGCGCACCAGGGCGCGCACCGGCGGCCGCCGGCGCGGGCGCCAGGCCGTGGCTTCGGTGCAGGACAGTCGTTGAGGCTGGAACTGAGGCATCGCGATCACCGAGCGGTTGGGCTGTCGAGGCTGTGGGACAGGGTTGTCAAGGGCAGCAGGTCAAAAATCCAGGTTGAGCTGGAAGTGCACGCGCGCATCGCCGCGTTCGGTGGTGACGCCGTCCTTCAGCGCGGCACCGACGGCGATGCGGCCCTGGACCCCTGGCCGGACGTACTGCAGGCCCGCGCCCAGCGAGGCGGCCGAGCAGCGACTGCGCTGGCCGTCGCAGGGCGCGTCACGCTGGTTGCTGACGCGGCCGGCGTCGGCAAAGGCAAAGGCCCGCAGCGATGACGGCGTGCCCTCGACGCCGAACAAAGGCAGCAACTCGGGGCCGCCGAGCTCCAGCGTGCTCAGCACGCCGGAGTCGCCGGCGAGTTCACGCTCCTCGTAACCGCGCACTGAAAACGCACCGCCCAGGCCGAACTGCTCGCCCGGCACCAGGGCGTCGCCCGTCCACTGCCCCGCCAGGCGCGCGCGCAGTTGCCACCCTTCGGCGACCTTGAACACGGCACTGCCGTTCAGGCGCACGGCGGTGTAGCGGGGGCGCGCGCCGTCGCGCACGGCCTGGAAGTCGGCGTCGTCGGTGTGGCGGACCCCGAGGTGCAGGTTGGTCACCACGGCCAGCGCCAGTGTCCACGGCACGGCTTCGGTGGAGCGCACCGAGTAGTCCAGCGTCAGCGGCGTCACGGCGACGTCGGCCTCGGCCGGCCCGCACGCGCCTTGCGGCAGGTTGGCGATCTCGCACTGGTTCAGGTATTCGCGCCAGTCGAGTGCCACGCTGACACGGCGGTCGTAGGCGCCGCTGCGCACCAGATAGCGCGTGGCACGCACGCCGGCCAGGTTGCCGCGGCCGTTGAAGCGGATGTCGCCCACCGCGGTGGGGCTGGAGCCGGCATCGACGTCGGAGTGGGCGGCGTAGACGTCCCCCACCACCAGCCAAGCCGGAAACGGCCGCCGGTAGCTGGCGCTGAGCACCTTTACCCGGGAGGGTTTGGTCGGCGAGGTGCTGGCCTGCAGCGCCAGCGTGTCGCCGACACCCGAGACGTCGGCATGCTGCCAACCGACGCCGGCCCGGTAGCGCCCGGTGCGTTCGTTGCCGGTGTCGTCCAGCGAGACCTGGACCGCGGTCACGGGGTCGTCCTTGACCCCCAGTTCGGCATCGATCTCGCCGGCCTTGGCGCCCGGCTTGAGCAGCAACTGCAGGCGCCGCGACGGGTTTTCGTTGGCGATTTCGATCTGCGCGTCGATGCGGCGCACCAGCGGGGTGCGGCCCTCGACGAGGTCGGGCAGACTGGCCCGCGCTGCCGCCGCGCGCTCGGCGCTGGCGCCGGGCACGGTGACGCGGGCAATGCGGCCTTCGACGACGGCGATGGTGACGGTGCCGTCGCTGCCGGTCTGCGGCGGCACATAGGCCACGACACCGGCATACCCGGCCTCGGCGTAGAGCCGCTGCACGGCTTCGGCAGCGCGGCGCAGCTCCTCCAGCGTGCGGCGGCCCTTGAAGGGGGCGACCGCGGCGTCGAGCCGTTCGGTGTCGAGCAGGGTCTGGCCGGTATAGACGAAACGATCGACCTGGACCGTCGGTGGCGTCTCGGCAGCGAAGGCCAGGGCGGCGCCCACCGCCAGTGACACCACGACAACGCCGCGTGCGGCCAACCAAAAGCCACCGCAACGCTGCAACAAGCGCTTGAGCATGGACATCGCCTTCGAAGATTTCCGACCTTGGACCCTGTCGACCGCAGATGGCGTATCGCTCCGGCTCCCCTGACGCGCGCCGACTGTACGTTGCGCCGTGCTGCCCGACAAGGCGGGCAGACACCCTGCCGCGTCGGCGTTCGGCCGGCCCGCGTCAACGCGCCACGCGACGCACCAGCTGCAGCAGCCGCGGCAGCACCAGCACCGCCACCACCACGCCCAGCAGCGTGGCGGCCATCGGACGCTCGATGAACACGCTCCACTTGCCTTCGCCGATGGACAAGGCATTGCGCATCTGCGCCTCGGCCATCGGACCCAGGATCAGGCCCACGATGACCGGCGCGGTGGGGAAGTCGAAGCGGCGCATGACGACGCCGACGAGGCCGATGACGAGCATCAGGTAGAGGTCGAAAGCACTCTGCCGCATGCCGTAGACGCCGACGGTGGCGAAGATCAGGATGCCGGCATACAGCTGCGGGCGCGGGATCTTCAGCAGCTTGACCCACATGCCCACCAGCGGCAGGTTGAGCACCAGCAACATCACGTTGCCGATGTAAAGGGATGCAATCAGCGCCCAGACCAGCGCCGAACTCGTCTGGAACAGCTGCGGTCCGGCGTTGATGCCGTAGTTCTGCAGCGCCGACAGCAGGATCGCCGCCGTCACCGAAGTCGGGATGCCCAAGGTCAGCAGCGGCACCAGCGTCGCCGTCACCGCCGCGTTGTTGGCGGCCTCGGGCCCGGCCACGCCTTCGATGGCGCCGACGGTGCCGAACTCGTCCTGGTGCTGGCTGAGCTTGCGCTCGACGCCGTAGCTGATGAAGGTGGGGATCTCGGTGCCGCCGGCCGGGATGGTGCCGAAGGGGAAGCCGATGGCCGTGCCGCGCAGCCAGGCCGGCCAGGAGCGGCGCCATTCGGCCCGCGACATGTGCGGCGATCCCATGCGGTTGAGCGTCGGCTCGCTGCGCCCCTCGTAGAGCGCGGTGTACATGCACTCGCCCACTGCGAACAGGCCGACGGCCACGAGCACGACCTCGATGCCGTCCATGAACTCGGGAATGCCGCCGGTGTAACGCACCTGGGCCGTGATCTGGTCGAGTCCGACGAGCCCCAGGGCCAGGCCGACGAACAGCGCCGTGATGCCGCGCAGCGTGCTGCGGCCGAGCACCGCGCTGACGGTGGTGAAGGCCAGCAGCATGAGCATGAAGTACTCGGGCGGCCCCAGCTTGACGGCATGGGTGGCCAGCAGCGGCGCGAACAGCGTCACCAGCACGGTGGCGATGGTGCCGGCGACGAAGGAGCCGATGGCCGAGGTCGCCAGCGCGGCACCGGCGCGGCCGCTCTTGGCCATCTTGAAGCCTTCGAGCGCGGTGACCATGGTGCCGGTCTCGCCTGGCGTGTTGAGCAGGATCGACGTCGTCGAGCCGCCGTACATCGCGCCGTAGTAGATGCCGGCGAAGAAGATCATGCTCGCCGTCGGTTCCACCTGCGCGGTGATCGGCAGCAGCATCGCCACCGTCACCGCCGGCCCCAGGCCCGGCAGCACGCCGATGGCGGTGCCCAGGGCGCAGCCGACGAAGGCCCACATCAGGTTGATCGGCGTGGCGGCGGTGGCAAAACCGCCGAGGAGCTGGCTCCAGATGTCCATATCGGCGCGCTCCGCTCACAACCAGCCGCTGGCCGTGAGGCCGGGCAGGTTGATGCCCAGCACCTGGGTGAAGAGCCAGTAGGCGGGGGCCGCGATCAGGAAACCGGTGACGAAGTCGAGGACCGCGCCGCGGGCGCCGCCGTGGGGTCTGCCTTCGCTGCCGCGCAGGCCGCGCACCGCGAGCATGAAACACGCGGTGCAGCTGAGGATGAAGCCGATGGTCGTGAGCAGCGCCGCGTTGGCCGCGATGCCGGCGGCCACCCAGGACAGCGCTGCCCAGTCGCCCTGTGCAGCGCCCGAAGGCTCGTCCATCTGGCGCCAACCGCCGCTGTGCGCTTCGTAGATCAGCCAGGCGCCGCACAGCGCCAGCACGCCCGCCACCACCCAGGGCAGGAAGTTCGGGCCGACGCCGGCATAGCCGGCCACCGACGAGATGTCGCGCGCCCCCCAGCCCAGCAGTCCCGCCAGCAGCAGGGCGCCGGCGCCGATCAGGGTCTGGTGACGCAAGGCGCTGCTTGGTTCGGCCACGGTGCGTGTCTCCTGCAAAGGAACGCGGGGGCACCCGGCCCCCGCTGCTGGCTGGCGCTCACGGCGCGGAGCGCATGCGACCTCA
>CAYJOA010000107.1:0-15067 GCA_964371495.1 uncultured Rubrivivax sp.
CGAGCTGGCAGTCGTCGCAGCCGTAGACGCGGTTGCCGATCAGCGGCCGCAACTCGTGAGGAATCGGACCCGCGTGTTCGATCGTCAGGTAGCTGATGCAGCGGCGCGCGTCGAGCCGGTAGGGCGCCACGATGGCCTGCGTCGGGCAGACGTCGATGCAGGCCCGGCAAGTGCCGCAGTGGCCGCTGGCCGGCGCGTCGACGGGCAGCGGCAGGTCGACGAACAGTTCGCCCAGGAAGAACATCGACCCCACTTCGCGCGCCAGCGCCAGCGTGTGTTTGCCGCGCCAGCCGAGGCCGGCGCGCGTGGCCAGCTCGACTTCGAGCACCGGCGCCGAATCGGTGAAGACGCGGTGGCCGAACGGGCCGACCTCGGCCGCCAGCCGTTCGGCCAGGCGCTGCAGGCGCGAGCGCAGCACCTTGTGGTAGTCGCGGCCCCGCGCATACACCGAGACCACCGCGCGCTGCGGGTCGCGCAGCGCCGCTGCCTCGGCCGCCATCCACGACGGGCCGGCATCGCGCGGCAGGTAGTCCATGCGCGCGCTGATCACGCGCACGGTGCCGGGCACCAGTTCGGCCGGCCGCGCGCGTTTCAGTCCATGCGCGGCCATGTAGCCCATGCCGCCGTGGAAGCCTGCGGCCAGCCAGGCCAGCAAGCCCGGCTCGGCGCCGTGCAGATCGACGTCGGCGACCCCGATCTGGGAGAATCCCAGCTCACGCGCCCACCCCCGCAGCCGCTGTACCAGCGCCTGCCCGTCGAACCGATGTTGACCGCGCATGCGCCGATTCTAGAAACCCGCACCCTGCGCTGGCCCGACGAAGCGGCCTGTGCGGCTTATGCGGCGTCTCTGGCAAGGCGCCCCGCCCTCGCCGACGCCTACATCGAACTGCACGGCCCGCTGGGCGCCGGCAAGACGACCTTCGTTCGCCACCTGCTGCGCGCACTGGGTGTGGCCGGCCGCATCAAGAGCCCGACCTACGCCGTGCTCGAGCCCTACACGCTGCCGGGCCTGGTGATCTCGCACTTCGACTTCTACCGCTTCGACGACCCGCGCGAGTGGGCCGATGCCGGTTTGCGCGACCTCTTCGCGGCACCGGGGTTGAAGCTCGCCGAATGGCCCGAGAAGGCCGCCGGCATGCTGCCGCTGCCCGACCTGCGCCTGGACATCGAGCCCCTGGACGGCGACGTGCGCCGCGTGCGCGCCGTGGCCAACACGCCGCGCGGCGTGGAGCTCTTGCGGTGAGCGACCCGGCGCGCCGCCGCGCGCTGCGCGCCATGGGCCGCGTGGCGCTGCTGCTGGGCGCGCCGCGCCTGGCCCGCGGCGCCAACGGTGTCGGCATCGTCGCCGTTCGCGTCTGGCCGGCGCAGGACTACACGCGCGTGACCATCGAGTCCGACGCGCCGCTGGCGGCGGTGCACGGCATCGTCGAGGCGCCGCAGCGGCTGGTCGTCGACATCGACGGCCTGGAGCTCAAGGCCGCGCTGCGCGAGCTGGTCGGCAAGGTGCGCCCCGACGACCCCTACATCGCCGGCGTGCGCGTGGGCCAGTTCCAGCCGCGCGTGGTGCGGCTGGTGTTCGACCTCAAGCAGGCGGTGCGGCCCGAGCAGTTCACGCTGGCGCCGGTGGCGGCCTACCAGCACCGGCTGGTGTTCGACCTCTACCCGGTGCAGCAGGTCGACCCGCTGCTGGCGCTGATCCGCGACAAGGAAGCCGCCGACGAGCGCGCCGCGCAGGCCGTGCAGGACGCCCTGGGGGAGCTCATCGCGCGCATCGAACAGACGCCGCAATTGCCCGCCGAGGCGCCGCCGGCAGCCACGGCGGGCACAGCGCAGCCACCCACGGTGGCGCTGTCGACGCCGGCGCCGCCGCCGCCGGCCACCGCCGCCGAACGCCAGCAGGTCGACCGCCTGGTGATCGTGGCCATCGACCCCGGCCACGGCGGCGAGGACCCGGGCGCCATCGGGCCCACCGGCCTGCGGGAGAAGGACGTCGTGCTGGCCATCGCGCTGCAGCTGCGCGACCGCCTGGACGCGCTGCCGAACGTGCGCGCCATGCTCACCCGCGACGCCGATTTCTTCGTGCCGCTGCACGAACGCGTGCGCAAGGCACGGCGCGTGCAGGCCGACCTCTTCGTGAGCCTGCACGCCGACGCCTTCATGCGCCCCGAGGCGCGCGGCGCCAGCGTCTTCGCGCTGTCCACGCAAGGCGCCAGCAGCACGGCAGCGCGCTGGATGGCGGCGCGCGAGAACTCGGCCGACCAGGTGGGCGGCGTCAACGTCGCGCAGGTCAAGGACGCGCAGCTGCTGCGGGCCATGCTCGACATGAGCACGGCGGCGCAGATCAAGGACAGCCTCAAGCTCGGCAGCGAGGTGCTGTCGCGGCTGGATCGCGTCGGCCGGCTGCACAAGCGGCATGTCGAACAGGCCGGCTTCGCGGTGCTCAAGGCGCCCGACATCCCGAGCATCCTGGTCGAGACGGCGTTCATCTCCAACCCCGACGAAGAAGACAAGCTGCGCGACCCGGCCTACCGCAAGGCGCTGGTCGAGGCGCTGGCCACCGGCATCAGGCGCTACTTCGCGAAGAACCCGCCGCTGGCGCGGCAGCGGCAGCTGTAGCGCTCAGTTCAGCGCGCGCTTCGCCGGCCGGGCCTCGCCGGGCTGCGCGGCCAGCCGCGGTGCGCAAGGCAGGCCGTCGAGCACGCGGTCGGCGTCGAGCGAGCGGATCGGAATCGCCGCATCGCGCGGGATGAGCCCACGGGCGATCAGGTTCTCGTAGCGCAGCGCGCAGACACGCAGGAACGACGAGAAGTTGCCGACCGCGCCGCGGTCGGCCACCAGCTCGTCGTACAGCTTCTCGATCAACTGCGCCACCGTCATGCCGTCGCGGCCGGCGATCTCTTCCAGCACCGCCCAGTGCAGGTTCTCCAGCCTGAGGCTGGTGACCACGCCGTGCAGCCGCACCGACCGCGTGCGGCTCTCGTAGCTGGCGGGGTCGGCGCTGATGAAGATCTTGCACATGGCGGGGCTCCCGTGGGCGTGGCGGGGCGGGTGGCTACAGGCTGATGCGGGTGCCGAGCACGGCCAGGAACTGGCCGATCCACGCCGGGTGCGCGGGCCAGGCCGGCGCGCTGACCAGCTTGCCGTCGGTCACGGCGGCGTCGATGGCGATGCCCATGTACTCGGCGCCGGCCAGTTCGACCTCGACCTGACACGCCGGGTAGGCGCTGAGCTTGCGGCCCTTGATCATGCCGGTGGCCGCCAGCAGCTGCGCGCCGTGGCAGATGGACGCCACCGGCTTGTTCGCGGACAGGAAGTGGCGCGTGATCTCGAGCACGCGCGTGTTCATGCGCAGGTACTCCGGCGCGCGGCCGCCGGGTATCACCAGCGCGTCGTACTTGGCCGGGTCGATCTCGGAAAAGCTGGCGTTGAGGGTGAAGCGGTGGCCGGGCTTTTCGCTGTAGGTCTGCTGGCCCTCGAAGTCGTGGATTGCCGTCATCACGTAGTCGCCGCTCTTCTTGTCGGGCGCCACGGCGTGCACGGTGTGGCCCACGGCCTGCAGGGCCTGGAAGGGCACCATCACTTCGTAGTCTTCGCCGAAGTCGCCACACAGCATCAGGATCTTGCTCATCTCGAAGGTCTCCGTCGGGCACTTGAGGAGCCACCATTGTTCGCAGACGAAGCCGGCGCAGGTAGTAGCGGCGTATCGGGCAGGTCGTGGTTTACCCGCATGAACGACACGGCCACGGCGCTTCAGCCTGCACCAGGTTCACCCAGCACCTCGTGCACCAGCGCGCCGAGCCGATCCAGCGTGTACTCCTTCTGCAGCACGTGGCGCACGCCGGCGGCCCGGGCCTCGGCACGCAGGCTGTCGGAGACATAACCGGAGCTCAGCAGCACCGGCAGCCCGGGTCGCAGCCGGCACGCTTCGCGCGCCAGGTCCAGTCCCGAAAGCTCGGGCATGTTGAAGTCGGTGATCAGCAGCTCGCAGGCCTGTCCCGGGTCGCGCAGCACGGCCAGTGCCTCGCGCGGGTCGGCCAGGTGCCTGACGCGGTAGCCCAGGCCTTGCAGCAGGGCCTGCACCATGACGCCCACGACCGCGTCGTCGTCGACGTACAGCAGGCACTGGCCGCGGCCCGCGGGCACGGCCGCCGCGTCGGCGCTGGCGGGCGCCGCCGCGGCTGCCGCCAGCGGCAGCCAGATCTCGAAACGACTGCCCCGCCCCTGGGCGCTGCTCACCGCGATGGCGCCGCGGTGCGAGCGCACGATGCCGTGCACCACCGCCAGTCCCAGGCCGGTGCCCTGGCCCACCGGCTTGGTGGTGAAGAAGGGTTCGAAGACACGCTGCCGCGTCGATTCGTCCATGCCGTGGCCGCTGTCGGCAACCCAGATATGGGCGTAGGACCCCGGTTCCGGCGCGCCGACGCGGGCCGCCGCCTCGGTGTCCAGCAGCACCGCGTCGAAGCCGACCTCGATGCGCCCCGTGCCCCCCGGCAGCGCGTGCCAGGCGTTGGTGCACAGGTTCATCAGCACCTGCTGCAGCTGGGTCGCGTCGGCGTCGACGAGCACGGGCGCACCGGGCAGGCGCGACACCAGCTCGACGCCGGCCGGCATGGTGGAGCGCAGCAGCGCCAGCGTTTCCTGCAGCAGCGGCTCGAGCGGCTGGACCTGCAGCTGCTGCGGCTGCTGACGGCTGAAGGCCACGATCTGGTGCACCAGGCTGCGCGCGCGCGACGCGGCCTTGCCGATCTGCTCCAGCCGCAACGCGGCCTCGCCGTCGTGTCCCGCGGCGCCCTGGCGCAGCAGTGCCACGTTGCCCAGGATGGCCGCCAGCACGTTGTTGAAGTCGTGCGCAATGCCCCCGGCCAGCGTGCCGATGGCTTCCATCTTCTGCGATTGGCGCAACTGCGCCTCCAGCGCCGCACGGCGGGCTTCGGCGTGGTGGCGCTCGCTGATGTCGGTGACCATGGCCAGCACGCCGGCATGGTGCCCGCCGGCGTCGGTGATGCGGCTGGTGGACAGCAGTGCCCACAGCTCGCCGCCGTCGCTGCGCCGCAGCCGCAGTTCGGGCGGCGTCGGCGGCAGCAGGCCGTCGGCCGCCCGAGCCCTGGCGTCGGCCAGTTCGTCGGCCACGAAATCCGACCACGGCCGGCCCAGCATCTCGGCCTCGCGGTAACCCAGCAATTGCTGCAGCTTGGGGTTGGCAAAGCTGGTGCGGCCGGCCGCGTCCACGGTCCAGATGCCTTCGTTGGCGGTTTCGACGATGCGCCGGTAACGCTCGGCGCTGCTGCGCAGTTCCTGCGTCATCAGGCGCGCGCTCTGGTGCGCGCGCTCGCGGCCCGTCACCAGCAGCCAGGCCAGTAGCGACAGCACGCCACTCAGTCCCAGTCCGGCAACGGCGATGATCAGCGCCGAGTCGTTGGCGTAGCGCTGTTCGAAGGCCGGCTCGCTGCGCGCCACCACGGTCCAGGTCTGGCCGGCGAAGCCCAGGAACTCGTGCGCCTCGAAGCGCGCCGGCCCAGCGTTGGGCGCTGCCCTCGGCGCGGCCGGGTGGATCAGCGTGCGCGCCGACAATTCGACGCCGTCGTGGATGCTCACCGCCATGCCCGGGGTGTCTTCGCCGTACAGGCTGGACATCAGGTCGCCGAGGCGGAACACGGCCATCACCCAGCCGACGCCGTGGGCCTGGCGCTCGGCTGCGGTGGCCTGGCTGCGGCCGCGCTGGTACAGCGGCATGAACATCAGGAAACCGGCATCGTCGGCCGCGCCATCGGGTGCCTGCAGGCGGCGCGTGATGGCCACGCGCCCGGAGTTGCGCGCCTGCAGCATGGCGCGCCGGCTGCCGGGGTCGGCCCAGAGGTCGCGTCCCAGCGGGTTGAGCCCGCCTTCGGCGGCCGGCGCGACGTACACCACCGGCGCCGGACCGTCGGCGCCGCGCAGCGGCGCATAGGCGATGTTGCGCAGGCCGGCAAAGTCGGCGCCGGCCAGCAGCGCATCGACGTAGCCGGCAAAGTCGGCGGCGGTGATCTCGTCCGACGCTTCGAACAGGCCGCGCATGCCGCGCAGCATCTGTTCGTAGCTGACCAGACGCTGCTCGATGCGCGTCGTCGTCTGGCGCAGGCCGAAGTCGAAGTTGTCGCGCAGGTGGCGCTGCTGTGTCTGCTGTTCGTGCTGCCACAGCCATGCCGTGACGGCCAGCGACAGCAGGCCCGCCGCCAGTGGCCACCACAGCGGCCAGCGCCAGATCGAAAGACGCTTCAAGCGCGACCCGCCCGTGACCCTAGAAGCGCGTCATGGCCTGCGCCAGGTCGGGCTTGAAGTACTTCTCGAAGATGCGCGTCACCGTGCCGTCGGCGCGCATGCCGTCGATCAGCGCGCGCCAGGCCTGCTGCTGCTCGGGCGCAAGCGCCTTGCGCGACATGATCAGGCCATGCGGCACCGGTGGGTCGTCGAACGCCATGATCAGCGTCTGGTCGCGGATGCGGGCGCTGGCCAGCGTGGGGTAGTCGAAGGGCTCGATGATGATCGCGTGCACGCGCTTGTCCAGCAGCACCTCGTACAAGGGGTCCAGGCTGCTGGCATAGCTGACGCGGCCCTGAGCGTCCAGCGCATCGACGAACCGGTTTGCCGTGGCGCTGTAGCGGAAGCTGCGGATGACGCCGATCCTGAACGCGGCGCGGGACTGGAAATCGGCCAGGTTCTGCACGCCGGTGTCCTTGCGCACCAGCAAGTAGTACTTGTTGGAGAAGTACCAGGCGAAGGCCGCGAACTTGTCGCGCGCCTCGTTGCGGATGCCCGACAGGCTGAAGTCCAGCGCACCCGATTCGATGAGCTGCCAGATGCGCGAGCGCGGCATCAGCGAGACGCTGATCTTGCAGCCGCTGCGGCGCGACAGCTCGTCGGCCACGTCCTTGTCGATGCCCTCGCCGGTCTGGCTGGAGTACAGCAGGCCGTGTTCGTGCAGGGCCAGCGTGTACGGGCGTGAACAATCGGGCTTGTCGGCGGACAGCGCCGGCAGGGCCACGCTGCAGCAGGCACCAGCCACGAGGCCAAGGAAGAGCCGGGAGAGGTTCATGCGTCGATGCTCGATCTGGCCGCGTGCGGGACGGCGTGCCCCGCAATCTACCCGGGATCGGGCCGACCGCAGCGCCGGCATCGCGGTGGCCGTCACGGTTCGAAGGACTTGCCTGAACCACCGCGGCCAGGCCGGCGCGGGCGCCGGCGCGCCTCAGAGCGTCGCGCGCAGCCTCAGCATCAGGCGCAGGTATTCGAGCTTGGCGTGCAGCTCCTGCAATTGGTCGCGCAGGTCGACCAGGTCCAGCAGCTTCGCGGCCTCGGCGGGCAGCTCGGGTGGGGTGGGCTGGGTGTCCATGGCGACATCGTCCGGGCGCCATCGGCAGCCGTCAACCCCGCACCTCGGGTGGCTGCCACAACACGGCGCCGATGGCCAGCACCATCAAGGCCATGGCCGCGAAGTCCTGCCAGTGCAGCGCCTCGCCCAGCGCCCAGGCGCCACTGAAGGTGCCCAGCACGGGGATCATCATGACGCTGATCGTCGACGCCACCGGCGGCATGCTGCGCGCCAGGTAGAACCAGGCCGCGTGCGCGAAGCCGAACACGGCGACGGCGTTGTAGGCGATGGCCCAGGCCACCGGCGGCGTCGGCCAGCGCCACAGGTGGCGCTCGAAGGCCCACGCCATCACCAGCACCAGGCCGGCGGTCAGCGCCGTCATCCAGAACACCAGCGTCAACAGCGCCAGCGGCGCCGTCGAGCACCGCAACAGGTGCGTGCCCAGGCCCCAGATGCAGGCCGAGGCCAGCATCGCCAGCGCCGCCAGCGGCGCCCCGCCGAGGCTGGAGAACTCGCTCCACAGCAGCAGCACCACGCCCAGTGCGGCGGCGGCGACGCCGGCCGACGGGCGCATGCCGAGCCGGTCGCCGAACACCGCCACGCCCCACAGCGCCGAGAACACCGGCATCGTGTAGGCCAGGATCGCCGAGCGCCCCGAACTCAGCGACTGCAGCGCGACGATGACGACGACGTGCCAGACGACCATGTTCGGCAGCGCCAGCTTGACGACCTCGCCCCACAAGGCGCGCGGCACGCGGAACGGCACCTTCAGCCACCACAGCGCGGCGGCCAGCACCGGCAGGCCGAGCAGCATCGACAGCGCCCTGAAGGTCAACGGCGGCCAGCTCGCGGGGGCGGCCGGCGTGCCGCTGACGCCAAGCTTCATGACCGGCCAGTTCAGGCCCCACACCAGCGTCAGGAGAACCAGCAGACCGAGCTGGCGACGCGTGGGGTTCACGGCCGGCTCGCGCCGCAGCCGGCGCCGGCAACGCCGCGGCAGGGGCCCACGCGCATCAGCGCCCGCGCAGCAGGCGCGCCGCCTCCAGCGCGAAGTAGGTCAGCACGCCGTCGGCACCGGCGCGCTTGAAGGCCAGCAAGGCTTCCATCATCACCGCGTCGTGGTCGAGCCAGCCGTTGGCGGCCGCCGCCTTGAGCATCGCGTATTCACCGCTGACCTGGTAGGCGAAGGTCGGGACGCGGAACTCGTCCTTGACGCGGCGCACGATGTCCAGGTAGGGCATGCCGGGCTTGACCATCACCATGTCGGCGCCTTCGGCGATGTCCAGCGCCACCTCGCGCAGCGCCTCGTCGCTGTTGCCGGGGTCCATCTGGTAGACCTTCTTGTCGCTCTTGCCCAGGTTGGCGGCGCTGCCGACAGCGTCGCGGAAGGGGCCGTAGAAGGCGCTGGCGTACTTGGCGCTGTAGGCCATGATGCGGGTGTGCACCAGGCGGCGGGATTCGAGCGCGCTGCGGATCGCGCCGATCCGGCCGTCCATCATGTCGCTGGGCGCCACGATATCGACGCCGGCCTCGGCTTGCACCAGCGCCTGCTGCGTCAGCACGGCCACCGTCTCGTCGTTGAGGATGTAGCCGCTGGCGTCGAGCAGGCCGTCCTGGCCGTGGCTGGTGTAGGGGTCCAGCGCCACGTCGGTGAGCAGGCCCAGTTGCGGGAAGCGCCTCTTCAATTCGCGCACCGCGCGCGGCACCAGTCCTTCGGGGTTGCAGGCCTGGCTGCCGTCGGGCGTCTTCAGCGCCGGGTCGATGACGGGAAACAGCGCCATCACCGGCACGCCGAGCGCGACGCACTCTTCGGCGACGGCAAACAGGCCGTCGAGACTGCGCCGCTGCACGCCCGGCATGCTGGCCACGTCCTGCACCAGTCCGTGGCCGTCGAGCAGGAACACGGGCAGGATCAGGTCGGCGCTGGCAAGGCGGTTTTCGCGCACCAGGTCGCGCGTGTAGGCGTCGCGGCGCAAGCGGCGCGGGCGGCTGGCCGGGAAGGGCGGGGGCGTGATCAAGAGGGTCTCCTGGGCGGGCTCTGCCGACGCCGCCGGCGGCGGCTCGGTCGCCCTGGCAACGGCAATTTCGATCTGCTAAAGTGCTCGGCGAATGATAGCCGCGAGGCTGTCGTTCCCTGCTTTTCCTCCCTGAGCAGGTGCCTTAGCGTGATGACAGCGATAAGGCTTCCCGGCCCCGGCTGCGTGTCGGGGCCGCTTTTTTCGAGCCGCGCCCGGGGCCTCGCGATAATGCCCCGATGGACAGCGCGACTCCCTGCATCGAGGCCTCGTACATCGTTCCCGCCGACCGGGCCCAGGGCCACGGCGACGGCAGCCGCAGCGGCCGGAAGCAGGTGAAGCAGGCGCCGCCGGTGGCCCGGCCGTCCTAGCCGTCGATGGCTGCCGTCCGCCATCGCAGCTCGGCCACGCCGCTGGCGCTGGCTTACGCAGCGCTGGTCCTGTACGCCAGCCTGTATCCCTTCACCGGCTGGCGCTGGCCGCCGGGGCAGACCTTGACCACGATGGCCGTGCTCGCCTGGCCGCCGTGGCGCCACGATTTCGACCTCTGGTCCAACCTGCTGGGCTACCTGCCGCTGGGCGCGCTGCTGCTGATCGCCGCGCGCCGCAGCGGCGTCGGCGTGGCGGGCGCATTGGCACTGGCCGTGGCAGCGCCAGCCGTGCTGTCGTACACGATGGAGGTGGCGCAACACTTCGTCCCTGGCCGCCACCCGTCGCTCAAGGACCTGGCGCTGAACAGTGTCGGCGCACTGTGCGGCGCACTGCTGGCGGGGCTGGGGCACGCGGTGGGGCTGGTCGACCGCTGGCATGCCGTGCGCGAACGCTGGTTCACGCGCGACAGCGCCGGCGCGCTGGCGCTGCTGGCGCTGTGGCCGGTGGCGCTGCTGTTCCCGGCGCCGCTGAGCTTCGGGCTCGGCCAGGTCGACGAGCGGCTGCGCGAGACGCTGGCCGGCTGGTTGCAGGACGTGCCGTGGGCCGACACCGTGCACACGCTGCTGGCCGCGCCGGCGCCGCCGGCCGCGGCGCTGCGGCCGCTGACCGAAGTGCTGATCGTCGCCTGCGGACTGCTCGCGCCCTGCCTGCTGGCCTACAGCATCGTGGCCCCCGGCTGGCGGCGCGTCGTGATGGCGGCCGGCGCCTGCGCGCTGGGCGCCGGCGGCATGACGCTGTCGACACTGCTGAACTTCGGCCCCGCGCACGCGCTGGCCTGGCTGACCCCGGTCACCCTGCCCGGCCTGGGCCTGGGCGCGCTGCTGGCCCTGCTGCTGGCGCCGCTGCCGCCGCGGCTGGTGGGCGGCGTCGGGCTGGTGGTGCTGACGGGACTGGTGGTGGGCGTCGCGCAGGCGCCCGACGACCCCTACTTCGCGCAGAGCCTGCAGGCCTGGGAACAGGGCCAGTTCGTGCGTTTCCACGGCCTGGCGCAGTGGGTGGGCTGGCTGTGGCCGTATGCCGCGATGGGCTGGATGCTGTCGCGGCCGGGACTGCGCCGCTGAGGGCCGCCGACAAACCGGGCCGCCGCAGGGGCGCTGCCTACAATCCCGGCCATGAGTTACTACAAGCACCATCTGTTCTTCTGCCTCAACGAGCGCGGCAACGGCGAAGCCTGCTGTGCCAGCCACGACGCACAGGCCGCCTTCGAGCACTGCAAGTCGCGCGTCAAGGCCGCCGGCCTGGCCGGCCCGGGCGGCGTGCGCGTCAACAAGGCCGGCTGCCTGGACCGCTGCGCCGGTGGGCCGGTGGCGGTGGTCTACCCCGAGGGCACCTGGTACACCTACGTCGACCAAAGCGACATCGACGAGATCGTCGACGTGCACCTGAGGCAGGGCCGCGTCGTCGAGCGCCTGCTGCTGCCGCCCGACGTGGGCCGATGAATCCGCGCACCCGGCACGCCGTCATCGCCGGCCCGGCCGGCGCCATCGAATGCGCCATCGACGATGCGCCCGACGGCGCCGCCCGCGGCCTGGCGGTGCTGTGCCACCCGCACCCGCAGCACGGTGGCACGATGGACAACAAGATCGTGCAGACGCTGGCCCGCACGCTGGTGGCGCTGGGCTACACCAGCGTGCGCTTCAACTTCCGCGGCGTCGGCGCCTCGACCGGGCACTGGGACCACGGCGCCGGCGAAGTCGACGACGCGCTGGCGGTGATCGACGGCCACCGCGCACCGGGCCAGCCGCTGGTGCTGGGCGGCTTCTCCTTCGGCGGCTATGTCGCTTCGCAGGTTGCCGCCCGGCTGCCGGCCGCTGAACGCGCCGAACGGCTGGTGCTGGTCGGCCCCGCGGTGCAGACCTTCGACGTCGCCGCCGTGCCGGCCGACACGCTGGTCATCCACGGCGAGGTCGACGACGTGGTGCCGCTGGCCGCCGTCTTCGACTGGGCACGCCCGCAGGCCCTGCCCGTGACCGTGGTGCCCGGCGCCGGCCACTTCTTCCATGGGCAGATGACGCTGCTCAAGCACATCGTGACGGGCGCCTGGCGCCCGCGCCATTGACCCGAGACCCGATGAAACACCTCCTTGCCCTGCTGCTTGCCGCCTGCGCTCTGAGCGCCCACGCGCAGACCCCGCAGCCGCCCGAAGTCGCGGCGCGCCAGTACATCCTGATCGACCTCGCCAGCAACCAGGTGCTCGCCGAACGCGACGCCGATGCCCAGGCCGAGCCGGCGTCGCTGACCAAGCTGATGACGGCCTACCTGGTGTTCAACGCCGTGCGCGACAAGAAGCTCGACCTCGAGCAGGCGCTGCCGGTGTCGGTGCGGGCGTGGAACGAACGCAAGGGCGGCGCCTCGGTGATGTTCATCGACACCAAGATGACGCCCAAGGTGAGCGAACTGCTGCGCGGCCTGATCGTGCAGAGCGGCAACGACGCAGCGGTGACGCTGGCCGAGGGCGTGGCCGGCTCGGTGGAGTCCTTCGTCGAGATGATGAACCGCCAGGCCCAGGCCTGGGGACTGAAGAACACGCAGTTCAGGAACGTCACCGGGATGACCCAGTCGGGCCACTACAGCAGCGCGCGCGACGTCGCGCTGGTGGCGGCCAAGATCATCACCGAGCATCCGGACTTCCACCCCATCTACGCGATGCGGCAGTACACCTACAACAACATCAAGCAGGACAACCGCAACCTGCTGCTCGGCCGCGACCCCACGGTCGACGGCATGAAGACCGGCTACACCGCCGCCGCCGGCTGGTGCCTGGTGACGAGCAGCGTGCGCCAGATGCCCAACGGCACACGCCGCCTGCTGAGCGTGGTGCTGGGCGCGGCCTCGCGCGAGGCGCGTGCCTCCGAAAGCCAGAAGCTGCTCAACTGGGGCTGGCAGGCCTGGGACGCGGTGCGCCTGTTCGACGCCGACCAGGCGGTGGCCACGGTGCCGGTGTGGAAGGGCGACAAGTCGCAGGCCCGGCTCGGCGCACCGGGTGCACTCTTCGTCACCGTGCCCAAGGGCGAAGGCGGCAAGCTCAGGACCGTGGTCGAACGCACCGACCCGCTGCTGGCACCGCTGACGCAGGGCCAGCGCGTGGGCAGCATCAAGGTCACCACCGCGGCCGGCACGGCGGTGGCGACGGTGCCGCTGGTGGTGCTCGAGCCGATCGGCCTGGCCGGCATGCTCGGCCGCGCCTGGGACGCCATCCGGCTCTGGATCCGCTAGTTCCTGCCCGTGCGGGCACGGCCTGCGTGCGCTCAGGCGAGCTGCCGCGCCAGCGCCGCTGCAGCAACCCCTGCGTGACACAATCCCGCGCAGCAACGGGCCCATGCACATGAACGATCTGCTGTGTTACCTCAACGGCGAATTCACGCCGATCTCGCAGGCCAAGGTCAGCGTGCTCGACCGCGGTTTCATCTTCGGCGACGGCGTCTACGAGGTGGTGCCGGTCTACGGCCGGCGCCTGTTCCGCTTCGACGAGCACATGGCGCGCCTGAACCGCTCCTTGTCCAAGTTGCGCATCGCCAATCCGCACGGCCACGACGAATGGCTGGCCTTGAGCCGCCGCCTGGTGGCCGCGGCAGCCGACGCCACCGGCAGCGACGACCTGCTGGTCTACTTCCAGGTCACGCGCGGCGTCGCGAAGCGCGACCACGTCATGCCGCCGGGGCTGACGCCCACCGTGTTCATGATGGTCAACCCCATGAAGCCGGCCACCGCCGAGATGCGCCACCAGGGCGTGGCCTGCGTCACCGCGCGCGACTTCCGCTGGGAGCGTGGCGACATCAAGAGCATCAGCCTGCTGGGCAACGTGCTGGCGCGGCAGATCTCGGCCGACCACGGCGCGCTGGAGACGATCATGTTCCGCGACGGCTGGCTCACCGAAGCCGCGGCCAGCAACGTCTGGATCGCGCACGAGGGCGCGCTGCTGGGGCCGCCCAAGAGCGAGCATGTGCTGGAAGGCATACGCGTCGAACTGCTGCGCGAGCTGTGCGAAGAATGCGGCATCGCCTACAACCTGCGCCCGATCTCCGAAGCGGACGTGCTGGCCGCCGACGAGGTGATGCTGAGCTCGGCCACCAAGGAGATCCTGCCGGTGACGCGCATCGACGGCGAAGGGGTCGGCCACGGCGCGCTGCGCGGCAAGCCGGGACCGGTGTACGCGCGGCTGTACGAGGCCTACCAGCAGGCCAAGCAGACGATGTCGCTGTGACGGCCGCGGCGGGCAAGGACAGCCTGATCCCCTACCCCAGCGCCTTTCCGATCAAGGTGATGGGCGTGCACGCCGCTGGCTTCGAGGCCGCAGTGGTGGCCGTGGCGCGCCAGTTCGACCCAGCCTTCGACGCCGGCACCATCGAGCGCCGGCCCAGCAAGGGCGGCAAGTACCTGGGGCTGACGATCACCGTCACCGCCACCAGCCGCGAACAGCTCGACGAGCTGTACCGCACGCTGAGCACGCACCCGCTGGTCAAGGTCGTGCTGTAAGGCCGGCCCCGTGACGGCCGGGGCTCAGGCCGGCGGCGCGGCCAGACGCCTGTCCAGCTCTTGCACCTTGCCCGGCGCGGCGGCGTCGCCGGCGCGCGCTGCCTGCTCGTACCAGTAGCGTGCCAGCCGCAGGTCGCGCGCGACACCGTCGCCCTGTTCGAACATCGACGCCAGCAGGTACATCGCACCGACGTCGCCGCCCTCGGCGGCCTGGCGGAACCAGTGCACGGCGCGTGCCGGGTCCTTGGGCAGGCCGCGGCCGAGGTAGTGCGCGGTGCCCATCGCGAGCTGGGCCTCGACGCTGCCCGCGGCAGCCGCGCGCTCGTACCAGACGTGCGCCAGCGCCAGCTGGCGTGCACCGAGGTCGCCGTTTTCCAGGCCCTGCGCCAGCGCCAGTTGTGCCGTCACGAAGCCGCGGCTCGCGGCGCGCGACAACAAGGCCTGCGCCAACGCCAGGTCGGGCCGGGGCAGCTCGCCGCGCAGGTGCATCACGGCCAGGTTGTATTGCGCCGCGGCCACCTCGCGCCGGGCCAGCGACTCGAAGGCGCGGCGCGCCGCAGCCATGTCGCCGGCCTCGTGGACACGCACGGCCGCGTCGAGTTCGGCTTGCACGGCTGCCGGCAACGCCGCGGCCGCTACCGCGGCCAGCCACAGCAGGCAGCAAACGAAGAGAGTGCGAAGCGACATGGGCCCGTCCACGGATGCCAGCGCGCACGATAACCGTTGCCGACCTACGGCGTGCGGCCGCGCCGGCCATGGTCCAATCACGCCATGGCCGACCGCCCCAAACTCAGCG